>JANYJD010000140.1 GCA_025358555.1 Rhodoferax sp.
CGCCGTCACCGGCACGCTGACGCTCATGGTGGGCGGCAACCAGGCCGCCATCGACCGCGCGATGCCGGTGCTCAAGTGCATGGGCACAGACACCTACTTTTGCGGCGGCCCCGGCACCGGTCATGCGATGAAAATCACCAACAATCTGCTGGCCACGACTATCATGGTCGCCAACACCGAGGCGCTGGCCATCGGCATCAAGGCAGGCCTGACGCTGGAACTGATGCAGGAAGTGATGCGCACGACGATGGCGTGGAATCAGCAGCTGGCCGTGGCCATGCCCAAGAAGGCTTTCCTGGGCGACGACAGTCCTGGCTTTGCCTGCCGCCTGGCGGGCAAGGACGTGCGCCTGGCTTGCGAGGTGGCCGAGGCACAGGGCTTCGAGGCGCTTGTCGGCCGCGCGGCGCAAGCCACGCTGGATCGCGCCGGCAAGATGGGCATGGGCGACCGCGACACGGCGGTGCTGATGAAGATTCGCGAGAACGAGCTGGGCATCCAGGTGCGCCAGTCTGCCGCATCCCCAGTCACTGCCGCCTAAGGAAATTCAACGCCATGCCAGCCTACGTCATCAACGACATGGAAATCACGGAACCTGCGCTGTTCGAGGAGTACAAGAAACTCTCGCCGGCGACCGTGGCCCTGTACGGCGGCCGCTTTCTTGCCCGCGGCGGGCGCATCGAGACGCTGGAGGGCAACTGGTCGCCAAAGCGCGTTGTGATCCTTGAATTTCCCAGCATGGCGCAGGCGCAGGCCTGGTCCGATTCGCCAGAATACGCGCCGGCCAAGCGGCTGCGTCAGATGTCGGCAAAGTCCAACCTGGTGATGATCGAGGGTTTTGTTCCAGGCTAACTTACCTCAGCCGCTTGCCCTCGCCGCTCCAGCAGCATGACAAGCACTTGCAGCGATCGATTCACCGGCGTCGGCACGCCCAGCGCCTGCCCGAGCTTGACAACGTAGCCATTCAGATGGTCGATCTCGGTGCGCTTGCTGCGCGCCAGGTCCTGCGCCATCGAAGCGTACTGTCCAGCCTGGCTGCCAGTACGCCGCAGCGCTTCCCACGGGTCGCCGGGAACTTCGATATGCGCTGCACTGGCGACCGCAAGGCATTCCTCCACCACATCGTGCATCACGTCTTCGACACCTGCCCCCTGCAACAGCGGCCCGAACGGTAGCTGCGCGATCGCCGACAGCGGGTTGTAGGCACAGTTGACGATCAGCTTGGCCCATTGAGCGCCAGTCACGTTGCCGGACAGATGCACGGGAATGCCCGCAGGCTGGAAAAGCGTAGCAAGCCGCCGCCCCAGCGCGGAGTCTGGAATGACGAGTTCACCGCGTCCGTGGTGCTTTACGTGACCGGGGGCAATCATCTCGGTGGCGACATAGACAACCGCCGGCAGAACCTGCTGGCGCAGCATCGATTCCAGCCGCTGCGCATTGTCGACGCCGTTTTGCAGGCTGAGCACTATGGCGCCTTCGACCAGATGCGGCGCGATACTTGCCGCAGCCGATTCGGTATCGATCGATTTGACGCAGAACAGCACCAACTCGGCGTCCTTCACCGCGCCGGCGCCGGACTCCGCGCGAACCCGCACACGCTCCCGAAAGGTTTGCGTGTCGAGCAGCAGTCCGTCGCGACGAATGGCCTGGACATGCGCGGCGCGCCCGATCAGCGTCACATGGTTCCCGGCCCGCGCCAGCATGCCGCCGAAATAGCAACCGACCGAGCCGGCGCCCATGACCGCGATCTTCATTGCCGCTCCTGCTGCATACTTCGGCCGGCGCCTGCCCGCATCGGCCTACTCCTCCTTGATCCCCGCTTCCTTGATGATCTTCTGGTATTTGGCGTGTTCGCTTTTCACGAATGCGGCGAAGCTGGCGCGGGACTCGCTGGACACCGTCATGCCGGCCTTTTCGATGTTGGCGCGGATGGCGGACGTCGCGAAGATGGAAACCGATTCGCGGTGCAACCGGTCGAGAACCGCGTCCGGCGTGCCGGCGGGGGCAAACAGCGCGACCCAGACGGGGAAGTCGTAGTTTTCCAGACCTGGAGTCTCGGACACGGAAGGAACGTCCGGCGCCGCCTGCAGCCGGTTTTTCGTCGACATGCCGATGGCCACCAGCTTGCCCGACTGCACATGAACCATGGCTGGCGGGAAACCCGCGAACATCATCGACACCTGGTTGCCCAGGACGTCGGTCAGCGCCGGCGTTACGCCCTTGTACGGGATGTGGCGCAACTGGATGCCGGCGGTCCGGCTGAACATTTCCATCGCGATGTGCTGGACCGATCCATTCCCGGCGGTGGCATAGGTATGCTCGCCCGGATTCTTTTTCGCCAGCGCGATCACGTCCTTCGTCGTGCGCGCCGGGAATGCCGGATTCGCGACCAGCATGAACGGGTACCTGACGGCCATCGCCACTGGGGCCAGGTCCTTGTCTGGCTGGTAGGCCATCTTGTCGTTCATGTGGGGCATGAACACGGTCTCGGCCATCGCGGCCATAAGGAGGGTGTGCCCGTCTGGCGCCGACTTCGCGACGTAGTTGGCGCCGATCATTCCCGACGCTCCGACCCGGTTCTCGACGGTCACATGCTGGCCCAGGCGTTTGCCCAGTTCACCGGCGAGCACCCGTGCCATCTGGTCGGCAACACCGCCGGCGGGATAAGCCACAACGATCGTGACCGGTTTTTGCGGGAAGGCCTGTGCAAGCGCCGTGGAGGGAATGACCATGGCCGCAGCCAGCGCGAGCGCCATGCGAAGCAGGATATGGCTCATCTGTTGGCTCCTTTAATCATGGGCTATTTTGCGCGGCTAGAGGCCGCAAACTCTTTAAGATGCGAAGGGTCGATGGCGTTTTGTATCACGCTCATCGGCACCGGCTCCGGTATGCTCTTTGTGGCATGCAGCACCTGCATGGCGAGCTGAAGCTTGCCGGCGAGGCCGCCTTCTTTCGACGTGAGCGAAAGGGCTGACGCGGGGTCGATCTGCTGGGCGAAAGTCGGCCGCTGCATGTAAATGCGCTCGATAGTCGCCTTCGCAACCGCGGGCGGCAGCGACAGCCGCTTCACGAGTGCGTCGATCGCGATCTGCGGATTCTTTGCGACGGCCTCGGACGCCATCGCGTCGACCTGCAGCAGCTTCACGCCGATCTCGGGATGGCTCTTGATGAAGGCCGGCCGCACGCCCGTCATGCGCGGGCACACGCCGCCGGGTGTGTAGTCCGGATCCCAGCTCACGACGCGAAAGCCTTCCGCATCGAGCGCCATGGAGTAGGGCGCCCAGGCAATGCCCGCGTCGATGGAATTGCTTTTGAACGCGTTCCGGAGCAGCGGCGCTGGCAGGTTGACGATGTCCATCTTGGTGTAGTCGACACCCGTCTTCTTGGCCATCAGGTACAGCGCAACCTGCGCGCAGGTGCCTGACGCGGCCCCGATCTTCTGTGCTTTGCCGATGTCCTGGTAGGACTTGATGGCGCTGTTTTCGTTGACCACCAGGCCCTCGCCCGTTGCGTCGTTGGAATTGACGTAGAGCAGGCTGAGCGGAATGTTCTGCCCCAGCGCGAACGCGAGGCCGAGGCCGGCGGTGACCACGTCCAGGCTCTCGCTTTTCAGGCCCGCCAGCAGCGGTGCGCCCGAAGGAAACGCAAAAAACTTGGGTTTCAGGCCGGCTTTCTCGAAGAGGCCCAGATCCTGCGCAACGTAGATGTTGACGTGATCGGCCGTGGTGTAGCCGTAGTTGATCTCCAGCGGCTGGGCGCTGCGCTGCGCGGCTACCGGCAGGCTGGCGAATGCGCCCAGGGCGGTGAGCAGCCAGGTGGCGATTGTTTTCTTCGATTTCATGGTTTTGTCTCCTGGAGAGTTTCTAGGTTGAAGGGACCTGGCGGCCGACGCGGCCTTCAGCGTCCCTTCCAATGCACGATTCTGGTTTCGAGGGCGTTGAGCGCGAGATTCAGGATCAGGCCGATCGCGCCGATCATCGCCACGCCGATGTAAACCACTGGAATGCGAAAGAGCAGTGCGGCATCGGAAATCATGAATCCGAGCCCGCTTTGCGCGCCGACGAGCTCCGCCGCCACCACGACCGCCCAGCTCAATGCGAGGGCGACTTTCAATCCGGTGAAGGTCTGCAGCAGCGCACCGGGCATCACAATGTTCGTAAATGTCTGCATGCGGGTCAAGCCGAGCGTTTCCGCGGCGCGGCGATAGGCGATTGGAAAATTGGCCGCTCCGGCCTGCGCGTTCGTCTGCACGTAGTTGAAAGAGACGAAGAAGATCAGCACAATCTTGCCGACTTCGCCCAGGCCGAAGTACAGCACGGCCATCGGAATGAACGCGATCGGTGGAATCGGGCGGATGAACGCCATGATCGGCGAGATCATCGCGCCAGCGCGGCGGCTGTAGCCGGAAAGCAGGCCGACCGGCACGCCGACGACAACGCCCAGCAGGAACCCGGTCAGCGTCCGGAAGAGACTGATCCCGACGTGCTCATAGAGCGGCTTGCCCTGGTAGCCATCGCGCACGAGATCGATAAACGTCTTGCCGAGTTCCTCGGGCGTCGGGATGTACCCCGGCTTCACGAAGCTCGAGTGCGAGACGGTATACCAGACGACGAACAGCAGCACGATCGCGCCGATCGAATAGGCGATGTTGGGGATCTCCCGGCGTGCGCTGTCAGCGTGCGCATCGACCTTTCGCGCGCCGTCCGCGCGCTCGTCGCTGGAAGGCGGCGTCGGCGGCGATTGCAGTTCGGGATTTGCCGGGATTGTCATCGCCCTTGCGCCCGGGACTTCACTTGCCTCATTTGCCTATGGTCTTCATGTACTCGCGCAGGTGCGTCGGATCGACTGCCTCCTGAATGACGCTCAACGGGATCTTCTCGGGAATCGCCTTCATCGCGTGCAGCGCTTCGATCGCGATATGCAGCTTCTCGGCGAGGCCGCCTTCCTTCGCCGTCATCGAGTACGGCGATTTCGGGTCGAGCTGCTGCGCGAAGCTTGGGATGCCGCGGTCACAGCACTCGCGCTCGACAACCGCCTTCGCCACTTCCAGGGCCAGATTCTGGCGTTTGATGTACGCATCAGCGGCAATCTGCGGATTTTTCGCGATCGCCTCGCGCGCCATCGCCTCGACCTGCACCAGCTTCAGGCCGATCTCCGGGTGCTGCTTGAGATAGGCCGGACGGGCAGCGGTCAGGCCCGGGCACAGGCCACCCGGCGGCGTGTATTCGCTGTCGAACGCCGCGATCGGGTAGCCTTCCGACTGCAGTTGCAGCGAGAACGGCGGCCAGGCGACGCCGGCATCGATCGAGCCGCTCATGAACGCGTTGCGGAACAGCGGCGCCGGAAGGTTGACGACATCCAGCTTCGAATAGTCCATGCCGGCCTTCTTCGCCATCATGTACAGCGAAACTTGTGCGCAGGTCCCGGTCGCGGCGGCGATCTTCTTCGCCTTGGCGAGATCGCGATACGACTTGATACCCGACTTGGGGTCAACGACCAGACCCTCGCTTACCGCCGAGTTCGCTTCCCAGAAGATGAACTTGAGCGGGATGTTCTGCCCAAGCGCCAAGGCGAGCGCCAGGCCGGCCGTGACAACGTCTAGGCTTTCGCTCTTCAACCCGGCGAGCAACGGGGCCCCCGACTGAAAGATGAAGAACTTGGGCTTCAACCCGACCTTCTCGAACAGACCAAGGTCTTGCGCCACGAACACCGAGGCATGGTTCGCGTTCGGGATTCCATAGTTGAACTCCAACAGGGTGTCGGCCTTTTGCTGAGCGACGGCTGTGCCGGACGTCAGCAACGCGATGCCGGTGAACATCAGGGCATTGGCCGCGCGCTTGAATGATGTGATCATTGCTAAAGTCTCCTCATTGGTAATCGTTAATCTCAATGCGCCGCGACTTCGTCGCCTTCAACTTCGCCTTGCACCGCCAGCACAAGGTCGTGCTCGAGCCGAGTGAACTCTGGCGAGCCGATGAACTCGTAGCCGCGCGGCTTGGGTGCGTTCACGTGTAGGACGCATTTCACCCGACCCGGCCGCTTGGTCATCGCGATCACGCGGTCCGAGATGAAGATCGCCTCGCCCACGTCGTGGGTGATAAAGAGGATCGTCGGCTTGAAGTGCGCCCAAAGCCGAAGCAGCAGCTTTTGCATGAGCAGCCGCGTCTGGTAGTCGAGCGCGCCGAACGGCTCGTCCATGAGCAGGATGTCCGGCTCGTTGATCAGGGCGCGCGCGATCTGGACGCGCTGCTGCATGCCGCCCGAAAGTTGGTAAGGGTAGTGGCGCTCGAAGCCCTTGAGGCCGACCTCTTCCAGCAGGCGCAGCGCGCGTGGCTCGTACTCGTCCAGCGCTACGCCACGGCATTTGATGCCGAGCACCACGTTGGAAAGCACCGTAAGCCACGGAAACAGCGAGGGCTGCTGGAACACGACGCCCCGGTTCGGTCCCGGCCCAGCGACCGCCTGCCCGTCGACGCTCACCAGACCACCCGAGGAGGGCTGCTCGAACCCGGCTAGCAGGTTCAGCGCAGTGGACTTACCGCAGCCAGTCGGACCGACGATCGAGACGATTTCTTCGGGCGCTATGTCGAGACTGAAATCATCGAGCGCCAGCGTCGTTGCGACTCGTGCCCGGTTGTTACCGTAAAACTTGTTGACCCCGGCAAAGGAGATCTTGGGACGGGTGGCAGGCTCGATGTCAGCAGCGGGGGTTTGCGACATGTGGCTCCTTGCGTGTGAGGGCATCAGTTTGCGCTCACGCGGGCCGGTACTGGCAGTTCGCCATGCTCGTCAATGGCGGGCAGCGGGCGAAAGGCCGGGTCGTCCCACTCGGTCACAAAGGGCGAAGCGGGCACCTGCACCAGGCGGCCACCAACCTTCATCTCACGCGTACGCAACTGCGGGTGGTTGATCAGGTCGTGCACCGAGTTGATGGCGCCGTACGCGGTCTGGGCCTCGGTCAAACGGTCAACCGCCTCTGCGTAAGTGAGCCGGCCGAATACCGCCTGCACGGACTCGTCGAGCACGGTGCGGTTTTGTATGCGGGCCTGGTTTCCGGCGAAGCGTGGGTCGGCCGCGATGCTTTCGTCGCCTAGCACTATCTTGCAGAAGCTTGACCACTCACGCTCGTTCTGGATCGAAAGCACCACCTCGCGGCCGTCGCTGCAGGTGAAGGCGCCGTAGGGCGCAATGCTGGGGTGCTTGAGGCCGACACGCTCCGGCGCAGCCAGGCCATAGCGGGCCTGCAGGTAGGGCACAGCCATGAGCTCGGCGGCCGAGTCGAACAGCGATACCTTCACGCCGCTGCCGCGGCCGGTGCGCTCGCGCTGCAGCAGCGCCTGCTGAACGCCGATCAACGCGTTCATGCCGGCGCTGATATCGCAAATCGAAACGCCGATGCGGCCCCACGGACCCGGCGCGCCACTGACCGCCACCAGGCCACTTTCGGCCTGCACCAACAGGTCGTAGGCCTTGAGCTGGTGCAGCGGGCCGGACTCGCCGTAACCCGAGATGTCGCAGGTGATCAGGCGCGGATGCCTTTCCCGCAGCGCCTCTGCGCCAAAACCCAGCCGCTCGGCCGCGCCGGGCGCAAGATTCTGGATGAACACGTCCGCCACCGCGACCAGATCGCGCAAAACCGCTTTGCCGTTCTCACTGCGCAGGTCGAGTGCAACCGATTCCTTGCCGCGATTGATCCAGACGAAATACGAGGACTCGCCAAAGACGGCGCTGTCGTAGCCCCGCGCGAAGTCGCCTTCCGGCCGTTCGATCTTGATCACCCGCGCGCCGGCGTCGGCAAGCTTGCTGGTGCAATAGGGCGCAGCGACCGCCTGTTCGAGCGCGACAACAATCAGGCCTTCAAGAGGTTTGGTGCTCATGTTCGTTTGGGTTAAACCGGGTTCATGAACGCCATGACGGCGTTACAAATAACAATTCACCACCGTTTTGGTCGTGCTGACCTCGTCAAGCGCCATCAGGCCTTTTTCACGGCCATGACCGCTGCGCTTGGTGCCACCGAAAGGCAGCTCGACGCCGCCGCCGGCACCGTAGCAGTTGATGAAGACCTGACCCGAGACAATGCGCCTGGCCATGCGCTGCTGCCGCGCGCCATCGCGCGTCCAGACCCCGGCCACCAGCCCGAATTCGGTGCCGTTGGCCAGCGCCACGGCTTCGTCCTCGTCGTCGAACACCTGCACCGCCAGCACCGGGCCGAAGACCTCCTGGCAGACCAGCGCGTTGTCGGCCGGCACCGGCCCGAAGACCGAGGGCGGCACGAAGAAGCCGTTTTTCAGGGCCGCCGGTACCGTCGATTGCGCCACCAGCGGCAGGCCGTCGCGATGTGCGTTCCTGATGAAGGCAAGCACTTTTTCCTGCTGCGTCTTGTTGATCAAAGGTCCGAGATCGACATCTTCGTCAGGCGTACCGATACGAACCGCCGCAAAGCGCGCGGATAGCAACGCCATAAATGTGTCGACAACGCTGCGCTCGACCAGCACGCGGCTGCCGGCCGAGCAGGTCTGGCCGGCGTTCTGCGTGATGGCTTTGCACACCGTGGTGGCCGCAGCCTCCAGGTCGGCGTCGGCAAACACCAGTTGAGGCGACTTGCCGCCCAGCTCCAGCACCACGGGAACGTGATGGATGGCAGCGGATTCCTGCACCAGGCGACCCACTTCTGGGGAGCCGGTAAACGACACGAAGTTGATGCCGGGGTGCCGCGTCAGCGCTGCGCCGGCCTGCTCGCCCAGGCCGGTGACAATGTTCAGCGCGCCGGCGGGAAACCCGGCCTCGACCGCCAGTGCGCCTAACTCCATGCAGACCAGACACGCTTCCTCGGCCGGTTTGATCACAACGCCATTGCCCATGGCCAGCGCTGGCGCGACGGTGCGGCCGAACATTTGCGCGGGGTAGTTCCACGGCGTGATGTGCGCGGTAACGCCAAGCGGCTCGCGCACCACGCTCACGTTGTAGCCGTTGAGGTACGGAATCACCTCGCCATGAATCTTGTCGGCCGCGCCGCCGTAGAACTCGAAGTAGCGGGCCACGGCGCGGATGTCGGCGCGTGCCTGCGAAATCGGCTTGCCGGTGTCATGGGCCTCGACCCAGGCCAGCCGCTCTTCGCTGGCCAGCACCAGCGAAGCGAACTTCTGCATCAGGCGGCCGCGCTCTGTGGCGGTCACAAGCCCCCATTCACCGTCGAGCGCCGCGCGCGCAGCAGCCACGGCCGCATCGATTTCAGCGCTGCCTCCGCTGGCAAGCCAGGCGAAGCACTCGCCGGTGGCAGGGGCGGTTACCGGCAAAGGCGCGCCGGCGCTGTCAACCCAGCGGTTGCCGATCAGGTGGCCGTAACGCGGCTGCCCGCAATGCTGGCCAGTGGCGCTGGGATAAAGCTCGGTGGTATTGCGGTGCATCGTCAACTTCGTAATAGGAAAGCGCAGAACGCGAAAAAAGAAGCGCGGTCAACAAGCGTATTTTTCGGCCTGGCCCTTGCGGTGTCCATGGGGATTTGGGCAACGCCGGCTTGTTGAATTTCGAACCGGCTGGCTGACCGCGCGAAGTTGGCGCGATATGTCGTCGTTGCGATGGCGCTGCCGCGACAGTGACCGTAAGAGGCAGTGGCGCGGCTAGGCAACCTTGCGGTCACGCGCGATCAGGAAGTCGAGCAGCTTGGCCAGCGAGGTATTGCCCGATCGCTCTTTCTTCACGCAGAGCAGCATGCGGCGCTCGGCCCAGTCTTCAGTCAGCGGACGCACTACCAGGCCCAGGCCCTTGCCCAACACGTTGGCGGCCTGGTACGGTAGCAGCCCCAGCCCCAGGCCCGCGTCGACCATCCGGCACACCGCCTCAAAGCTGCGCACCTGGACGCGCAGTTGCATCGTGCGCTCGGCAATCACCGCGTGTTCAGCCAACAGACGCATCATTGACGAGCCACTCTCGAGTGCGATTAGTTCGTCGTCCAACACATCGCTGAATTTCATGTCCGGCACGGCTGCCAGCGGATGGTCGGGTTTCATCACCACCGCCACGCTGTCGGTGGAATAGACAAAAGTGTCCAGCCCTTCGGTGCTGATGCCTTCGACGACGATGCCCAGATCGGCTTCCGCCGCCAGCAGCGCCGGAACGATTTCGCGGCTCCAGCGCTCCTCGACGACCAGCCGCACATCCGGGCTGGCGCGTCCGAACGCGGCCAGGTCATCGGGGAGCGACTCGGTCATGACCGACGTGTTGGCGAGAATTCGCAGCGCACCCTTGCGGCCATCGGCGTGGTCGCGCATCTCCGCCTGCATCTGGTTCATCTCGACCAGCAGGGCCTTGGCGTGAGGCAGCAGCGCGGCGCCGGCCGGTGTGACTTCGACGCCGCGGGACGATCGCTCGAGCAGCATGGTTTTGAAACGGTGTTCGAGCAGCGCCATGCGGCGGCTTGCCGCGGCCAGGCCGATGTGCGAGGCCTCGGCAGCCTTGGTCAGGCTGCGCAGTTCAGCAGCGCGAACAAACAAGGCAAGGGAGTCGATGTCTGGAAGCATGGCGGAAAATTTTGATCAGAGTCGAAGTATCGCAGTCTCGCAATTCGATTGGCATTTACTGGCTTTTCCTCGGCCATTGGCACCCACTGCGGGTTGCAGTAAAGAGACGGCGAATGCGTCCAATTCCAAAACACCTGCGCCGCCCAGCGGAAGCGACCGCCAGGGTGATGTGGCATCGCCGCGGGCGTAAGCTTGCCAGGCTGCCGCATCCATGACACAACCTGACAGGCTTTCTCCAAGCGGCGAATCCACTGATTGACTTGTGAGGTTGGCGACCAACCACTCTTGGTGACCAACGCGTTCGCCTGGCAGCGCCACAACGCCCGGCGGGCCTGAAACGCTCGTCCACTTTTGGCACTTCAACCGGGCAAGTTTCGCCAACACAAAGTAGGGCGGGTGCAACAGCACCTGACCATCTTGGGTTTCGGTCAGGACGCCAGCATCCCCGCGCAAACTCATCACAGTCACTGCCTCAGCGCCCGCCTGGGCAGCCCAAGCCAGATGACCCAGCAGCCAGGCGGCGCCATACAGACCACGGGTACGCGGATCGCGCCCCGCCAGTGCCACACGGCGCATGCCATCCGACGCAGCCAAAGTTCCAAGCGGGCTGTCACGTGCACCCAGGTTGCTGGGGCCAACGCGGAATCTACATCCAGGATGGCGTGCACGCGCGGTCGCCAGCATCGACGGGAGACTTTGCAGGCCCGCCATGGGCGTCCTGTCATCCGCGCTGTGCACAATCGGGCAAACCGTGAAGCTGAGGAAATCTGAGGGATACACCGCCTCCAGACGATTGAACTGGGCAAAAAAATGCGGCGTGCCGCTGCCGATCAAACTCCCGGGGAAAGCAGTCTGCGCCATAGCCAATGTCGACGACGTCCCGGGAAACACCGCAACTGACTCGGGCTCAATACCATGCATATGAAATTGGTCTGCCAACAGTCTTAAACCGGTTACCGTGATCTCCCCCGTCAAGTCCAACCGCAACTTTGCATCTCCTGCAGATAGAAGCCGCGAAATGCCGTCCCACTCGACTGTTGGTCTTCGAATTCAAATTCATCGCCTCCACAACTGGCACTGGCCCAATGTCCGGCTGCGTATTCATGGCGTATGCCACGTACCCCCGTGAAGGGTGGCCACGGGGGTACATGTTCGGGAAAGACTGCGTGGCTGATGCGGCCGTCTACGTGTTAGATGTCCAGCGCCTGCCCGATTGCGCTCATAGGATGCATCAGGCAAAGCCCCATGCGGTTGGCTAAAATATCGCCGCGCGGCACAGCGCGGGCTCGCACCGTGACCACTCCCTGAGAGTCGCCGCGTACCACAAGTGAAATGTCAATCGCCGGCTGTGTGGGGATAAATCCATCCAGAAGCAGCGTGAAGCCCTGCCCCACCCCTTCTGTTTGCGTCTGCACTTCCTGCACAACGCGCTGAAACACTGGCTCGGGCGTGCACCAATGGAGATCGCGGTAAAGAAACACAACGCCTTCCCAGACAGTGTGCCCGGCAACCATCAAGTCAACCAGATGACCGCCCCGCAGGGTCATTTCCAGTGGCCCTGCGTGCAAACCTACCTCAACCGGAAGTGGCTCAAGCGTGCCGTACAGGGCGAGAAGATTTGCAGCGCCCATGTCAGGCATTGCTGCAGCCCAGGGCTCAGATGGTTCGGCCACCGTCCACTGGCAACTCGATGCCAGTGATAAAACTGGATGCGTCGCTGGCCAGATACAGCGCGGCCTGCGCCACATCGTCCGGCGTGGACAGGCGGCCCAGCGGGATGCCTGCAACCACTTTGGCACGGCTCTCCGGCGTGTCCGCCCCGCCCAGAAATTGCTCGATCAGCCCTGTCGCGCCCATCACTGGGCAAATGGCGTTCACACGAATGTTATCGGCGCCAAGTTCGGCCGCCATGGACTTGGTCAAAAGGTTCACGGCACCCTTCGATGCGTTGTACCAGGTCAGACCCGGGCGCGGGCGAATGCCGGCAGTTGAGCCCACATTGATGATGGAGCCCTGGCGGCGCTGTCGCATCAGCGGCAGGACCGCATGCGTCATGTGAAAAATGGATTTGACGTTGACGTTGAAAACACGGTCAAAGGTGGCTTCATCCACATCGAGCATAGGCTGATTACGGTGCGTGGTACCCGCGTTATTGACCACGATGTCCGGTATACCGAAAGCATCGACACAGGCTTGGACCGCAGCCTGAACGTCAGCCGATTTGGAAACGTCACAAGCCACCGCCCGCGCAGCAGACCCGAGTTCACCTGCAACCTTGGCGGCTTTGACCCCGTCCAGGTCAGCAATCATGACACGGGCACCCTGCGCCACAAACAGGCGGGCGATGCCCTCGCCAAATCCACCGGCCGCACCAGTGATCAACGCAATTTTTCCGTTAAGTTGAGTCATGGCAGGTCTCACGGCCAGATGATTTGTGTTTCTACCGAGATGATGGGTGACACGTCTTTTGCAAAGTTGGGCAGGTCGGCCAAAAGCGTGCGGCCTTCGGGGCTTTGCAGCGACGCGACGAGGGCTTCCTCAGAGTCATACCACAATTCAGAAAAGCCGTCGTAGTCGAAATTGGGAAACCGTTTGCGATCAACAAAGTTAACGCTGTAGCGGCGCAGGCCCGGTAATTTGACGCACAAAGGTGCATGTTTCTGGAGCCAATGCTCAACAAATTGCTCGTGCGTGATGCCATCTTTTTTGCGCAGGATTCCAAGACGTTTAGTGAAAGTTTTTTGCATTTTTTCCTCGGGGTTGCTTGAACTGCCAGACAAAAATCAGCAGAATCGCAATCCTAAGTCAAGCCCCCATCCCGCGCCATTTGAATTTGGGCAATCGGTTCTACGCCGCAATCGAAGGAGGCTGCAACTCGCTCTGACTTGCAGCACTTAACGATTCATCAATAATGGTTTGTGCCCGGATCGCAACCGGTTTGTCAGCCAGCTTGCCGTCAACTGTAATGGCACCCAGCAAGCCGCCCGAAAAATCACTCACCCGCGCGTCGCCCAGTCCAACTCCTGAGGGGTTGGCGTGAAGCCAGAGTGCACACCGGCAATGTGCTTGGGATGAATGCACAGCTTGGCACCAAAGCCAAAAATTTGGGGATGGCGTACGTCGGCATCAA
>JANYJD010000142.1 GCA_025358555.1 Rhodoferax sp.
ACCTGGCGCCCGTGCCGTACCGGGGCAAGACCAACAACCCGTCTTACGTGCCTTTTGTGGCCGCGCAAATCGCGCAGATCAGGAACATTCCGGCTGAGTTGGTAGCCGAGCACACCAGCCGGAACTTTGAGAATCTGTTCAAAGGCGTGATAGAAGCGTGACCATGCCAAGCGATTCACCACCAGTCGATTCTCCGACGTTGCTTGCGGAGCAATCAATTCTTGCAGGAGAGTAAAAATGAACTTTCAACCAAATCCCAAGCCGCATAAATTCTTAAGCAACTACCTTAAGAAAGCTGTTTATCTCATTGTATTTTCAGTGAATATTTCAGCTTTTTCTGGATCGTATGACGATTTTTTTGTCGCCATCAAACAAGACGACGCCAAGGCCGTCACTGCCTTGCTCAGCCGGGGTTTTGATGCCAACACGCGCAATCCGGCGGGCGAATCCGGCCTGGCGCTGGCCATCCGTGAGCCCGCGTTGAAGGTCGCGTCAACCCTGATCGCATCGCCCAAAACCAATGTGGAGGCGCGCAACGCCAAGGATGAAAGCCCCTTGATGCTGGCGTCGCTCAAAGGCCTGCTGGACGTGGCCAAGCAACTGATCGACCGGGGAGCTGACGTCAACAAGCCGGGCTGGGCACCCCTGCATTACGCCGCCACCAACGGGCACGTGGCTGTGATGGACCTGCTGTTGGAGAACCACGCTTACATTGACGCGGCGTCGCCCAACGGCAGCACGCCGCTGATGATGGCGTCACTGTACGGCACTGCGTCCGCCGTCAAGCTGCTCCTGGAGGCCGGGGCCGATCCGCTCTTGAAGAACGAGCAAGGCCTGACCGCCATCGACTTTGCCCACCGTGACAGCCGCGCCGAATCCGCCGAGATCATTGCCGCGTTTGTGCGGGGCAAGCAGCCAAAGGGCAAGTGGTGATTTATACTTCATACGATGTATATTATGTTAAGTAAAGGCTTTTTATCTTTTAGCTGTAAATTGCAATTGAAGATGGCAGATCACCCTCCGACCGGAGCAAGCAGAAAAGTAGATTAAGACACCGAGAACGTCACCACCGGCACGTTGGCATCGGCAAAGGTGGCCGCTAGCGCAATCTCGCCGCGGCCGTGCAGCACGCACTCATCCCGCCTGAGCAGCAGGTCAGAACCGCCGCCAATAAAACGCACGCAACTGCCATACGTACTGACGTCCGCCACGGTGACGCTGCCGTTGCGCCAGTCTATGCGGCAGTGTTCGCGGGAAACACGGGGGTCGTTGACGACAAACTCCACATGCTGCACACGCCCGATGTGGATCGGCAGTTCAAACGACTTGAATGATCGGGTGTGGCCAGCCCAGGTAAGCTCCACCTGCCCGCCCAAAGCGTCCGGCGCAAAGCCGGGGTGGGTAGGCTGAAGGTCAGCCTGCATGGTGAGGAAGGCGGAATTTTCCTCGGCTTTCCACTCCACCTGGTAAACAGAGCAGGGCTCTGCCCTGCCCCGGATGCTGATCGGCCCGACTGGGCGAAAGCGCACGCCATCAGGCGACTTGCCGTAGTGGTCCAGCACAGCATTGCTGGCCCAGATCTGGTGCGGGCCAGAGAGGTCGCTCAAGCGCGCGGCCACGTTGACAGCGTCGCCGTAACAGTCACCCGCCACAATTTCCACCTCACCGCTGGCAACGCCAATGCGGATGGGCATGCGCATGGCTACCGGGGTTTTGTCCAGGCGTTTTTGATGGCTACGCTGCATTTCGACCACCGAATTGATGGCACCGGGCCCATTTGGGAAAATGGCCAGCACGCCATCGCCCAGCGTTTTCACCACGCGCCCGCCGTTGGCAACACAGACTTCGCCAATCCAGTTGGTAAGCTCGGTCACGACCTGCGTGGCTTTTGCGTTTCCGGTGGACTCAAAAACGCCGGTACTGCCCATCAAATCAGCAAATACAACCGTGGTTTGAACTGTGGTTTGCGAACTCATTCCCTATCGTCTTCCGTGTTGTGCCAGCCTTGTTGTTACAACGAGTTTAGGGCATTGGCGGGACATTGGTAAGGCCAGTGTGGGCTTTTGGGCAACTGCCCGCAAGATTGCTGATCTTTTTCAATTCGCCGCCTGATTAAGGGCCGTTATTCCATCACGCATCGTGCCCCCACAGCAACAGCGCATCCCTGCCCTGCACCACCAGGTCCACGGATGCGCCCACGGGAAGCAGCACTTTGGTCTGCACGTGCCCGTATGGCAGGTTGGTCAGCACCGGAATCTTAAGCTGGCTGCGCAGCCAGTCCACCACAGTTTGCAGCTTGAAGCCTTTGTCGTGCGGACCGAGTTTGTATTCGGTGAACTGGCCGAGCACGATGGCTTTTTGCTGCGCCAGGATGCCCGCATGCAGCAACTGAGTCAACATGCGCTCAACGCGGTACGGGTGCTCTGCCACGTCTTCCAGAAACAGCACGCCGCCTTTGACTTCGGGCAAGTACGGTGTACCTACCATTGAGCTCAGCACCGCAAGGTTGCCGCCCCACAACTGCGAATTTTTGATGGTATAGGTGTCAAATGTGGCTCTAGCCCTTGTCGGTATTGCATGAGAAGCTTCTGAATTAATAGCGATGACTTTGCCGCTGTTGGCCGCCGGTTCCCGGTTCTGCCGCCAGCCCGCGCCCTCCCCTTGGCCGGTGATGAGGTCGTTGAAGCAGGCCTCCATGATGTCGTCTGGCCCGCTGGCTTGGACTTGCCGCTTTCCCGCTGCGCCAACGGTGCCATGCCCATCTGGGTCATCCGCCGTGTCGGCCACCCCAAAACCTTCGCACAGCGCTGGGCCGGCCCACGTGATGGCACCCGTTTTTGCCAGCACCGCCTGCGAGAAAGCTGTGAAGTCACTGGTGCCGACAAACAGCAGGCCTTTGTCGATGGCTTTGGCGACCGCCTTGTACTTGATGCCGCCCAGAATGCGGGTGATGCCGTAGCCGCCGCGCGATATCAAAGCCACGTCGGCGCCGCTGGCCGCCGCGCGGTGGATGGCTGCGAGGCGGGTTTCGTCATCGCCCGCAAAGCGCAGGTGGCTGGCTAGGGCGGCCGCGTCCACCTCGACCTCATGGCCCAGCGTTTTCAGGCGCACAATGCCGCGTTTGAAACCCGCCTTGTCACGCACGGCGCCCGAGGGGGAGTAGATGTAGATGTGTTTTTTCATTGACGCAGAAAATTGTGGAACCTCTGAAGCGTGCAGGCGGGCGCTAAATTTCTGCGCTTCCTGGCGGCGTGGGCATCAGGAAGATTGTGCCCCGAACAAGGCCACGGCCGCCTGCGCAATCGGCTCCCCGTGCTCTTGGACGAAGTGCCCGGCCTGGTCCAGCAGCAGGGGCTCGGGGCAATGGCGGATCATGCTTTGCAGTTGCCGCATCACGGGCAGGCCCAGCACCGGGTCCTGCGTTCCAATCGCCATCAGGGTCTTGCCCGTCCACCGATGAGTCCAAAAGGCTTGGGCTTCGCGCGATACGGCGGCGCCATCAGACTCCGCAAACTCCGGCACCATAGCGGGGAAAACGCGGGTTGCCGCACGGTGCCCGGCGTCTGGAAATGGCGCCATGTACGCAGCGCATTCTTGCGGGCTCATTTGCGGGTTGCCGCGCCCAAACAGGCGGGCAATGTCAAACGCGGGATTTTTGGCGCACATGTCGCGCCAGGCGACAAAGCCCGGTGACAGCGGCACCTCGCCCGTGGCCAGTGTGGTGTTCATCACCAGCAGGCCTTTGTAGCGTTCTGGCGCTGCAAAAGGCAGCGTCAAACCCAGCAAGCCGCCCCAGTCTTGCACCACCAGCACCACGTTACGCAAGTCCAGCCGCTCTACCAGTTCCAGCAGCGTCTGGCGGTGCCAGGTGAAGCTGTGGACGCCGTCTTTCTTGGGTTTGTCGCTCTTGCCAAAGCCCATCAGGTCGGGTGCCACAACCCGGCTGCCTGCCTGTAGGAACACAGGAATCATCTTGCGGTACAGGTAGCTCCACGCGGGGTTGCCGTGCAGGCAGAGGTAGGTGATGGGTGCGCCCTTGTTCTTTGGATCCGGGCCTTCATCCAGATAGTGCATGCGCAGCCCGGCTAGGGACGGCAAGTTGCTCACATAATTTGGTGGCCACGGGTAGCCGGGCAGGTTGTCAAATTGCGCATCAGGGGTGCGCAGCGCGTCGTCCCGCAGGGGGTGGTTCATTTGGGCCTCCTGGCGCTGCTGGCTGCGCCGATGGTTGAAAAAGTCTTGCAGCAGGGCTGTGCTTTGCTGCGCCATCATGCCCCCTTCAACGTGCGTCTGGTGGTTGAGCTGCCGGTTTGCAAACAGGTTGACGACCGAACCCGCCGCGCCGGTTTTGGGATCTGCCGCGCCAAACACCACGCGCTTGAGCCGCGCATGCAGCATGGCACCGCTGCACATGGCACACGGCTCCAGCGTGACAAACAGTTCGCAGCCGTCCAGCCGGTAGTTGCCCAGCAGCTGGGCCGCCGCACGCAGCGCGGTGATTTCGGCATGGGCCGTGGGGTCGTGTGCCCCGAGCGGCGCGTTGCGGCCTGTGGCGATGATCTGGCCATCTTTCAACACTACCGCGCCCACTGGCACCTCGCCCGCGCGGGCCCCTTCACGGGCCAGGGCAAGCGCTGCGGCCATGGCCTCATGGTCTGTCATGGATGCCTGGCGATCCGGCTTGTGGGGCGTCGTGGGGTCGGCTGGGGACGGTTGGGAAGGGCTCATGGTTTTAGCTTTTGAGTTTACAGTCGAAGCACCCGCCCGCGTTGAACGCGCGTTCCTTCGACCCGCTAAATCCGCGCGTGAAACCCGGCCACCAATGCCGCCTTCCATGGAGACTTGCCAAGCATGAAAAAAACCCTGATCCTCTTGCTGTGCCTGCTTGCGTCTCTGGTGGGCCCGTCCCACAGCCAGCCAACCGTGCCTGCCGATGCCGCCCTGCGCGAGGTACAGACGATAGAGAACATCATCGAGCTGGCCCTGCCCAACGGCCTGCAGGTGCTGCTACTGCCGGATGCGGCCAAGCCGGTGGTCACCGTCAACATTACCTACCGCGTGGGTTCGCGCCACGAGGGCCTGGGCGAAACCGGCGCGGCACATCTGCTGGAGCACATGCTGTTCAAGCCCAGCGGCAAGGTGGAAAACCCGATGCGTGACATGCAGGCCCTGGGCATGCGCTACAACGGCACCACGTCGCCCGACCGCACCAACTACTTTGCGCATTTTTTGGCCAATGACGACAAGGCCGCCGAGCGCATGGATTACATGCTCTCCTGGCTGGCCGGCATGATGACCCAGGCGCGCTTTACCCGCGCCGAGCTGGACAGCGAGATGACCGTGGTGCGCAATGAGTTTGAACGCGCTGAGAACGAGCCCGGCCGCGTGCTGGGCGACCGCATGGTGGCGCTGGCCTACGGCAGCCACGGCTACGGCCACAGCACGCTGGGCCTGAAAAGCGACATTGAAAACGTCAGCCTGCAGGCGCTGTACGCGTTTTACCGCAGACACTACCGGCCAGACAACGCAGCTTTGATCGTGGCGGGTGCGTTTGACGCAGCGCAACTGCGCCAAAAGATCGCGCAGGCGTTTGGGCCGATTGCGCGCCCGGCAGAACCCCTGGCACCCACCTACACCCTGAACCCCGCCCAGGACGGCGAGCGCAGCGTGCTGCTGCGCCGCAGCGGCGGCCTGGGCACCTCGGCCGTGATGTACCACCTGCCAGCGGGCGGCACGCGGGAGGGCGCGGTCGGGCGCGTGCTGGCCGAGGTAATTTCGCAGCGTGCCGGGCCGCTGTCGCGTGGCCTGCTGGCCACCGGCCTTGCCGTGACGGATTGGGCCTATTACCGGTCTTTGCGCGAGCCGGGTTATTTGATGGCGGGTGTGGGCCTGCCTGAGGTGGCGGCCCCACCCAGTGGCGCCAACCTGGCTGGCGCAGCCAGTTCAGCCAGTTCAGCCACTTCAACCTTTCCAGACGAGCGGGAAATTGGTGCCATCAAATCTGCCGCAGCCCTGGCCCGCGTGGTTGAAACCTTGAGCCTGTCTGACGCCGAGGTCAACACCGCCCGCCAGACGCTGCTGGCCAACTGGCGCGCCGTGCTGCGCGACCCCGAGGCCACCGCCCAGACCTTGACCGAGATGGTGGCGCTGGGCGATTGGCGCTTGATTTTTGGGCTGCCTGCGGCGCTTACCTCGGTGACCCCAGACGAGGTGCGTGCCCTGGCCAAAAGCTACCTGGTGGCGTCCAACCGCACGGCAGGCACCTATTTGCCGGTGGCAGGCAGCGCGCCGCTGCGCGCGCCGCCGCCTGTGCCGGTGGCGCAGGCACAGTTGCTGAATACTACGGAATTAGTAGCTGCTTATGCACAGGGGACGAGGGCTACAGGCCTAAAAGACTCCCAAAATACGGCAAAAACAGCTTTTGAAGACTTTGCACTCACACCGGCGAACATCCAGGCCCGCACGGTGCGCAGCCAGCTCGATGTGGGCGGCCTGCCCGGCCTCAAACTGGCAATGCTGCCGCGTGCGGCTAAGGACGACCGCATCAACGGCGTGCTGCGCCTGCGCTGGGGCACGCTGGAGTCGGTCAACGGCTCAAGCGTGCTGGCAACCATGCTGGGGCCGCTGCTGCTGGACGGCACCGCTGAAATGAACGGCACCGCTGCAATGAACGGGGTTCAGGTCAAAGAGCGCCTGCTGGCCATGGACGCACGCCTGTCCTTCAGCAGCTTTGCGGGTTTTTTGAACGCCACGTTGGACTTCCCAGCCAGCAGCCAGACGGCGTATTTCGAGCTGCTGGCCCAGCTGCTGCAAGGCGCTGCCTTTGCTGACGCCCCGTTTGAGCGCAACCAGAAAGCCATGCTCGCCGCGATGCAGAACATCAAGGCCGGCACGGTCAACGTGGCCGGCAACGCGCTGGAGCGAAGCTTCAAGGCTTACCCAGCGGGCGACCCGCGGGAGACGCGAACCCTTGAGCAGTCTGAGGCGCAGATGAAGGCCGCAACGGTCGCCCAGCTACGGGCTTTTTGGCAGCGCTTTGGCAGTGCCTCGCATGGTGAATTGACGCTGGTTGGCCCCGCCGACGAACCGGCCCTGCGCGCGCAGCTGCAAGGGCGTTTTGCGGGCTGGGCGGCACGTGAAAAACACGAACCCTGGGCCAGCGCCCACACCGAGCCGGTAGGCCCCAAGACGCAGGTTTTGCCCATGGCCGACAAGGCCAATGCCAGCTACAGCGCGCGCATCGGGCTGCCTTTCAATGAGCGCGACGCCGACTACCCTGCCCTGTTTGCCGCCGTGCAATTGTTGAGTCGCCAAGGCCTGTGGGAGCGCGTGCGCGAAAAAGAAGGCCTGAGCTACGGCGTGGGTGCCAGCCTGACGGCACCTTGGGACGGTAATGCGGGCGCCATCAACATCACCGCCAGTTTTGCGCCGCAAAATCGGGTGAAGCTCAGCAGCACCATCCGAGAAGTGCTGGTGGCCAAGCGGGAGCAAGGGTTTGGCGCGCTGGAGGTGGGTTTCGCCCGCTCAGCCATTGTGGCCCGGCGTGGCGAGTGGCTGGCCCAGCCTGCCAACACGGCGGCCAACCTGGCGTTCAACCTGCGTTACGACCGCCCTTTTGACAGCTACGCTGCTCAGACCGGCCTGTATGAAAAGCTGGACACGCCGGCCGTCAATGCAGCGCTAAAAAAATACCTGAACCCGGAGCAGCTGGTGGAAGTGATGGCGGGCACGTTTGAATAGAATACTATTTTTTTAATAGCTATCTATGCACTGTAGACGAGGGCTAGAGGTTGTTTTGATAGGGAAAAACGGGCAAAAACAGGGGAAATCAGGGGAAATCTCGGGCCAGGGCTATTTTTCATCCGGCATGGCCCGTGGCTGCTGCACGGCGGCTTCTGCCGCCGCCTTGAACTGCTGCTGAATCTGCTGCGACTGCTGTTGCACGTTGCCCGACGGATTGATGCTGGGCACAGCGTTGCCCACGGCACCGGATGCGCTCACGCTGGGCACCTTGATGTCGTTCACCGATGCCAGCTGTTTTTTGGCCAGAAAGCCGACCACCGCCACGACAAACAGCAGGCTTAAAACACCAAAAATCATGCGCATGGGATTCGTCCTTTGGTTTGTGTCGATTGATTCGCGATTGTTGTTGACGTCACTTGGGTCACTTATGTCTGTTACGTGGCGGGTTTCACGTCTCGCGCGTCCCCCAGCCGGTCCATCCAACCCGCCAGCGCACGCTCATTGTCGTCGCCTGCTGAATAGGCTGTGTGCATGGCGGCACGCGCCTCGGGGCGGTGCTGGTTGATCTTGATTTTGCATTGCAGGCTAGTCACCCGCAGCTCAAACGCGACGATGCCCGCCATCATTTTGTGCTGGTAGTCCTCGCCCAGCCCGCGCCATTGGTCAGCATAGGCGGGATCGTGGTCATGAATCAGGTGCTTAAGCAGGCGGTCCTTGTCTTCAAAACTCTCCACCAGCCGGGCCTGCACGGTGCAGTGCACAGTGACGTAGTTCCAGGTGGGCACGCGCGCCAGGTCTGGGTACACGCGCGGCGTCATGTAGGCGTGCGGCCCCATGAACGTAACCACCGCTTGCGGGCGCGCCTGCAGGTAACGCCAATGGGGATTGGGTTTGGCGCAGTGGCCCAGCAGGAGCATTTCGTCATTCTGCGCATCGCCCTGCTCCAGCAGATGCAGCGGCAGCGGGGTGACGTAGGGCAGGCCGTCATCGTCGTTGGAGATGAGCGACGCAAACGGATGCGATTGCATCAGCGCCCGCGCGTGGGCCGGGTCTTTGGCGTTGAAGTGGGCAGGCAGGTACATGGTGTTGGGCTTGTAGCGTTTGCAACAATAGGGCATTGCCAAAGCAGTCTTGAGTCACTATCGGCTGGAAAACCGGTCTGCAACGAACTCTATGAACGCCCGCGCGGCGGCGGTTTGCAGCCGGGACGTGGTCACGATGAAAACAGGCAAATTGGCCGACGTCCAGTCCGCCAGCATAGGCACCAACCGCCCCGAACTGATGGGCTCACGGAACAGGCGCGGCTCCAGCATCGCAATGCCCATGTCGCTTTCAGCCAAAGCGCATATGAGCCCGATGTTGTTGACGGAAAACCTCCCGCTGACCTGCACGCTTATGGCGGCGTTGCGCATGGTTTTCTCCCGCTTGAGCGTCCACAGCACGGACGTTTTCCCGCCGCCAATGAAAATGCAATCATGCGAGGCCAAGTCTCTGGGAAGCTGTGGCGTGCCTTTGAGTTCAAGGTAGGCCGGTGATGCGTAAAGGGACTGGGAAAGCCACCCCACCCGCCGCGTGACCAGGCTCGCGTCGGTGCTGCCGGTCAGGCGCAGCGCGATATCGGTTTCGTTGCCCAGCAGGTCGCGCACCTGGGATGACAAATCCAGCGACAAATTGATGCCCGGGTATCGCCTGGCAAAAGCCGGCAGCATGGGTCCAACAACGAGCCTGCCAAGGTCTACCGGCATCGACACACGTAGATGGCCTGTTGGCAAATTCGCCTCGTTGTGCAGGGCGGCGCGCGCCAGTTTTGCACCGTCTACCACATGCCCGCAGCGCTCAAGAAACCGCGTGCCAAGGCTGGTCAGCTCAACTCGGCGCGTGGTGCGATTGAAGAGCTGCACGCCGGCATGCTGCTCCATGGCTGCAATGCGCCGGGACAACGTAGCCGGTGACAGCCCGAGGTTTTCAGCGCTTTGGCTGAAGCTGCGGGTGCGAGCCACTTCAACAAACAGAACCAGATCCTGCAGGGCGCTGTGGTCGGTGTTCATTTTCTATTTTATTGCGAATGCAAAAATGAGTTTCTAAATTTGATATTAATCTGAAATAGTAGGTAAATTAACATTGACAGGTTGCATTGTTCCACTGGGCAAGGCCGCAAATGCGCTTGGATGCCCTGGATGATGACCGCCTTCTTCACACACAAAATAGGAGAAAAAAATGACAACCCAAACTTCAAACAACGACCATGGCATTCCGCAGCCGGTGAAGATATTCACGTGGGTGCTGATCTGCGCGGGCCTGTTCTTTGCCTACGTTTACACCTTCAACCCCAGCTTGGCGTTTCCTGGAGCCAAGATCACGGACTATTCATCCCAATTTGGATTTGCCAGCACTGGCGTACGGGTCTTGGGAAGCGTGGCGGCGCTGTTAATTTCTGTCCTTTACAACAAGCCACAGTGGCCGCTGATCACCTTGATATCCCGGCTTGTGATTGAGGTGGGCGACATCATTGTGGGCTTTGCCACTGGCGGCGCGATGGTGAACAACATCATGATTGGCGTGATTGCGGCGCTGGAACTGTGGGCTATCTTGAAGCTTGTGAGGCTTGGCAGGTAGCGCCTGCCCAGCGTGCAGGATGAGATCCGGGTAGTGTTGGTACTGTTGGTGCTGGGGGTTGTTCCGGTGCTTGTTGCGGTGCTGGTTCGCACCAAGGCTATGCTTGCAGGGCATGCAAGATTCCCTCTTTCCTGAAGATGGCCTTCCTGTCCCGGAGTCCACCCCGGCAGCGACGCGTCGTGCAAAAAAACAGGATGGCTCAGGGCTTGCCCAGCTCGGCTCCCGGGTGGTTGCGAAACCCGCCACGCTTGACAGCATCGAGCTGGCCGCCGCCCTGCCCCGCCTTGCGCACTTGGGCACGTCATCCTGGACTTTCCCCGGCTGGAAGGGGCTGGTTTGGGAGGGCAATTATTCCGACGCGCAACTCTCCAAGCACGGCCTGACCGCTTACGCGCAGCACCCGCTGTTTCGCACCGTCAGTCTGGACCGCGCTTTTTACCGCCCCTTGAGCGCCGCGCAATACGCGCAACTTGCCGCCCAGGTGGGTGATGATTTTCGCTTTAGCGTCAAGGCGCCCGCGCTGGTGACCGATGCCACGGTGCGGGGTGAGCCGGGCCGATCACCCCGTTCGAGCCAGCCCAACCCCGCGTTCTTGAACCCCGAGCTGGCGCTGCGGGAATTTGTGCAACCCGCACTCGCAGGGCTGGGGCCAAAGCTGGGCGCGCTGGTATTTCAGATCAGCCCGCTACCCCAATCCCTGCTGGCCGACATGCCTGCGCTGCTGCAGCGCTTGGCCAGCATGCTGCAAGCCGTGCCCTCGCGTGAAGTGCTGAGGCAAACTGCGCCCGATGCCGTCGTCGCAGTCGAAGTGCGCGACCCGCAATGGCTGACGCCGGAATTTGCTGCCGTGCTGCGTGCGTCCGGCGCCACTTACTGCCTGGGCCTGCACGCCAAAATGCCACCGATTGAAGACCAGTTTCCCATGTTGCGCGCGCTGTGGCCCGGCCCGCTGGTGTGCCGCTGGAACCTGCACCCCAGCCATGGCGCATTCGGCTACCAAGACGCCGTCAAGCGGTATGCGCCGTTCAACCGGCTGGTGGACGAAGACCCGCAAACCCGGTCTGCTCTGGCCCGCGTGATCATTGCCACCACCAACGCCGGACATCCCGTCTACGCCACGTTGAACAACAAGGCCGAGGGTTGCGCGCCGCTGTCCGTGGTGGCGTTGGCGCGGGAGATTTGTGGCATTTGACTCAGAGCACATGTTGATATATATTGACATGCATCACAGCTCAAAACAGCTAAAGGAAACGCCATGAGTTCAATGGTTTTAACCCAGGTTTATCTGGAACCCAAGCAAAAACAAGCACTGAGTCGTCAGGCCAAAAAGTCAGGCCGCAAAGTGTCTGAAATCATGCGCGACGCAGTCGATGCCGCTATTGCAGGCGTAACGCTTGAAGAAATTCAAACACTCAACATGGGTACCCAGCGCGCGCAAAACGACATCAACGCCATGTTGGCTGACCTGAAAAGCAACACCACTGAGCACACCGCCTTCATGCGGGAAATTGCCAAGCTGCAAAAAGCCGCTGCCAAGGAATTTGCATGAGCGTACTGACCGATGTGATGGACCGGTTGACCGACATCTCTTCACTGCGCACCCAGGTCACTGAACTGATTCAACAGCAGCGCGAAATGCGCGGCATCATGCTCAGCCAGCAGCGCGAGTTGGCCGAGGTGCGCGGGCAATTGAAGGCGCTGATTCAGATGCAGGGTGCTGCGGCGCGGAGGTGATTGAGCAAGATCAGTCGATACACATCAATAGGCGGATGGTACTCTGCCTCAGGAACGTGAAGTCTCCTTCGAGCACATCGATATCGCCATAGAAAATGGTCAGGTGTTAGACGAATACTTGCATCCCATTCAGGAGCGATATTCGAGGCAGCGGATTCTTGCCGTCAATCTGCAACGACTATGTTTACCTTTTCCTTTTATCGACGATGAGCAGGGATATTTTCTGAAAACGATTATTCCAAGTCGAAAGGCGACGCGGGATTTCTTATCAAGTCGGAGTTAGTATGGCTAAATTAAATCGGGAAGAGTCCGAACTGTTAGCAGCGTTCGAGGCCGGAGTGCTCAAATCGGTCAGTACAAAAAGATCGCTTGGTCAATTCAAAATAGCTGCGAAGAACACCGCCGTTAAAGAATAGATCGCGCTTCGCCGCATGTCTGTCCGTTTGCTGGACAAACCCGGTGAGGGTGTGTGCAGTGGGTGTGAAAGGGTAAAAGCCGCTGTAGATTGATCCGAGAATTCGGCTGCGGCGGGCGGCCTGTGAAGGCGGCTGGGGCGGCTGGATCAGACGCTCTTCACGGGTTCAACCACGCCCAATGCGCATTTGAGTACGATGTCACCCGATTTTGAATGCGCTCATCCTGCGGCAGACCTCGGGGGCCAAAACCGTCTTAGGGCAAGCGCTGTTTGAACCGTCTCAGTGCCTTGCGACCTCCCCCTCATTGGGCTTGTCAGGCCGCAGCATCTGTTGCGCAGTGCACGCGGATAGTGCAGACGTCGCATCGGCTCGCACGCGCCAAACCGCACGGCATGCACACCCCAATCGCGCAGCGCTGCAAATAGTCTAAATTTTGTATCCTCGCCCACAAAATGGGCAAAATTCCACGTGGCGAGGTAATGAAACTGGTGAATACTGGCCAGTGCGATTTGCAGCGCATCTTCAATATTGGCTAAGCCAGCAAGTCGTTGATGGTTTGAGCGACGTGAGTAAAAATCAAGTTCGATTCCATAGCCGAAGAGGAACATGCTTTGAAGCATGTTGAAAATCTTGATCCGTCGTGAGCAGTGTTAAATCGTAACGGCCGCAAAGTTGAATCAACAGCGCATCAATCGTTCCGATTTGAACGCCGTTTCTTCGACACAGGTTGCGGATTTGGGCGGCGGCGATATGGTCTTCGCGGTCGGGCTGAATCAAAGGCAGCGCGGCAAAGTGCTCTAGGTTGGCATCTTGTGCTTTAGCACCTGCAAAGCCTTGCAATAACTCTTGCAGTACGAGACCCGTTACAACTACTGATTCAGCGCCGGCCAGTGCTGCGCGAAGCGCGATCACTTCAGACGCATCCGATTCCCCATCGCGTCTAAGCGCGAGCGACCAAACGCTGGTGTCAACTAGAAGCGTCATTAAGCGTCAACTTCTAGAGCGCTCAGCTTTGTAGTCGTAGGTAGCGTCCCATTCCAGCTTGCCAAACAATTCAGCAATCCGTTTCTGCTCGCGCCGTGCTAAAAATTCTCTCAAAGCCAGCGTAACAGCCGCCTTCTTGGTCGGCTCGCCGCTTACCGCCACGACGCGGTCTAACAAAATGGGGTCAAGTGCAAGATTGGTCGCCATGTCGATCTCCTTGTGTGAGAGTTTACACAGACTCAACCGCTTAGGCAATATGCGTGAAGTTAAATGTTGGGAGTAAGTGACTTGTCCGAGGGATCATGAGGGTCCGGCCTTCTATCACCCACTTCCAAACTCCAGCGGGGGTTACCCTCATTCCCACTCAATCGTCGCAGGCGGTTTGCTCGATACGTCGTAGGTCACGCGATTAATGCCGCGCACTTCATTAATTATTCGACTACTAACGCGTTTCAAAAGTGCATAGGGCAACTCGGCCCAGTCTGCGGTCATGAAGTCGCTGGTTTGTACAGCGCGGAGTGCGACTACGTAGTCGTAGGTGCGGCCGTCGCCCATCACGCCTACGGACTTGACGGGGAGGAAAACGGTGAAGGCTTGGCTGGTTAGGTCGTACCAGGATTTGCCGGTGGCGGGATCGGTGAAATTTCGCAACTCTTCGATGAAGATGGCATCGGCTTTGCGCAGCAAATC
>JANYJD010000192.1 GCA_025358555.1 Rhodoferax sp.
GGTAGTCATGCGGACGCAATACGGTCACCGCCATCCTGTGGGCCAATGCGGCCAGCGTCACGGGCTGATTGCCCAGCATCAGGGCCTGAATTGCCGCCGTTCGATGGCTGGACAGATTCAGCATGAGTTTTTCTGGAACGTCAGGCCGGGTATTGCCTTCGCCTTTTGCACCTTGGGCACTGTGGCCACGTTGTGACCTCTGGGTATCCGTAGCCTTTGCCAGTCCTCGGTGAACCACCAGCGCGCCGTCGTACACAGTGACCACCGCCCCTGCAATGGTTTTGTCAAAGCCATCCAAGTCCAGCCGTGTTTCTTTGAGGGTTTCGAGTTGAGCCTCGATGCCCCTGGACTGTTGACCCAACAGGGTTGATTTGTCCCAGTCTTCGGCCTCCTGCGCTTCGTCCTGGGCGGCCTCCAAGTTCTGGAACTCGGCTTCCAATGCGGCGCGGGCGGTATTCTGCCCCGGCGACTCGGGCAAGTATTTTTTGTGCAGGCGCGTATGCAGTTGCCGTTCGTCGTAACCGTAGGACGCAAACACCTCTACCCAGGCCCAACCCTCCTCCCGCACCTTGGTGGCTTCACCCTCCAACAATTCGCCCAACATCATGTCCACCAAGGCCGGGTCAGTGAGGTATTGCGTGCCTTCATCGCAAAACAGGTCGGCCCGAATGGCGCCGCCCGCCGCCAAGTAGTTGTCCAGCCCAATCACCGCCACCCGTTCATCGGTCACGGGCAATTCTTCCTCGTTCAACTTGCTTTTGATGGACTGGGGGTTGCGGCTATAAGTCGGCAAACCTTTCCAGACTTGCAGCTGGCGCTCGTGGTCATCCACCGAGGCCAAAGCCATGATCTGGTCCAGCGTGATGCCACCCGCCCGGTACAGGGTCAGCAAGTCCGGTGCGACCTGGGCCATCTTGAGGCGGCGCTGAACATGCAAGACCGTGACTCCGAATTTGATCGAAATCGCTTCGAACGTCTGCCCCTGATCCACCAAGGCACGGTAGGCTTCAAACTCATCGGCCGGGTGCATCGGCTCATGGGAGACGTTTTCGGTCAAGCTGATTTCAAGCGCCTTGCCTGCTTCGATCAAACGGATTTCAATTGGGGCGTCCTCGGCCAATTTGCCCTGGCTGACCAGCAGATTCAGCGCCCGCAATCTGCGGCCACCTGCTTCCACCGCATAACGCAAGCCCTGCTTCTTCGTAGATAGGGCCGGGGTCACGTGCAATGGGCAAAGCAATCCCTGCGCCTCGATCATCGCGGCCAGTTCTTCGATGTGGGTCGGTGCCTTGCGCACATTGCCCGTCGACAGGAAAAGACTCGACAACGGCACAAAGGTTGAAGGAAAGGTGGCGGGCGCGTTGCTGGAAACTGTTGAAGTGTTCATGATGTTCCGTTGGTTAAATTGAAAAGTCGTAGGAAAATTGGGTTGTCAAATGGACTGGATTGCGTGTACCAATCAGTCTCAGGGGTGCTCATATAACGTGGTTTGATTTACTGTTTCATTTCACGACCCCTTCCCATACCAAAAGGACAAATACCAGAAACGCCACCAGACAAGCCCGGTTCACCAACCTGTCCTGCCAGTCCTGCCCCCCACTCATCGTTTTGCAAGATTCCGAGCCATCCGTGGAAGTTGATTGGTGTGATGCCGTCATAGGTGCTGCTCCTGGGGTTGATAAAGTTGCCATCGCTTCGCTGAGTTCGTTCGCCGTAGTGGTGGCATGCAGACCGACCAAGGGCTAAGGCTTGGTGACACGCGAGACTGGTGGGCTTGCCCACTCGTACCCGCGTGACTGCAAGGCCTGGTGCTGTGGGGGAGCGTGGAATAAAAAGAGAGTGACTGGCCGTTGTACATGCAGCGACAGCGAAATGACCGGCTCGACACGAACGGCTTTATGCCGCGAAAGCCCCTGCAGCAAGCCCGGCTCGGGCTACAGTGCAACCCAGGCGAACGACCTCAGTGAAGTGATGGCCTTCGACCCCGGCAACCTGAGGGCATCACACCCGCAGGCACCCAAAGTGCCTCTGGCTCCGCCAAAGGCGGGCCAAAGCAAAGCGTAGGCAGTCGCTCCGCGACGGTTGTCCTGAATCTTCCCCACTGACCCATGCACCAAGCAGGGTGAAACATCACCGTGCGCTGACTCCGGGGATAAGCCCTGCGGCAAAGGGGGATTGGGTCTGGCGGGGAGCGTGGTTGTGCCCCTTGCGGGCATGTTCCGCTCACCAAAGAACCAACGCCCCTTTTTGAGCAAACCACCGTGGGCCACAGGCCTGCCAACTTCGCCTGTGAAGGTCAAATCAAAGCCACGGCGCGAAGCGCCCATTTGAGGCCCGGACGTCCAGGAACACCATCCGACCGGGGTCGGACAGCGTGCCCGTGATGCTCAGGCCTTGAGCTTGCGCATTTCTTCCGCCAAGACCCACAGACCGCGATTGAGTTTGACGCCCGAGTCAATGCCGACGACCGCCCGGGTGGTCATGCGTTTATTGGTGACGGTGCGGCCGTTGATGCCCCCGCGCATCATGTTTTCTTGCACGCGATTGAAGGTGGTCCACAGATCGCCCTTGTTGTCGGCTTGCCGCCGTGGGTACAGCAATTGCGCCTCCGTGATAGGGGCCGGCGCCAGCTCGGTATCGTACCTAAGCGCCAGAGCCGCGCGGGCGAAAGCGCCCTGCTCTCCCGCATTCAGGGTCAAGGCTTTCATGCCGTCTCTTTGGCTGTCCACCAGCTCAAAGCCTTCCAATACCCGGAAAGCACGTTCAATCACGTTGTCCACAATGCTGCCGGAATGACGGACACGAATATCACTTTGCATGTCTTCGCAAACCATGCCATTCGAACAGACAAAGCGGAAAACGCCTGCAATCATTTGATACGACGATGTCCCATCGTGGCTGTTCAACAAAACAATCTCGTTCGCCTCGGGTGCCTCGATCTGGCTGGCGTGGCGCAAACGAACCATGTGTTTGGCGTGTTCACGTTTTGCGTCGTCAAGCACGCGGGTCTGGCACACCATGAAGGGACTGAATCCTTCTTTGCGCAAACCGCTCAGGATGTCACCAGTAGGGATGTAGGTATAACGGTCTGAACGGCTACCGTGTTTGTCCATTGCAAAAATGGAGGGCGCAACCTGGCGAAGCTGATCGTCCTCCAGTGGGTGGAGGATCGCAAGCTGTGCTGATTGCGGCCAAAGTAGGATGCCAATTGATGTCTGCTGGTCATGAGAATGTCCTTAAGGTGACGTGGTTGAAAAATTAAAAGGGCTTTGCTGCCCTGAATTACCCAGCTATCGTTTTGCAAGTTTGCGAGCCGTCCGTGGAAATTGGTAGGTGTGATGTCGTCATGGGTGCTGCTCCTTGGGTTGATAAAGTTGCCATCGCTTCGCTGAGTTCGTTCGCCGTAGTGGTGGCATGCAGACCGACCAAGGGCCAGGGCTTGGTGACTGGCGAGACTGGTGGGCTTGCCCGCTCGTACTGGCCCGACTGCAAGCCCGGTGATGTGGGGACCGTGGAATAAAAAGTAAGTGCCAGGTCGCTGTACACCAGCGCAGCGCCGTGACCGACCGGACAGGAACGGCTTTATGCCGCGAAAGCCCGCACAGCAGGCCCGACTCGGTCTAAAGTGCAACCCAGGCGAAAGAACCCGGCGAAGCGATTGCTAATCAACACTGGCCCCATGACGACATCACAGGCCAGGCACGAAGTGCCTCTGACCTTGTTTTCGGCAATTTGGCTGTGGCCTGCCAGTCGCAAAGCGACAACACACTCCCTCAACTTGCTAGCTTACTTTGCAAGAGTAGGTTTCTTCTCGTAAGTGTTTACAGGTCGCTTATGGATGTTTGTCGCCGCCCTTGCCAAAATGTACTGAGGAACATCGCTGCGCAGCGCCAATGCATTGCGGGAGCTGCACCGCCTCTCGAGCCGCGCCCTGCTGGCCCTTCTGGTGGGCGCGACAAGATTCAACCGGGTCTTGCGCGCCTTCGCCACCGATGCCTGGCTGGCCGATCTGATTGTCGGGTCAAGCCTGCCTCCGAAGGTCACGGCATTGCTGGTCCTGCTTGCGGTGGCGGCCTGCGCTTGGGTGCTCGACGCGTTCGAGATGATCTTCGTCATCATCCCCATAGTGGCCCCGCCGCCGATTGCCGAGCTGGGCGACGCGCAACAAACGGCCGTACTCCTGCTGCTGGCCCTGCAATTGAGCTTCTTGCTGCCGCCCATGGGCCACGACGCGCTAATGGCCCGCGCACGCATGGTTACACGGGTTGGTTCGGTGCCATTACTGGCATTGATGCGCGCGCTGGCGCCGTGTGTGGCGGCACAGGCAATCATCACCTGCGCCGTATTTTTGTGGCCTGCGATGGTGCACCAATTGGACGCTCCTGCGCCGCTGCCAGCCGAGACCGCAGTGCCCAGTGACGCCGACGTAATCCAACAGATGCGTGAGATCGGCGAGCAGCAGGCGCATGACCCGGACATTGCGCCAACGAAGCCAGTCACCAGCGCTCCCGGCCAGTTCATGCCCTAATTTGTGGCCTTCAGCGGACCTGTCGATCCGGCATTCC
>JANYJD010000193.1 GCA_025358555.1 Rhodoferax sp.
GGCGTCCATCTCCAGCGGCAGCTGCAACGCGCTGGCGCCGGTGGCCGAAGACCTCAAAGTGCTCAACGTGATGTGGGACTGCGGCACCGAGAAAATCCTGGAAAACAAACGCTACAAATACGTGGTGCGCACCCAGGCCAACGCCACGTCTGAGATGGTGGCCACCGTGTTGCACCTGCTGCGCAACAAGCCCAACTTCAAGACCCTGGCCGTTGTCAACCAGGACTACGCCTGGGGCCGCGACTCGTGGGAAATTTTCATCAACACCCTGCGCACCATGAAACCTGACGTGCAGGTGGTGGCCGAGCTGTTCCCCAAGTTTGGCTCGGCCGATTTCAGCTCTGAGATCAGCCGGCTGCAAGCGTTGAATCCGGATGTGATTTTGTCCACCTCGTGGGGCGGCGAGCTTGATACGCTCATCCGCCAGGCGGCGCAGCGCGGGCTGATCAAAACCTCCACCTGGGTGCTGCCGCTGGCCGAAAGCTCGCTTGAACGCGTGGGCAAATCGCTGCCAGACGGCGTGATTGTCGGCATGCGCGGCGACCATTACTTTCTGCACCCGGAGTACAAGGACGAGGCCAAACACAAGGCTTTTGTAGAGAAGTTCCGCGCCAAAACCGGCCAATACCCCATTTACTCCGCCTACCACGCCGTGGCAGCCGTGCAGGCGGTGGCCGATGCCTACAACGCCGCCATCAAAAGCAACAGTGGCAACTGGCCCAGCACCGAGCAGGTGGCCGACGCCATGCGGGCCCTGAAGTTTCGCGGGCTGACACGCCCCGTCACCATGCGCGAAGACGGCCAAGGGCTGGAAGACCAGATGCTGGGGCTGACCAAAAACACCGCCGCCTACCCATTCGCCGTGCTGGAACGGCTGACGATTTACCCCGGTGACATGGTGCAGAACCCTGTGGGGACCAAGTCGCCAGAGTGGGTCAAGACCCTCAAGCCTGAGTTGATGAAAGACCCACGCATCAAGACATTCTGATCCCGCAAGGCACTGTTCCCGGTGAATGCATCACTCGTCGTCCTGGCCCTGCTGGATGGGGTGACGCAGGCCGCGCTGCTGTTTTTGGTGGCGCTGGGGCTGACGCTGATCTTTGGCGTGATGCGTATTCTGAATATCGCCCACGGCAGCCTGTACGCTTTTGGCGGCTACGCAGCGGCTACAGCCGGGCGCCTGATTGGCAATGGCCAGTCCATCCCGCTCTCGCTGCTGGCCCTGCTGCTGGGCGCGCTGGTGGTGGGGCTGATTCTGGGCGCGGTGATCGAAATCGGCCTGGTGCGGCGCATCCTCACGCTGGACCCCGTCATGCAACTGCTGGCGACCTTTGCCGTATTCATGATTCTGGAAGACTTGCAGCGCCTGATTTGGGGCTCCAGCCCGGTATCTGTCACGCATGCGGTGGACGCCATGGGCACGCTGAAGGTGGGCGTGGTCACGTACACCGCCTACCAGTTGATTTTGCTGCCCACCGTGGCGGTGCTGGTATTTTTTGGCCTGCGCTGGTCGTTGGGCCACACCCGGTTTGGCCGGCAGATCTTGGCCGTTACACACCACCGCGAGGTGGCGAGCGCCATGGGCATCAATGCCAAAAAAGTGGGGCTGATCACCTTTTGTATCGGCGCTGTGCTGGGTACCCTGGGCGGGGCGCTGGCGTCTCCCACCACGTCGCTGGTGCCGGGCATTGGCGGGGACATGATGGTGCTGTCGTTCGCCGTGGTGGCAGTCGCCGGGCTGGGGCAAATCACCGGCACGGCGGTGGCGTCTCTGATGATTGGCATGGGCAAGGCATTTGCGGTGTACCTGCTGCCTGAGATTGACGTGCTGGTGCCGTACCTCATCATGCTGGCGGTGCTGCTGTGGCGGCCCCAGGGGCTGTTTGCGGTCAATGAAGCGCGCCGGGTGTGATGCTGCTGCGCGGGTCCCCCTGGTTTATTGCAGCGCTGGCTTTGGCGCTGGGGTTGCTGTTTCCGTGGCTTAAAACGCCGCTCATCATTGCCCTGTCTTACGGGTTTTCTGCGCTGGGGGTGGCGATTCTCATCCGTGCCGGGCAAGTGTCGTTTGGCCATGCCGGGTTTACCTGTCTGGCCGGCTATGCGGTGGTGGCGCTGTCACGGGCGTACCCGCAAACTGACGGCGTTGTGCTGCTGCTGGTGGGCGTTATCGCTGGTGTGGCGGCCGGGGCCATCGCCGGGCTGTTCATGGTGCGTTACCGGGGTATCTTCTTTGGCATGCTGAACTTGGCGTTGTCGATGGTGCTGTTTGCGGTGCTGGGCAAGTTTTACAACACCACGGGCGGTACCGACGGCCTGCGCATGGAGCGCCCACCTTTTCTGGGGCAAGTGCTGGAGCGCGCAGGGTTTGAGACCTGGCTTCTGGTGCTGAGCTGCCTGCTGGTGGTGGTGGCGTGCTGGCTGCTGGGGCGTTTTTACGCGTCGCCAACGGGCCAGGCTCTGGCAGCGATCAAATCCAACGAGGTGCGTCTGGAATACCTGGGCATCTCCGCGCGCCGGGTGTTTTTCACCGGCTATGTGGCGTCTGCCGCGCTGTGTGGGTTTTCGGGCGGCATGTTTGCGCTGATTCAGGGGCTGGTCACGCCCGAGATGGGGTACTGGGTGCGCTCGGGCGAGTATGTCTTCATCGCGGTGCTCGGCGGCACGCTGCACCCTGTCGGCGCGTTTCTGGGCGCGCTGGCGTTTGAGTTTCTCAAGCTGTTTGCAGCGCAGGCGCTCACCGGGGCCTGGCAACTGGTTATTGGCATGGTGCTGCTGGTGCTGATTTTTGTCGCGCCCCAGGGGCTGGTGGCGTTGCTGGTGCGGTTTGACAAGCGCGCCCGCACACCAATCGCCGCGAACGCATCCGAAGCGGCCAAGCTTGACGGGACGCAACCGCCATGACCGCGATCACCACCCAAGCCGCCGCAACCCCCCTGCTTCAGACCCAGGGCCTCACGCTGTCATTCGGCGGCGTGGTGGCCGCTGATGGCATCAACTTTGAGCTGCAGACGGGTGAGCGGCTGGCCGTGATCGGCGCCAACGGCGCGGGCAAGACGACCTTCATCAACATGGTCACGGGCTACATCAAGCCTGCCAGTGGAAAAATCATTTTTGCGGGCACCGACATCACCCAGATGCAGCCGCGTCAGATTGTCCATTTGGGCATGGGCCGCTCGTTCCAGTTGCCGCAGCTTTTTCTGGAGCACACCGTGCGCGACAGCGTTGCGCTGGCCGTGGTGGCGCGCAGCCGCCGCCTGAGCCTGTTCAGGCCGCTTTCAAAGTGCGTCGCCGCAGAAGAGGTTGACCATATTCTTGAGGTGGTGCGCATGTCGGCCCGGGCCGGCGACGTGTGCGCCAGCCTGCCCGAGGGCCATCGCAAATTGCTTGACATTGCCATGGCGCTGGTGCTCAACCCCAAACTCATGATTATGGACGAGCCCACCAGCGGTGTGGCGGCCGACGAAAAACACGCGCTGATGGACACCATCATGAAAGCGCTGCAGGAGCGTCAGGTGACCGCCATCTTTGTCGAGCACGACGTGGACATTGTGCAGAAATATGCCACCCGTGTGGCGGCGTGGATTGCGGGCCGCATTGCCGCTGACGGTCCCCCCGCCGTGGTGATGGCCAATGAAGAAGTGCGCAGCGTGGTGCTGGGCCAATGAGCGCGTCCCCATGCTGACACTTGAAGATGTTTCGGTCGATATCGCGGGCATCCCGGTGCTGCGCCGCCTCTCGGTGGCCATGAAACCGGGTGCCACCTACGCCATCGTGGGGCGCAATGGCGCGGGCAAAACCACGCTGTTGCGAAGCATCATGGGCCTGTGCCCGGTGCGCGCGGGCACCATTTCGCTGGCAGGCCATGACTTGCTGGCGGAGCCGTCGTTCCAGCGCGCCGTCTTGGGCATTGGTTACGCATCTGAGGACCGGGTGCTGTTCCCAACGATGACGGTGCTGGAGAACCTGAAGCTGCCGTGCGAGGCCATTGGAATGACGGCTGCACAGGCCAGCGTGCGCGTGCGCGATGCCGTCGCCGTGGTGCCGCTGATTGAGCCCATGCTGCCGCGTTCTGCCGCCGCGTTGTCAGGCGGGCAGGGGAAAATGGCAGCGCTGGCAAGGGCGTTGATGACCGGCACCCGCCTGCTGCTGCTGGACGAGCCGTTCCAGGGCCTGGCCCCGGCGCTGGCCAGGCAATGTGCGCTGGCGCTAAGCCAGTTGCATGCGTTGCGGCCAGAGCTGTGCGTGGTGATTGCAGAGTCAAACCAGGCGCTGCTGAGCCAGGTAACCTGTAGCCTGCTGACGCTGGAGCGGGGCGAGCTGAAAGCGGCTTAAATATGGCTTTAGCCCTCGTCCTGATTGCATAGTAAGCTATTTATTACGTAGCATCACCGGTCCGACCTGTTAAAACTTTAGAAGAGGACGCCACCATGGCGACATTTGTCATTGCCCACGGAGCCTGGAGTTCAGGCTGGGCCTGGAAAAAGATGCGACCGTTGATGCGCGAGTTCGGCCACGCGCTGTTCACGCCGAGCTACACCGGCCAGGGCGAACGCGCCCACCTGGCGCACCCGGGCATTGACCTGGACACCCATATCACCGATGTTCTGAACGTGCTGCACTACGAAGACCTGCACGACGTCATTCTGCTAGGCCACAGCTACGGCGGCATGGTGGCCACCGGCGTGGCGGACCGTGCGGCAGACCGGCTTGCGCAACTGGTGTACCTGGACGCATTCGTGCCGCGCCACGGCCAATCGGTACTGTCGCTGTGCACCGAAGAGGCTCGCACCCGCACGCACGAGGCCGCGCGCGCCAAAGGCGACGGCTGGCGCATTCCGGCCAATCCCATGCCACCCGACACCGCCCGGGAAGACTTCGACTGGGCCACGCCCAAACGCGTGATGCAGCCCGTGAAGACGTTTGAGCAGGCCATCGCGATCACGGGCGCGGCAGCCGCACTGCCCACCGCCTACATCTACTGCACGCGGTGCGGCCCAGGCGATGTGTTTCGCCAGTTCGCCGAGCGGGCCCAAAGTGAGCCCGGCTGGAAATACTTTGAGATGGACGCCAGCCACAACCCGCACATCACCGTGCCGCACGAGCTGATGCGCATCCTGCAATCGCTGCTGGCACGCGTTGCGCATGCCGCTCCTGCAAAATGAAGGCGATTTGCTTTAAACCTGCCAATATCTCGCGCAGATCCGCCAACGATGCGGCAATATGTGCGGTTAGGTGAAATAATCAGGGCTATCGCAGATTTTGGAGTATTGAGATGAGCGACACACAACAACGCATTGATGAATTGGTCAAAGGCAGCGAGGTTTTGCTTTTCATGAAAGGCAACGCCAGCTTTCCGCAGTGCGGCTTTTCAGGCCGCGCCATCCAGATTTTGAAGGCCTGCGGCGTTGAGCCCAAAGCCCTCAAAACTGTCAATGTGCTGGAAGACGCTGAAATCCGCGCCGGCATCAAGGACTACAGCAACTGGCCCACCATTCCCCAGCTCTACGTCAAAGGCGAGTTCATTGGTGGGTCGGACATCATGATGGAGATGTACGAATCGGGTGAGCTGCTTCAAGTACTGAACGCGCCCGGCAAGCCGAACTGATCCGTCATCCCGGCGGGGAGGTTACGGCATCACGCCGGCGTGAAGTCCCACTGCCGCTTCGCCCCCAACACCGCGTTAGGGTAAGGTGCCTTGCCACGGGAGCCGTTGTAACGCCCCAATGCCAGAAACAGGTCGCCCTTCTCGCGGTCCAGGTAATGGCGCAAAATCACGCACCCAAAGCGCAGGTTGGTCTGCATGTGGAACAGCTTGCCTGCGTCTGCCCGCGCGGCATCCCCTTCGGCAAGCACGCGCACCCAGAACGGCATCACCTGCATGTAACCCCTGGCGCCCACGCTGCTGACCGCGTATTTGCGGAAATTGCTTTCCACCTGCACCAGGCCCATCACCAAAGCCACGTCCAGCCCGGCGCGTTTGGCCTCGTACCACACGGTTTGAAGAAACTCCTGGCGCACATGCCACTCGGGCTTTTTCTTCGTCAGCCGCGCGCTCATCTCGCCGCGCCAGCGCAGGTATTTGAGGCGCGACTCCGTGTCGGAAAACTCAGGAATCGGCGGCGCGTTATTGGCCACGGCTGAACTCAAGGCGGTACGAACCGAATCGACCAGCGGCTCCTCCAACTGCCCGCCAGCATTGGCGTAGTCATTTATCGATAGCAGGCAAAGTCCAACCATCAAGGGCCAGAGGCATTTTCTGCGGGAAATAGTTGGACTTTCAGCGCTGCCGCTCAATCTGTCGCCCCCTCCAAGCGGACCGCTGCCCAAGCCCATTGGCCTGCCACCCGCCATCCAGCCGGTCATGCCGCCAGTTTGGAAATAATCAATCCAACAACGTCAGCGACGGCCACATTGCTGGCCGCTGTGCCTTGCGCGTCGCGGCGATGCTGGTATTCAACCTGGCCGTCTTTCAGCCCCCGGTCGCCAATGGTGATGCGGTGCGGCACGCCAATCAGCTCCCAATCGGCAAACATCGCGCCGGGGCGCTCGCCGCGGTCGTCCAGAATCACGTCAACGCCAGCTGCCAGAAAGTCGGCGTACAGCTTGTTGGCCGCCGCCTTGACCTCGGAAAACCGGTCTGGGCTGATGGGGCACAGCACCACGGTGAAGGGTGCCAGTGCATCGGGCCAGATGATGCCGCGCTCATCATGGTTTTGCTCGATGGCCGCAGCGGGCAGGCGTGTGATGCCAATGCCGTAACAGCCCATTTCCATGAACTGCGGTTTGCCGTTGACGTCGAGGAAAGTCGCATTCATGGCCTGGCTGTATTTGGTGCCGAGGTAGAACACGTGGCCCACCTCAATGCCGCGCTCGATAGCGAGTGCGCCTTTGCCATCGGGGGAAGCGTCGCCTGCGACGACATTGCGCAGGTCGGCGACCAGCGCGGGCTCAGGCAAGTCACGGCCCCAGTTGACGCCGGTCAGGTGGAAATCTGGCGCGTTGGCACCGCAAGTCCAGTTGCCCATGGCAGCCACCTCGCGGTCGACCACCAACGTAACGGTTTTCAGCAGTCCCAAGGGGCCGAGGTACCCCGGCTTGCAGCCAAAGTGATCCTCAATCTCAGGCACAGTCGCAAATCGAAAATCCGCCAGCCCAGTCAGCTTGCGTACCTTGACTTCATTCATGTCGTGGTCGCCACGCAGCAGCAGCAGCCAGATGGTGGTTTTGACGACCTCGCCGCCCTCGTTCTTCTGGTCCGTCGCCAGCACCAGCGACTTGACCGTGTTCTGCAGCGGCACGCCCAAAAACTCGGCCACGTCAGCGCAGGTGCTCTTGCCAGGCGTCGCAGTTTTCGCCATGGATTGGGTTGCAGATGCACGCGGGCCAGCGGGCGCCAGCGCCTCGGCTTTCTCCATGTTGGCCGCGTAATCGCCGCCAGGGCAGTAGACGATGGCGTCTTCGCCCGTGGCGGCAATCACCTGAAACTCTTCGCTCAAATCGCCGCCAATCGCGCCGCTGTCAGCCGCCACGGCGCGGTAGCTCAAGCCAAAGCGGTCAAAAATCTTGCGGTAGGCACCGGCCATCACCTGGTAACTGGCTTTGGCGGTGGCTGGGTCGCGGTCAAAGCTGTAGGCGTCTTTCATGATGAATTCTCGGCTGCGCATCACGCCAAAACGCGGCCTGCGTTCGTCCCGGAACTTGGTCTGGATATGGTAAAAATTGCGCGGCAACTGTTTGTAGCTTTTGATGTCCTGGCGGGCGATGTCGGTCACCACTTCTTCGCTGGTGGGCTGGATGATGAAGTCGCGGCCGTGCCGGTCTTTCACGCGCATCAGCTCGGGGCCCATTTTTTCCCAGCGGCCGGTTTCTTGCCAGAATTCTGCCGGTTGCACCACGGGCATCAGCAGCTCCACCGCCCCCGCGCGGTTCATCTCCTCGCGCACGATGGCCTCAACCTTGCGGATCACGCGCAACCCCAGTGGCATGTAGGTGTAGATGCCGGCGCCGAGCTTTTTGATCATGCCGGCGCGCATCATCAGCTTGTGGCTGGCGACTTCGGCATCGGACGGGGCTTCCTTTTGGGTGGAAATGAAGAATTGGGAGGCTTTCATGGGCTCTTTTCTATCGCGGGGCTGGTTTGAAACTGGGGGAAAACTGGGATAAAACAGGGGAAAAAATAGCACGGAAACTAGCCTGGCCAAGCGTGCCCCAGCGGGATTATGGCCGCAGCCCCTTGCCGCACAGCGCGCTCTGTGCATAATGCAATCAGTTTAAAAAATTGGGGTTTGATTATGCTTGACCGGGACGGCTTTCGGCCCAACGTCGGCATCGTCCTGCTCAACCAGAAAAATCAGGTGTTCTGGGGCAAGCGCATTCGTACCCACTCGTGGCAGTTTCCGCAGGGTGGCATTGACCGGGGAGAAACCCCCGAGCAGGCCATGTACCGCGAACTGCATGAAGAAGTGGGGCTCCAGCCGGAGCACGTGTGCATTGTTGCCCGCACCCGCGACTGGTTGCGCTACGAGGTGCCAGACAGGTTTATCCGCCGCGATGCGCGCGGCCATTACAAAGGCCAGAAACAAATCTGGTATCTGCTCCAACTGACCGGCCACGACTGGGATTTGAACCTGCGTGCCACCGACCATCCCGAGTTTGACGCCTGGCGCTGGAACCAGTACTGGGTGCCGCTGGACGCGGTGGTGGAGTTCAAGCGCGGCGTGTATGAGATGGCGCTCACCGAGTTGGCGCGCTACCTGCCGCGCAACGAGATGCGCACCCGCTACCTGCGCCAGGGCGCACGGCATGATCACGAGCACAACTACGACCCCGTACACGATTCCGCCCACGATGCCTTGCCGGGCGCGGG
>JANYJD010000201.1 GCA_025358555.1 Rhodoferax sp.
CGATTTTGGCAGGTGAAAGTTGGTCACCAGCAGATCAATCAGCTTGAAATCAAACCCCGGTGTGATGAAGATGCGCGTGTCGCCCGTTGCCTGACCGCTCAAAGCCCAAGACTCCAGCGTGCGCACCGTGGTGGTCCCCACAGCCACGATGCGGCCACCGCGCGCGCGGCAGACGGCAATGGCCTGCTGGGTCGCCAAAGGCACGTCGTACCACTCGCTGTGCATCTGGTGCTCGGCCAGATTCTCGGTTTTTACCGGCTGGAAGGTGCCCGCACCCACATGCAGCGTGACGCTGGCGCGGTGCACGCCCTTGGCATCCAGCGCGGCCAGCAGCGCATCGTCAAAATGCAGCGCTGCAGTGGGGGCGGCGACCGCACCGGGGTTTTTGGCGAACACGGTCTGGTAGCGCGCCACGTCTTCCGCTGAATCGGTGGGGTCAATCGCGCTGCCCTGGTGGCGCTCAATATACGGCGGCAGTGGCACGTGGCCGTGGCGCTCCATCAGCGTGTGGGGGTCGTCGCCCGCGTCGTTGCTCAACACAAAGCGAAACATCGCGCCCTGCGCATCAGGCCAGCGTCCCAGCAGCGTGGCGCGCAGGCCATCGGCCGTGCCTGGCGCACCTGTCAGCGTCACGGTGGTACCCACCTCGGGCTTTTTGCTCACCCGCATGTGCGCCGCCACCTGGTTGCCAGGCAGCACGCGCTCAATCAGCAATTCCAGCTTGCCCCCGGTGGGCAAAGCGCCGCCGGGCCGCCCCAAGGCGCTTTCGCCCACAGCAGGGGGAGCCGCCTTGGCGGCACGGGGGGGAGGTTTGTTGCCAAACAGGCGGGCCTTGATGACCTTGGTGTCGTTGAACACCAGCAGGTCGCCCGCGTTGAGCAGTGATGGCAAATCACGAAAGATGCGGTCAGTGGGAATGGGGCCGGTGCCATCGAGTAGTCTGGAACCGCTGCGCTCAGAGGCTGGGTGCTGGGCGATCAGCTCCGGGGGCAGGGTGAAATCGAAATCGCTGAGGGTGAAGGTGCGCATGGTGCTTGAGTGCTGAGGCAGAATTGTCCCATGCCACCGAAGTCGCCCAAGACCGCCACCAAGCCTGCCGCTGCACCCGGCAATGTCGCCAAGAGCCCGATTCAAAAAGCCCTCGACAAGCTCGGCCTGCGACGCGACATCGACTTGGCGCTGCACCTGCCGTTGCGCTATGAAGATGAGACCCGCATCACCCGGCTGCGTGATGCGCGGGAGGGCGATACGGTGCAGATTGAGGCCGTCGTCACCGCGTGCGAGGTCACCTTGAAAGGCCGCAGGCAACTGCTGGTGACGGTAGATGACGGCTCTGACACTTGCACGCTGCGCTTTTTCAGCTTCTACCCGTCACAGCAAAAAGCGCTGTCGGTGGGTTCGCGGATTCGGGCGCGCGGCGAGGTGAAAGGCGGCTTTTTGGGCTGGACCATGATGCACCCGAGCTTTCGCACAGCGGGTGGCGACCTGCCCACCGCGCTCACGCCGGTGTACCCCACGGTGGCCGGGCTGCCGCAGCCGTATTTGCGCAAGGTGGTCTTAAGCGGCGTAGCGCGGGCTGACCTGTCTGAGACGATTCCACCTGAAATAGGAGGTAAAAACAGCCCGTTGCCCTCGTTGAATATACATAGTTCGCTATTATTTTTGCATAACCCCGCGCCAGACGTGTCGCTGGCCACGCTGCAAGACCATAGCCACCCGGCGTGGCAGCGCCTGAAACTTGAGGAGCTGCTGGCGCAGCAGCTGTCGCAATTGCAGAGCAAGCGGGCGCGCGATTTGCTGCGGGCGCCCAGCCTTGCGCCTGCGCCTGCGCAGGCCAGTCCGGTTCGCTTGCGGCGCAACGAGGATCGCCCCAAGCCCAGCCCTGTTCGCTTGCTGCCTTCCAATAAACGCGCGCCAGGGCCTGTCCAGGGGCTGTCGTTGCACGAGCGCTTGCTGTCGGTGTTGCCCTTCCAGCTCACCGCCGCACAGCAGCGCGTGTGCCGTGAAATAGCCCACGACATTGCGCGCCCCAGCCCCATGCACCGCCTGCTGCAAGGCGACGTGGGCTCGGGCAAAACCGTGGTGGCTGCGCTGGCCGCCGCACTCTGCATCGACGCTGGCTGGCAGTGCGCGCTGATGGCCCCCACCGAGATTTTGGCCGAGCAGCATTTCCGCAAGCTCATCGGCTGGCTGGAGCCGCTGGGCGTCAAGACTGCGTGGCTCACCGGCAGCCAAAAAACGAAAGAGCGGCGCGAGATGCTGGCCTTGATTGCCAGCGGCGAGGCGGGGCTGGTCATCGGCACCCACGCAGTGATTCAGGACAAGGTGCAGTTCAAAAACCTGGCGCTGGCGATCATCGACGAACAGCACCGTTTCGGCGTGGCGCAGCGGCTGGCGTTGAGAGCGAAGATGACTGTGCCACCCCCTGACCCCGAATCAGCCCAGGGACACCGCGGAACCGGCTCCGCGGGGCCGCAGGGTGTCGCCCCCTTGAGGGGGGAGGACGCTACACGCAGTGAGCAAGCCACAGGGGTGGAACCACATTTACTCATGATGACGGCCACGCCGATTCCAAGAACGCTGGCCATGAGCTACTACGCTGATCTGGAGGTCTCCACCATCGACGAGCTGCCCCCAGGCCGCACGCCCATCGTCACCAAGGTGGTGAACGATGCGCGCCGTGACGAGGTCATCCACCGCATCCGGGACCAGCTTGCGCTGGGCAGACAGGTCTACTGGGTATGTCCGCTGATCGAAGAAAGTGAAGCACTGGATTTGACCAACGCCACCGAGACGCATCAGGCCCTGAGTGATGCGCTGGCCGATTGCCGACGCCCCGACGGCCTGCCGGTAATGGTGGGCCTGTTGCACTCGCGCATGCCGGTGGCCGAGAAGAAGGCGGTGATGTCGCTGTTTGTCGGCGCACCGGATTCGCCCGCCAGCCCTGGCCATGCCGGCCCCAATGCCGCCATGGGCGTGCTGGTCAGCACCACGGTGATTGAAGTCGGCGTCGATGTGCCCAATGCCTCGTTGATGGTGATTGAACACGCCGAGCGCTTTGGCCTGAGCCAGTTGCACCAATTGCGTGGCCGCGTCGGGCGCGGCGCGGCGGCGTCAGCTTGCGTGCTGCTGTATTCGACCGGCGATGCGCCCCGGCTCGGCGAGACCGCGCGCGCGCGCCTCAAGGCGATGGTCGAGACCAATGACGGCTTTGAGATTGCCCGGCGCGACCTGGAGATTCGCGGCCCCGGCGAGTTTCTGGGCGCACGCCAGTCGGGTGCAGCGCTGTTGCGCTTTGCGGACTTGGCAACCGACACCGAGCTGCTCAACTGGGCCCGCGCCGCCGCGCCTGTGATACTGGACCGGTATCCTGATCTGGCTGAGAAACATGTGCACCGCTGGCTGGGGAGCAAGGCCGAGTATTTGAAGGCGTAGGAGGCTTGTGTTGGACCAATTCAGGCTAATTTCAGTGTCAAATCAGGCTGTAGCCCTCGTCCACATTGAATAAATAGCTATTATTAAAGTAGCAATTGATGTTGCGAATCGCAAATGGGCGAGTCACCGCACCACCACGGACCAACCCGCGTTGCGGTTGACCTTGTTGTTCTCATACTCCCAAATGGTGCCGCAGCGCTCACACCGGTATTTGGTGATGGTGACTTGTCCGTGCCGGTGGGCTTCGGTGCGGTGCATGCCATTCATCAACTCAGGGTGGCCCGGCGCGCAGCAGCGATACGGCATGGGCCCTGCGGATCACATCAAGTTTCATTTAATTTCATAACATTTAGGAACGTTTAGGAACGTTTAGGAACGTTTTATTGCCACCGCGCCTTTGCAAGGCCATAGTGACATTTTGTTTCACGCATCCAAGGAACCACAATGCCATCCAGCACCACCTCACTGCCCGCACTGACTCCCCCAGCCCTCAGGGTCGTGACACCGGCTGCGCCGCCTGAGACGGTCATCGCGAACCCGTTTTTCAACGACCCGAGCATTGATCCTTTGGTGGGTGGCACCGATTTTCGATTCAACAAAGGTTCACCGGTGGGCACGGCGGTGACAGTCACCTACGCCTTCCCCGACACGTTGCCAAGCACCTACACGGGTTTTGAAGCAAAGTTCTGGAAGCCTTTCAGCACAGAGCAACGCAGTGCCACGCGCGACATCCTGAACCTTTTGCAACAGCAGATCAACATCACCTTTAAGGAGGTGCCGGACACCCCCACAGCCACAGGCACAATGCGCTTAAGCAACTACGACCTGCTTCCCAAGGCCGCAGGCGCCGCGTTTTTACCTGAGAAGTTTGGCAATAGCTTGGATTCAGACATCTGGATCGCCATCGGCTATGACACCAATGTAGTGCCTGGCACCTATGCATATCAAACGCTCGTGCACGAAATTGGCCATGCCATCGGGTTGACCCACCCCGGCAATTACAACGGCGGCGACGCAAGACCCGAGGATGCGGACGGCAACTATCTTGGCGTGCTGGAAGACACCTTCTACAACTCGGTTATGAGCTACCGTCAGTCAGCTCAAGACATCAACAACGTCACGTTCCAGCCCTATGACATGCTGGCTCTGCGCTACCTCTACGGCAAGAACAATGTCAACCTGGGTGACACCAAGTACACCTTTAACGATGACAGAGGCCGTCTCGTCGACAACATCGTGGACGACGGCGGCACCGATACGCTTGATTTCTCCGCGCTGACGGTGGGATTGGGCTTGGACCTTACCCCCGGAAAATTCAGCAACGTCGGCAGAACCGCAAGTGGCGCCGCCGTATTGGGCAATCTCACAACCTCGCTTGACGCCGTCATTGAAAACGCGATAGGCACTGCCTTGGGCGACACCATGCAGGGCAACGCGGTCAACAATGCCTTGTTTGGCGGTGGCGGCGATGACATCATTGACGGCGGCAATGGCAACGACACAGCGGTTTATTCCGGGGTGCGCGCCGCCTACACGGTCACCCGCACTGCCACCGGCCTGACGGTTGCCAGCACGGCCGAAGGCACCGACACCCTGACCAGCATCGAGCGTTTGCAGTTCTCTGACGGGTGGCTTGCCTATGACTCAGCTGCGGGCCAAAACGACGGCAACGCTGTGCTGCTATTGGGTGCCGTTTTGGGCAATACGTTGCTTGGGGCCAAGAAGCCCTTGATCGCCACCGTGGGCGATTTTTTTGACCAGGGTTATACGATGCTGCAGTTGTCAGGCGCCGTGATGCGCTTGCCGATTTGGGGCGCGCTGGCCGCCGGTGGTAACGCCACGGCCAGCAACGCCCAGATCGCAACCTGGCTGCTCACCACCGTCAACGGCGCGGCCCCAGACGCTGCCACGCTCGCTGCTGGCGTTGCGGCGCTCGACACCGAGTCTGGCGCAGATCAGGGGCATTTCTTGAGCATTCTGGCCGCGTCAGCCGCCAATCAGGTACAAGTGCACTTAGTAGGGCTTCAGGAAACCGGCATCAGCCTGGGTTAAGAGCGCGTCCCGTAACGCCCTTGCAATGCCACGTCACGGGCACAGCGTGGCGCTCGGGCGCTCGGCCCGCAGGCGGGCAACTTGACGGGTCGTGGTGCTATCCTGGTGCTCCTGCTGATCCCGTCGGTCAAGCCTCGTCAAAAAGCATGGGTCGGTGTCGTGGCGGACGGTTTCATGCAGATTTCAGCAGGGAATGTGAGGTTATATTGGCCTGTAGCCTTAGTCGAATATGCACAATTAGCTATTTATAATATAGCTATCGACTCCAGCGGTTCCCGTCGTTGTGTCGTACTTAGCCGAAGCGCCGGGATGGTCAAGAGGTCCGATTTAGTCCTTTGAGAATCCTGCCCCACGGACACAATTTGTACACGGTCGGCATTCGCAAGACCCACTTTCCTACAGCCTGCCAGGCAGGCACTTTAAGCGAGCACCGCTCACTGGCAGATGCGGCACTACGCCACCATTGATCGCGTAGCCAACGTCATGCGTCCATACCTTGAAAGCGTGACGGCATGAGCCGCAATCTGGCGACCTCGATCCGCGCCCGACTCAAGCAGCATGCAGACGCGGCAAAACAGGATTTCAACCTGACGCTCACGCACTACGGCCTGGAACGGCTGCTGTACCGGCTGTCCATCTCTAACCATGCCCCCAACTTTCTACTCAAGGGCGCGCTGCTGTTTTCGCTCTGGTACGACCTGCCGCACCGGCCGACACGCGACGTCGACTTGCTGGGATTCGGCCCCGATGACATCGACTCTGCTGTGGCGACCTTCCGCGAAATATGCCAGATCGCGGTGGAAGACGGGATTGCCTTCGATCCCGTCTCGGTCAAAGGAACGGTCATCCGCGAGGAAGCTGGCTACTGCGGCGTGCGGATTGATCTCCTGGCCAAGCTTGACGGCGCACGCATCGCGCTGCAGGTGGACATCGGTTTCGGCGATGCTGTAACGCCAGCCCCGGAAGCGATCAGCTACCCCGTGCTACTGGACGACCTGCCTGCCCCGCAATTGCGCGCTTATCCCAAGAACACGGTAGTGGCGGAGAAGTTTCATGCCATATGCCTGTTGGGAATGACCAACACCCGGATGAAAGACTACTTCGACCTATGCAGGAGCAGCTCAGCCAGCCTGGCATGACGGGCATGAGCTTTGAGGAGCGCCTGGCCCTGCTGGTGGACCGCGAGGTGCATTGGCGCAGCGACAACCCTGATGGCCACTTCAAATTCCCCCACCTTTGGCCAGTCAAATTCCCCCAGGCAGGACGGCTAAAGTATCAATTTTTTAGCCTGCCTGGTTCTGACCTCCTTTCTTGGTAATTTCTTCCTGACTTTTTGGTTTT
>JANYJD010000205.1 GCA_025358555.1 Rhodoferax sp.
GGCGCAGACCCAGGCCAGCGCTGTGCAGCAATACCACCGGCTGTTCATGCTGCCCAATGTGGCGCATTGCGGCGGCGGCTCGGGCCCGTCGAACATTGGTGCTGGCACGGGCGACCCCTTGCCCGCATTCAGGGACGCCAAGCACGACGCCGTGCTGGCCCTGGCGCGCTGGGTCGAACAGGGTGTGGCGCCCGAGGCACTCATCGCCACCACCTTGAAGGGGGATGCCGTGGTGCGCCAGCGCCCCGTCTGCGTCTATCCAAACCAAGCCCGCTATAACGGCTCGGGTGACGTCAATGTGGCAGCCAACTTCAGTTGCGTCGCGCCTGGCGCCGAGCAGCCCGGTGCTTCGGTGGCCGACCTGAATCAAATCCGCAACGCGCTGCGCCAGCGCACGCTGCTGGCGCCTGTTCGGTGACGATGTCGGATAAAATGGCCTGTAGCCCTTGTCCAGTGTGCATAAGTAGCTATTATTTATATAGTATCGCTAGTTGCTGACCTAAAGCCGCGTCAACTGCCCCACATCCGCCACATCGGCCTGGTCATGCGTGACCAGCAGCACCGGGATCTGCCGCGTGCGCACCGTGGCAAACACAAACTCGCGCATGCGGTCACGCAGCGCGGCGTCAAGCCGGGAGAATGGCTCGTCCAGCAACAGGGCGTGCGGCTGGGCCAGCAGGGCGCGCATCAGCGCGATGCGGGCGCGCTGGCCGCCCGAGAGGGTGGTGGGGTCGGCGTGGGCGAAGCCGGGTAATTCAAGATCGTCCAGCGCCTGCTTCACCACGGCTTCGCGCGGCGCGCGGGGCCCGGCCGGCACGGCAAACAGCAGGTTCTCGCGCACGGTCATGTGGGCAAACAGCAGGTCGTCTTGAAACAAAATGCCGACGCGCCGCTGCTCGGTGGGCAAGGCGTCGATGCGCTTGCCATTGAGTGACACCGAGCCTTCAAACGCAAACACCTGCGCGAGCGTGCCGCACACGGCGGCCAGCAAGCTGGATTTGCCCGAGCCGCTGGCACCCATGACGGTGTGCACGATGCCGGGCGGCACGTTGATTTGCAAGTTTGTGATCAGGGAGGTGTCGTTGTGATGCTGGCGCAATGCCAGGCGGGCAACGTCGATCTGCAGACCAGTTTGCAGGCTCATGATGCGCCGCCGCCCCCGGCGCCAGGTCGGGCCGGGCGGGCCGCACTGCCTGCTTTGGCAGCGCCGGCGTTTCCGCTTGCGCCATTCAGCACCGCCCCTTGCAACGCGTTGGACGTAACCGGGGCAAATCGCCGTGGCCGCCCTAGCCACGCCGCCATTGCAAACACCAGTGCAGGCAGCAACCATTGCAGCCAGGCATACGCCGCAGTGAGCGACCGCTGCGCGCCGCTGGCCAGCGTGACCGCCTCGGTGGTTACCGTGGCAAAACGGCCAGCGCCGACAAACAGGGTGGGCAAGTACTGCGCTACGCTCACCGCAAAACCCACCGCAAGCGCGCCCCACAGCGACGCCTTGAGCAGCGGCCACTTGATGCGCTGCAAAAACGTCAATCGACTTTTTTGCAGCGACGCGGCTATCTGCCCATAGCGTGCGTCAAAACCCAAATAGGCCGGGCTGAGCGCAATCAGCACATACGGCGCAGCGGCCAGACTGTGCACCAGCCACAGGCCGGGCCAGCGCGCATCAATGCCCCACGCCAGGCACAGGCGGTGCAGGCCCACCACCCACAGAACCGAAGGCAGCACCAGCGGCAGGTAGATCAGGCGGCGCAGGTGGGCATCCCAAGCGGGCGGCGCGCATTCAAGCCAGGCCACGGCCCACAACAGTGTGGTGACGCTGCTGAGCGCCGCGAGAGCCGCTGTCGTCCACAGTGTTGAGGCGCTTGCGGCGACCGATTGCCAGCCTTGCAAGCTCAATGATTCCGGCCACAGGCGGGGGAAAGGCCACACGCCCGAGACGCTGCCCCCGGCCAGCGCCAGCATGACCGCCAGGTACAGGCAAGTCAGCGCCCACGCTGGGTATCCCACGGCGATTTTGGACAACAAGGGGCTGGTGGAAGGGCGGCTTGTGCCGCGCTTCCCA
>JANYJD010000215.1 GCA_025358555.1 Rhodoferax sp.
GCCTGGCGTGAGCACAACATTGCGCCCACCATGCACGAGCGTTTGAGGGGCAACGCCACAAGGCAGCATCGCCCCAAACAGCCGCACCCGTCCGGCGCGTTGCCCCATGCGCGGGCATTGCTGAAAATTGCAGCCGCTGCCCTGGAGGCCGGGCAGACCATCGCGGCAATGGTGCCCACGCTGAGAGCTGCAATGCACGCAGTGCCTGAGGTCGAGCGAGACGACCCCATGTTGCTACCCATGGAGGTAATGGATGTGCTGGTTGCCGATGTGGTTGCCTTGCTGCCCTCGCGTGATGCGCTGAACGATGATGGTTCGCCAGCTTGGCACAGTGAAGACAACCCTATGTCCGACGATGAAGCCCACAAGATGGGCAGCTTCTGGTTTCATGTGGCCGCTGGCGAGATTCGCCCCACTTGAAAGCTTGTGCTTTACCTGCCTGAGCAGGACCCAAAAGGGTTCAGCCTGGCCACGGTGCCGAGTTTCTTTTTGTGGGTTGTGCAAGGTGCTCTTGAGAGAGTTTGCAGGCGGGTGAATCCGGTGGCAATGCCTGGCTAAATTGGGGCTGTACCGCTGGGCACTGGTGATGCTGCGGGCCACGGTGGGAAGAGCAAAAGTCTAGGGCGCAAGGGCCGGAAACCGACCGGTTAGCTTTTTTCTGCGCAAGTTTCAGGGGGCAGGGGCGCTACCTTCGCCTTGGGGCGGTTTGAACCCCGAGATTTAGGCGTTTCAAGGTGTGCGAAATACCGCCCAAATGGGGTACTGGAGACTACCCCCAGCGATACCCCCATACCCCCATTTGTTTGCTTTCTACCCCCAAAAGTACCCCCGCAATGCCCCGGAACGTGGCACACTCACACGGACTCTATCGAACGACAAATTTAGGTTTTCAGAGGGAACAAAGAAAAAGCCGGAAGGTTTTGAATCCTTCCGGCTTGATTTTTGGTGCCCGGGGCCGGAATCGAACCGGCACGCCTTGCGGCGCGGGATTTTGAGTCCCGTGCGTCTACCAATTCCACCACCCGGGCGACGCTGTGTACAGCCCCAAATTATGGCACAGTGCAGGGTATGACAACGCCAAAAAAATATCCCACCATTGAAGACACGATTGGCAACACGCCGCTGGTCGCACTGCAGCGCATTGGCGCCTCCGCCAACGCCGACCGCGGAAATGTGATTTTGGGCAAGCTTGAGGGCAATAACCCGGCCGGCTCTGTCAAAGACCGGCCTGCGATGTCGATGATCGTGCGCGCGCAAGAGCGCGGCGAGATCAAGCCCGGCGACACCTTGATCGAGCCGACCTCGGGCAACACCGGCATCGCGCTGGCCATGGCGGCGGCCATCAAGGGCTACCGCATGATTTTGATCATGCCCGAAGACCTGTCGATAGAGCGCGTGCAGACCATGAAGGCGTTTGGCGCCGAGCTGATCCTCACGCCAAAAAGCGGCGGCATGGAATACGCGCGCGACCTGGCCGACCAGATGGTGGCCGCCGGCAAGGGCCGGGTGCTGGACCAATTTGCCAACGCCGACAACCCCCGCGCGCATTTTGAGACGACTGGCCCCGAGCTGTGGGACCAGACAAACGGCGAGATCACCCATTTTGTGAGCGCCATGGGCACCACCGGCACCATCACCGGCGTGTCGAAGTATTTGAAGCGGAAAAATCAGGCCATCAAAATTGTGGGCGCGCAGCCGTCAGAAGGCTCGCGCATCCCCGGCATCCGCAAATGGCCGACCGAGTATTTGCCGAAAATTTATGACCCCGCCAATGTGGATGAACTGGTTTACGTGACCCAAGCCGATGCCGAGGACATGGCCCGCCGTTTGGCGCGCGAGGAAGGCATCTTTGGCGGCGTGTCGGCCGCCGGGGCTTGCTGGGTGGCACAGGAGATTGCCAAGCGAGAGAAAAACGCCACCATTGTGTTCATCGTGTGTGACCGGGGCGACCGGTACCTGTCTACCGGCGTTTTCCCCGCTTAAAAACCGGTTTTTAGATGTCAAAAGTGCCTGTAGACCTCGTGTAGCATGCATAGTAAGCTACTAAAATTATAGTACTTGGAAATTTGACAACACCATGGCCCACGAATTCAAGTTTTGCCCCAATTGCGCCACGCCCCTGGAGATGATTGCCAGCCTGGAGGACGGCGGCGAAGTGCAGCGCATGCGCTGCGTGGCCTGCGGCTACACCCACTGGAACAACCCGGTGCCGGTGCTGGCCGCGGTGATTGAATACAACGGCCAGATTCTGCTGGCCCGAAATGCCGCCTGGTCGGCCAAGATGTACGCGCTGATCACCGGTTTCATGGAAGCGGGAGAAACACCCAAGGGCGGTATTGAGCGCGAGATCGCCGAGGAAACCTCGCTCACAACCCACGAGCTGAACTTGATTGGTGTGTACGATTTTCAACGCATGAACCAGGTCATCATTGCCTACCACGCGGTGTGCAGCGGCGAGGTCAAGCTCTCGCCCGAACTGGTGGACTGGAAGCTGTACGCGCCTGAAGAGGTCAAATGCTGGCCTGCCGGCACGGGCTACGCGCTGGCGGACTGGCTCAAGTCACGCGGGCACGAGCCGCAGTTTGTGGAGTGGTCGCGCAGGGCGTGATTCGTCGCTGCCCTCAAACTGCTTAAAATTACTGCAAAATCTTTAGGAAATTGAATGAACATCGACCAAGAGCTGGACACCCGCGGCCTGAACTGCCCGCTGCCGATTTTGAAGGCCAAGAAGGCGCTGTCCAGCATGGAGAGCGGCCAGTTGCTGCGCGTGACCGCGACCGACTCCGGCTCGGTGCGGGACTTTCAGGCGTTTGCGCGGCAGACCGGCAATGAGCTGCTGGAGCAGCAAACCGTCGGCGCCGATTTCATTCACGTGATGCGCCGCCGTTGATGGTTTCACGGGCCGGGCGAGCCGGATTATCGGCGGTGTGACCAGCTGACGCACTGGCCGCTTAATTGGTTGTCTAACCTGTGATCGCAGGCCCAGCGCAGGTTCCAAATTGGGTCCCAAACGCAGATGCCTACGCGTTGCATAAGCGATCGAGCTGGTCCTGCACCTTGGCCAGCGTCGCCACAAAGTCGGCCACGCGCTTGCGCGCTTGCTCAATCACGATGGGCGGCGCTTTGGCCACAAACGCCTCGTTGCCCAGGTTGTTGTTGGCCTTGGCGATTTCGCCTTCCAGACGCGCGACCTCTTTGAACAAACGGGTTTTCTCGGCGGCGGCATCGACCGCCATGTGAAGGCAAATCCGAGCTTCACCCACCACGGCCACAGGCGATGCCTGCGCGGCGGTTTGCCAGTCGGGCGTTTGGTCAAAAATTTTCACTTCGCTGAGTTTGGCCAGTGCCTGCAAAACCGGGGCGGATGAGGTCATGAACACGTGCTCGGCCTGTGAACTGGCCAGCACGTACAGCGGCAAACGGGTGGCGGGCGACACGCTCATCTCGCTGCGCAACGCACGGCATGCATCGACCAGCGCCTTGAGTTTGGTGACGTGGGCGATGGCGGCTGGGTCATTCTTTTCAGGCTGCGCCTGCGGGTAGCGGGCGATGCTGACGGACTCTCCAGCGAGTCCAGCGACGATTGAAACCTTCTGCCACAGCGCCTCGGTGATGAACGGAATCACCGGGTGCGCCAGTCGCATCACGCACTCCAGCGTGCGGATCAAGGTGCGGCGTGTGGCCCGCTTTTCAGAGTCTGTGCCGGTCTGAATCTGCACCTTGGCAATCTCAAGGTACCAGTCGCAGAACTCGTTCCACACAAAGTCGTAAATCGCGTTGGCCACGTTGTCCAGCCGGTAGTCGGCAAAGCCCTTGGCGACCTCGGCTTCGACTTGCTGCAAGACCGAGCTGATCCAGCGGTCGGCCTGGCTGAAGCGCATGTAGCCGTGGAAAGGCCCAGCGGGCGCGGTCACGCGACCGCTTTGGTCAAGTACAGCAGGCGCGCATTCGGCCTTGGTGTGCTCTTTGAGCCCACAATCCTGGCCCTCGCAGTTCATCAGCACAAAGCGCGTTGCGTTCCACAGCTTGTTGCAAAAATTGCGGTAGCCCTCGCAGCGCTTGGTGTCAAAGTTGATGTTGCGCCCCAGGCTGGCGTAGCTGGCCATGGTGAAGCGCAGCGCATCCGCGCCGAACGCGGGGATGCCACTGGGGTACTCTTTTTCGGTGTTCTTGCGCACCAGTGGCGCGGTCTCGGGCTTGCGCAGGCCTTCGGAGCGTTTGGCCAGCAGCTCGGGCAGGGCGATACCATCAATCAGGTCCACCGGGTCGAGCACATTACCCTCGGATTTGCTCATCTTTTTGCCCTGCGCATCGCGCACCAGGCCGTGGATGTAGACGTGCTTGAACGGCACTTTGCCGGTGAAGTGCGTCGTCATCATGATCATGCGGGCGACCCAGAAGAAGATGATGTCGTAGCCGGTGATCAGGACGCTGCTGGGGAGGTACAGATTGGAATCGCTGGCTGCATTCTTGTCGTCAACTGACTCAGGCCAGCCCATTGTCGAGAAAGGAACGAGCGCAGACGAGTACCAGGTGTCCAGCACGTCGTCATCACGCCTGAGCTTTTTGCCAGGTGCTTGCGCTTGGGCATGGGCCTCATCCCGCGCCACGTACACCTTGCCATCTTCGTCATACCAGGCTGGAATCTGATGCCCCCACCACAGTTGGCGGCTGATGCACCAGTCCTGAATGTTGTTCATCCACTGGTTGTAGGTGCTGACCCAGTTCTCGGGGACGAATTTGACTTCGCCGGATTGAACGGCGTCGATGGCTTTTTGGGCGATTGATTTTCCCGTGGGGTCCGTTTCGCTCACCTTGGTCATGCCCACAAACCACTGGTCCGTCAGCATCGGTTCCACGACCTGCCCGGTGCGCCCGCACACCGGAATCATGCTCTTGTGCGGCACGGCCTTTTGCAGAAAGTGCTGCGCCTGCAGATCCTTCAGCACCGCTTTGCGGGCATCAAACCGGTCCATGCCCCGGTAGGCAGCCGGGCCGTTCTCGTTGATCTTTGCGTCCAGCGTGAAGATGGTGATCAGCGGCAGCTTGTGGCGCATGGCGCAGGCGTAGTCGTTGAAGTCGTGCGCGCCGGTGATCTTGACGCACCCGCTGCCAAAGTCTTTGTCCACAAAGTCGTCGGCAATCACGGGAATTTGCCGGTCGCACAGCGGCAAATCCACCATTTTGCCGACCAGATGTTTGTAGCGTTCGTCGTCCGGGTGCACGGCCAGCGCGCCGTCTGCCAGCATGGTTTCGGGCCGGGTGGTGGCAATGTGCATGCCGCGCATCAGTGAGCCGTCAGCAGCGGTTTGCGGCCCATCGCTGAACGGGTATTCGATGTGCCACATGAAGCCTTCGCGCTCTTCGCTTTCCACCTCCAGGTCGCTCACGGCGCTTTGCAGCACCGGGTCCCAGTTCACCAGGCGTTTGCCACGGTAAATCAGGCCCTGCTCGTACAGGCGAACAAAGGTCTCCGTCACGGTTTTGGACAGCTTGGGGTCCATGGTGAAGTACTCGCGGTCCCAGTCCACGCTGTCGCCCATGCGGCGCATCTGCGTGGTGATGGTGTTGCCGCTTTTCTCTTTCCACTCCCACACCTTGCTCACAAAATTCTTGCGCGCTTCAAACGGCGTTGGCCCCATGTCGTGCCGGCTGATGCCTTGCGCCTGCAGTTGGCGCTCCACCACAATCTGCGTGGCAATGCCGGCGTGATCCGTACCCGGAATCCACACCGTGTTGTGGCCCAGCATGCGGTGGTAGCGCGTGAGGCTGTCCATGATGGTCTGGTTGAACGCATGCCCCATGTGAAGCGTGCCCGTCACATTGGGCGGCGGCAACTGGATGGAAAACGCGGGCTCGCCCGCCTTGGCCGTCCCGGTTCCCCTGAAGCCCGCCACGCCATAGCCCCGGCGCTCCCATTCCGGCCCCCAATGTGCTTCGATGGCATGGGGCTCAAACGATTTGGAAAGGCTGTCCAGGCCGGGTTGGGCAGGTTGGCCAGTTTGGCTCAGGGTGGGCAGTGGGTCGGTCATGTTGTGGGATACAGAAAAAGCAGAGGGTGCAGAAGGTACTGACACAGGAGGAACAAAAACGGCATCCCGCAGGATGCCGTGGTTCAGGGGGCCGGTGGTCTTGATTTTATTCGACCTTGGCTCGTGTCATAAGGGTGTGTCATAAGGGCCAATCGCGCACCGCTGCGGCCTGTGCCAAGGCTGAACAAAACCTCGGCGCCTGTTTTTAATCGATTTGGATGGTAAAAAAGGCCCGTAGCCCTCGTGTAGTATGCACAAGTAGCTATAAATATTAAAGCAAATCGCTCACGGACGCCCGGCGCGTTCGCTAACCGGGCTTGAGTGGTACCAACTCCTCCGCCATGCCAGTGTGGGAAAAATGGCACGAGCCCAATAGTCCGCCAGGCAAGAAGAGAATTATAAATTAAGTAGCTAACTATGCAATGTGGGCAAGGGGTACAGGCTTATTTAAGGGCAAAAGTAGATTGAATTTGCCTTCCAGATCAAGCAAACCAGCTGACTCGACCAGTCGAAATATCGTGCATGGCTGAGACGATTTTGACTTTGCCTTGTGCGACCAATTCAGCAATGACTTCGCTTTTGCGAAGGACCAGCGCCACGGCATCCTGTGCATTTTGATCTGCCAGCTTTTGCACAAGCACTTTGTCCTTGGATGTGGCAACGCCGGTGTAATTCAGCTTTTCCAGGGACGGGCGGATATTGCCCAGCATGGCTGTCAGGTTGCCCAGCTTGACGTTGTCGACTGCTCCCTTGATGGCGCCACACTCGGTATGGCCAAGTACCACGATAAGTTTTGCGCCTGCGGCCTTTGTGGCGAATTCCAGGCTGCCCAAAATATCGGTATTGACAAAGTTGCCTGCAATTCGCGCGGCAAAAATATCACCCAGGCGCTGGTCAAACACCAGCTCAGGTGGAACGCGGCTGTCAATGCAGCCCACCACAACGGCCACGGGCGACTGTTGCGTGGCGGTGTCTTTGACCTGCATCCTCAAGTCGCAGTTCACTGTGCTGCCAGAGACAAAACGTGCATTGCCATCTTTAAGGCGCTGCAAGGCGCTTTCGGGCGTGGCGCTGGCCTGTGATGCAGGTGTGAACACCGCGCAACTTTGCGTATTCTGCGCAGAGGCGTTTGATGCCAATGCCAATGAGGCTGTGGCCAGCAGGCCGAATGATGCGCGGCGATTAATCATGATGTTTCCTTGGTAAATCTGTTTATAAATTGAACGATGGACTTTTGGGTAGCCATCTGCACGCACCCATGCTGTGCCATACAAAACATAGTTTGCCTTGGCATGATGAACCTCGGGACGCCCAGCAAATTAATCTTCGCGTCAATCTGGATGAATGCCAGATGAACAGCCGCTGGGGTTCACGCAGCCTGCAGCTTCTCCAGCCGGTAACCCAAACCGCGCACCGTGTGAATCAATGGCTGGCTGCTGTTGTCATCAATCTTGGCGCGCAAGCGGCGGATGTAGACATCGACAATGTTGGTCAGCGGGTCTTCGTTGGTACCCCAGACGTTCGACAGAATTCTCTCGCGGCTGAACAACCGGCCCGGCGCAGACATCAGCAATTCCAGCAAAGCCAGCTCCCGCGCTGTCAGGGCAATCGGTTGCCCTGCACGGGTCACGCGCATGCTCTGCCGGTCCATCACCAGATCCGCCACGGCCAACTGCGGTGCTGCTGCTGGTGCCATGTGGCGCGAGCGCCGCATCAAGGCGGTGATGCGGACTAAAAGCTCCTCAAAAGCAAACGGCTTTGCAAGGTAATCATCCGCCCCCAGACGCAAACCAGCTACGCGATCCTCCAGGGCACCCAAGGCGGACAGCATGAGAATAGGCATGGGTACGCCGGTGGCACGCAGGGTCTGGCAAATCTCAAGACCCGTCATGCCAGGCAGCATGACATCCAGTATCAACAGTGTGGGGGTTGCGTTGCTGTCGGTCTGGACGGCAGCGTCGCGCGCCCGGGCCAGGCCGTCAATCCCGTTGCGCACCACCTGTACGGAATAACCCTCAGCGCGCAATCCACGGTCCAGAAAGTCCGCGACCCGGTTGTCGTCTTCAACTATAAGTATGTTCATAAATGGGGGAGGCGGTTGACTGCATTGCGCCAGGCAAGACGGGGAGCCGCAAAGTCACCGTCGTCCCTGACGAATCTGGACTTTCAAAAACGATGCTTCCACCGTGCGCCCGGGCCAGACTGGCTGCGATGGACAAGCCCAGGCCGTTGCCGTTGGATTGGTGCAACTGAGCGCGGTCGCCTCTGAAATTGCGCTTGAAAACATGCGGCATTTCTTCGGCAGGGATGCCAATGCCATGGTCTGCGATCTGCAGTTCCCACCAGGTGCTGGTTTCAGGGTCTGACACCACCCTGGTGCGCGCCTGAACAAAGCTGTCGGGATGGGAATAGCGTACCGCGTTGTCCAGCAGCAAGGTGAACAGCTGCCGCAGCCGCTGGGAGTCCGCCAGCAAGCGTACCTCCCCAGTATCGCCATGGGGGCTCTCAATGCGTACGTTGCGCTGGTGTCCCAGAGACTGCGCCTGGTCGATCGCATCGCGCAACGGCTCCTGCACATCCAGTGGAATCCGGTTCAGGGCGAGTGTGTCGATATCACTGCGCGCCATGGTCAGCAGGTCGTCAATCACAATGCCAAGCTGGGCCGCGGTCTCGACGATTCGCCGCAACGATGCCCGGTACTCGCTGCCCGGTTTTTCGCCACCACGCAGCGCAATCTCAGCTTCTCCCCGTATGGCCGTGGTGGGGGTTCTCAGTTCGTGGCTGATGTCGGCAAAAAGCTTTCGCCGCCTGATATCCAGCTGTTGCAGAGTCTGCAATGCCTGTTCCAGCTCACTCGTGCGAACTGCTACAAGGCCTTCAAGCCGCTGCCTGGTTGCAGTCTCGATCTGCCTGTGCTGCGCAAGCTCAACGGCCATCGCGTTGACGTTGGTCGCAAACCGTGCAAACTCATCGTCACGCCCATCCGGAATATGGTGGTCAAGGTCACCGCGCTGCAGTGCCTGTGCGCCAGCCGTGAGTTCCCTGAGCGGACGGTGCAATGCGCGGACAAAATAGGCGGCCAGCAACATGGCTGCAAGTGCCAGTGCCAAGGTCGCTCCAAACGCAAGTCCGCGAACCAGCCGCAGGGACTTGTCGGCTGCCGCGCGTTCTCTTTCCACTGCAATTCTTTCGCGCGCAATGCTGTCTGCCAGCAGGGTTCTAAGGTCCAGGCCCTGCGACAGATTGAAGACGCGGGTGATTTCAGTCCACGCCGCTTTGGCATCTGAATTGGCCGGTATCGCACGCGCGCTGGCCATTGCGCTTTTCAACTCCTCCAGGCTGACCCGAAGAACGCGAAGCGCCTCCTTGCGCAATTTGTGCTCGGAGTTCTGCGGGAATTGATTCGCATTGAGCTCAGCACTGGTATCAGCCAGTGCTTCAATTCTTGCAAGCGTCGCCGCCATGTCTTTCTGGTAACCATCGCGTTGTTGAGGATCAGCGCCCGCGTCTAACAGCGCCTGGGACAGCCATGTGCGCAGGCGCTGTTTTGTGGCAGACAGCTCAATAAAGCCCGACAGCATGTCGCTGGCCACGCGCCCGCGAATGACGTTGTTGGATGCAGAGTCGATAGCCCACCACGCGACTGTGCCTTGACACAGCGCAATGATGGCCAAGATGCCAAAGGCAAGGGTGAGGCGTTTGCTGAACACGCACAATTATCCCAATGTTGCAACCTGCAAAATGAACCGTGGATGAATGCGCGGTGAATGTTTGAAGGCTTTGGCCCGCCGCCACACACGCCCGGCGCGTTCGCCAACGCAGTTAGCGTCACGCCAGCTCCCCCTGTTGCGCAAGGAACTCAGCAACGCAAATTGCAAAAGCGCTGTAGTCCGCAAATGATCGCAATTCTTACCACCGCTTCAGGAGGCAGAAGGCACCCCACGCGCCGCCGCAATGCATTCCGCCAGCACACCAGCATCGCCAATCTGGTTGGCCAGCAGCAAAATGAGCCGGGCGTTGAGGGCCTGGGACTCAGCTTGCGACAAGCCCAGGTGAGCATCCAGCAGTTGCTCGTAAAAGCCATCGGCATCAGTCCATTGCGCCTCGGTTTTCATGGGGCGGCTCCGATGGCTTTGGACAACATGGCAGTCACCTGACTGCGCCACGCGGGGCCGCTTTCGCCGCTACCGACCACATAGGCATCAGGGCGGACCAGCGTCCAACGCTCGGACGGCTTAAGCGTCGCTCGGCGCAAGTGACCCTGCAGGTCGAACACATGTTCCACGGCAACGGGATGCTCTGCGTCATGGGCGTTGCGCTGCGTCACTTTTGTCTCCACCACCTGCACCACGCGCACCGGCAGGCGCAAGGCCAGATCACGCAGGCGCGGCACGTCCCTGGCCGGGATGCGGCCAAACACCAGCAATAGCATGCGTCCCTCGCACCACAGCAGCAAATCGTTCAACGTGCCCGCCCTTGCGCCGCGCGCATCAAACCACAGCGCCACGTTTTGCGCCGAGAACCCGCCAGACGGCGCGCAAGCCCCTGAGCGCGTGTAGGCATTCGCTACCGCCATGCGGCCCGTGTTGACCAGCTGTCGCGCAAACGGATATTGCTTGGCCAGGCTGATGGCGGCACTGCGGAACACGCGTTCCATGCCGTCGGCCGGGCGCAAAAAGCGGGCCGTGCGGTTGGTCACCAGCACGTTCTGTTTGGCGGCTTCCAGGCGCTCTTCGTGGTAGCTGTCCAGCAGGGCGGGTGCTGCGGTGGCCTTGCACACGGCGGCCAGTTTCCAAGCCAGGTTGTCGGCGTCTGAGATGCCGGTGTTGCCGCCGCGCGCGCCAAACGGGCTCACAATTTTGACGGCATCGCCCAGAAAGAACACGCTGCCAATGCGCAATTTGTCGACGCACTGGCTACGGTAGGCATACGGCCCGACCCAGACGATTTCGCAATCAACATCTTTGCCAAACTGGCGCTCAAGCCGCTCGCGCACGGCTTCTTCGCGGCTCACTTCTTCGGCATTGGCGTTGGGGGCCATCTGGTAGTCGATGCGCCACACGTCGTCGGCCATCAGGTGCTGCCACACGGCGCGGTTGTCGTTGAAAGGCGCTTCGATCCAGGTGTGGCGCTCGGTGGGCGGGCGCACCTTGAAGCGAACGTCGGCAATGCACCAGCGGTCGTCGCCGCGCGTGCTGGTTTTAGTAGCGCCGCACCAGGCGTGAAACGGGCTGTGCGAGCCGGTGGCGTCAATCACGTGGTCGGCCTGAAGGATGTAGCTGCCTGCGGGTGTGTCAACGGTGAGCGTGGCGAAACTGGCGTGCTTGCTGTCATGTTGGTGATGGTGCTGCTCAAAGTGCGTCACGCGCGATTTCCAGCGCATGTCCACATGGCCCAACTGGTAGATGCGCTCAACCAGATAGCCCTCAATATAAAACTGCTGGATGTTGATGAACGGCGGCTGGGTTGACAGGCTGTAGTGGCTCTGCTGCTTCAGGTCAAACGAATACACCTCGTCCGCGCCAGCAAACGTGCGCCCCACGCTCCACTGGATTCCCTTGGCCGCAATGCGCTCGTAGATGCCGAGCTTGTGGAATATCTCCAGCGACTTTTGTGTGTAGCAAATGCCACGCGATGACGCGCCCTTCACACCAACCGTGTTGTCCTCGTCCAGCAGCACGCACTTGACGCCCAGACGGGCGAGCCCGCAAGCCAGTGTGAGGCCCGCAATGCCGCCACCGACGATGACGACGGCATGGCGTTGCGTCGTGCCTGTTGCCAGCTCCGGCGGGGGTACAAACGGGTATTCGGGGAGCTGGTAGCCAGTGCCTTGCGTGAATTCGTAGGCGTTGGTAAATGTCGATTCTTTGAACGCGGCTTCCTTGAATGTGCTGGACGCGGCAGAAATCGGTAATTCAGGGGTAAAAATGGGCTCTAGCCCTTGTCCCATGTGCATAAGTAGCTATTATTAGTATAGTATTAACGTCATGTCGGCTGTCCAGTGAATTCTGGCCGGTCATTGGTCTGGGGCTTCAAGGCATCCACCGCTTTGCCCGCAGCACGGTCTTTGCGCCACTGGGCTTTGCGCGCCGTCCATTCGTCCAGCCGAGCATGCGCGGTCTTGCTCTCTTGCAGCATCTGGAATTCATCGGCCAGCTGGGCAGTGAGTTCCATGCGCACGCCGTTGGGATCAAAGAAGTAGATGCTTTTGAAGATGTGGTGATCCGTCACGCCCAGCACGTCGACGCCCTCGGCCTCAAGCCGGGCCTTCATGTCCAGCAGATCCTGCACGCTATTGACGCGAAACGAGATGTGGTTCACCCAGGCTGGGGTGTTGGGTGAGGGCAGCGCGGCTTCGTCATTACCCAAATCAAAAAAAGCAATGAATGAGCCATCCTGCAGGCGAAAAAAGAAATGCGTGTAGGGGCAGTATTCCCCCGTACTCGGCACCACGTCGCTCTGGATGATGTGGTACATCGGCAAACCCAGAATATCCTCGTAAAAATGCCGGGTTTCTTCGGCGTCTTTGGCACGGTAGGCAAAGTGATGCAACTGCTGAATGGGGGCGGGGGCTGGCAGGTTCTGGCTCAATGCGGGAGCGGGTTTAACAAAAGCGGACATGGCGGGCTCCTGAAGGTCGCGATTGAGGCTTGAAATGAAACGTGGTTTCTGCGTCAAATTTTAGTGTTTGAAATTCTACGATGCGTGATCGATTCACCATGGCGTCATTGTGGGGTGAGGATTGCCGGCGGGATCATGCCGACGCGACACCTAGCTGCGCGGCTGTCCTACGTGTCCGCCTCGGGCGAACGCCTCCTCCTTGATGCCGCTGCGCTGAGCGGCAACTACACCAGCTACGTACCCGTGGCTCGTCGGCCGCGATCCCGCGTCGCGTTCTGTTGGGTGGCCACGGATATGCGTATCGCCACGCAATGGTGCGTGCCAATCAACTTGACCTCTCCTTGGCCCACTGCCTGTAAGCGCTTGGGCTCATCCCGGAAAAGCGGGCAAACGCGCGGCGAAAGTTGCCTTCATCCTGATAACCGCAAAGCAGCGCGGTTCGTTTGATGCTGGCGCCAGGCGTGTCCAGCAATGTTTTGGCCATTTCAAGCCGGGTTCGGGTAATGAACGTTTTAGGTGCTTCGCCCGTCAGTGTTTTCAGGCGACGGTGCAGCGTGCGCTCGCTCATGGCCAACTGTTTGGCCAATTGCGTCGCGCTCATCTCCGACGGAGCCTGACGCACCGCTTGCTCGGCATTCAGAAGCACCGGATCCACGTGGTTCACGTACCGCTTGGGGGCATATAAAGCCTGGGTGAGCGGAGCATTGTCAATCACAGCAAAGTCCGCCGCACGCTTCGCGGCCTTGGGCCCGCCTAAGCGCCGAATCATGTCCAACGCCATGTCGACCCAAGACATCGGCCCGCCCACGCTGATGACGCCGCGATCCTCCAGCAAGGTCGAACCCCACACCGCGCGGGCTTGTGGGTAGCGCCGCGTTAACTCGTCATGCAGCCACCACGTGGTCGTGCAGCGGCGCTGGTCCAGCAAACCCGCTTCGCCCAGCACAAACACACCGGCACACGAGCCGGCCACTAAATTACCGTGCTGATGGCGCTGGCGCAGCCAGCTTGCAACCGGTGCCAGATCAGCCGGGCTGGGCAGACCCGTGGCGCCACGAATCAGTCCCGGAATCAACACCGCATCGCACCGGCTCACATCCAGCACATGGGCATCGACGTCGATGCTGCGGCCCATGCCGTCCCGCAGGGCTTTGCCGTTGACACTGGCAGTCACCACGTTGAATTGCACAGCAGCACTGGCCGGCTGTCCCGTTTGAGTGCTTGGAACCCACACCGGGCTGGACTCCGCGTTGGCCTGGTTGGCCAGCCAAAACATGTCCACCAACCCGACCATGCCGGACGGAAGGCACCCTTCAAAACCTAAAATCAAAACTGTTTTGTTGTCGCTGCTGAGGGAAGTTGAACTCATTCTGGCGATTTTTACACGGTATTAGTCTTATTCGCCATCTACTGTCGTGGCGACTTCAATTGCACACTCCACAGTGCAGCGGCGGCAGCGCCCTGCAGTTCGGTTTTCCAGTTTCTCCCGGTTTTCCAATTTTTGGGCTTCCGGATTTTTCTATCCACTCACTTTTCTAATCGCTTGGAGCACCCATGAACGTAATGGATTACGGCCTAAAACCCGTTGATTTTCAAACTGCAAAACCCGCAGTCCCAAAAACCGGCCTGGCGCGGCGTGGCTTTGTGATGACCAGCCTGGCCAGCGGCTTTGCAGTGGCGTCGAACCCGTTGCTTGCGCAAGCCATTGCCACCGATTCCAAGGGGCTGGTTGCAGGCGAAGTCAAAATCAAGATTGCTGATGGCGAAATCCCCGCCTACGTCGCCCGGCCAGCCAAGCCCGGAAAATACCCCACGCTGTTGGTGGTGCAGGAGATTTTTGGGGTGCACGAGCACATCAAAGACATGTGCCGACGCTACGCCAAGCAAGGCTACTACGCGATTGCCCCCGAGATGTATGCCCGCCAGGGTGACGTGAGCAAGCTCACCGATATCGGCGCCATCATCAGCACGGTGGTCAGCAAGGTGCCTGACGCCCAAGTCTGTGCTGATCTGGACGCCGCAGTTGCGTTCGCCAAAGCCAGTAAATTTGCGGACACCAGCCGCACCGCGCTGGTCGGCTACTGCTGGGGCGGCCGCATTGCCTGGGTGTACGCCAATCACAACCCGCAGCTTAAGGCAGCGATCAGTTATTACGGTCTGCTGGATGGCTTCAAGGAGCCAACACTGCGTCCGCAAGACCCGATTGATTACGGCGACAAAATCAAAGTGCCGGTGCTGGGCTTGTATTCGGGCATTGACGCCTTTGTGAAGCAGGAAACCATCGCCAAAATGCGCGGGTTGATCAACAAGAGCGGCAGCGGCTCCGAGATCATTGTTTTCCCCAACGTTGACCATGGCTTCAACGCAGACTACAGGCCCAGTTACGACAAGGCTGCCGCCACTTATGCGCAAAAGCTGGCAAACGACTGGCTGAAAAAGCACGGGGCTTGAGGTTTTCTTGGTTCTGCACGCGATGATTTAGCCCGCATGGGTTTTTACTGGCTAGTGCGTCGCGGGATCCAGCCGACGTGGCACTCAGCTCCGCAGCTGTTCCCCGTGTCAACCTAGGGTGGCCCACCCCTGCCACCGATAACGCCTGAGAGCGCTTTACGTTTGTGCGCCAACCGCACCGGTGCCGATGAGGCATCGGTACGTGGCGCAGCGTGGACTTGGGGTTTTGCCAAATCAAGAAGGAAGCCAAAGGCCGGGGACATTCGCGTAGCTACGTTCCCGTGCTCGTTGGCTGTGACACGGCCCTGCGTCGTGACGTCACATAATTTATTGAGAACAGTTATCAATAACTCAATCTCAATAGCCAATCTAAATTCAGGGCATTGACATAGCCAATTAGACGCAGCCGCGCCGCTGCGCTACGCTTCACGGGTCTTTGGTGCGACTGTCCGGTCTATTCGGCGGTTGAGCCCAAAGCCAACGCGTTTGATTTTTAACCTTAAGGAGATTTCCATGGCAGCACTTAAAGGCTCCAAGACGGAAGACAACCTGAAAGCCGCCTTCGCAGGCGAGTCACAGGCCAACCGCCGCTATTTGTATTTCGCGAACAAGGCCGACGTTGAAGGCCAGCCAGACGTGGCGGCGCTGTTTCGCTCCACCGCAGAAGGCGAAACCGGCCATGCCCACGGGCACCTGGAATGGCTTGAGACCTGTGGCGACCCGGCCACCGGCATGCCCTTCGGTGCCACCCGTGACAACCTCAAATCAGCCGTGGCTGGCGAGACCCACGAGTACACCGACATGTACCCCGGCATGGCCAAGACGGCCCGTGACGAAAAGCACGACGAAGTAGCCGACTGGTTTGAGACGCTGGCCAAGGCCGAGCGCTCGCACGCCAACCGCTATACAAAAGCACTTGCAGAGCTGGTCGATTGATCTCGACTGAGGTCGACTAAGGTCGATTGATTCGTCTTTCTTGGGCACTGTCACTCAAAAAGCGATAGCGCCCAATGCAGAACCATCAACATCACGCGAATAAAAAACCATGGCAACCGAAGGCAACCTGTCCGCCCCCACCCGCCACCCCATCGACTGGAAGGGCGCTGACTATTACGACGAAGCAAAAACCTTCCATGAAATGGAACGGATTTTTGACATCTGCCACGGCTGCCGCCGCTGCGTGAGCCTGTGCGGCTCCTTTCCCACACTGTTCGACCTGGTGGACAACAGCAAGACCATGGAGGTCGATGGCGTTGACAAAAAAGACTACTGGAAAGTGGTGGACCAGTGCTACCTGTGCGACTTGTGCTACCTGACCAAATGCCCCTACGTGCCACCGCACGAGTTCAACCTGGATTTTCCGCACACCATGCTGCGGGCCAAGGCCATCAAGTTCAAAAAAGGCGAGGTCGGCTTTGGCGAAAAGTTGCTGGCGTCCACCGACGTGCATGGCAAGCTGGCGGGCATTCCCGTGGTGGTGCAAACGGTCAATGCGGTCAATAAAACGGCTGCGGTACGCGACGTGATGGAGTCCACGCTTGGCATAGACAAAAACGCCTGGCTGCCTGCGCTGGCTACGCGCAAGTTTCGCTCCGGCACGCCCAAGGCGAAAGCCAGCGCCGTTATAGACGGTGCAAAGACACCTGGCAAGGTCGCCATTTACGCCACCTGCTACATCAACTACAACGAGCCCGGCATTGGGCACGATTTGCTCAAAATCCTCGACCACAACGACGTGCCTTACGTGATTGTGGAAAAAGAAAAATGCTGTGGCATGCCCAAGCTGGAACTGGGCGACCTGGATTCGGTGAACGCCAGCAAAGAGGCCAATATTCCCGTGCTGGCCCGGTACGCCAAAGACGGCTTTGCCATCCTGGCGGCTGTGCCAAGCTGCGCGCTGATGTTCAAACAAGAAATCCCGCTGATGTACCCGGATGACAAAGACGTGCAGCTCGTCAAAAAAGCCATGTGGGACCCGTTTGAATACCTGATGCAGCGCAAACGCGATGGCCTGCTGAAGGTTGATTTCCCCGTCGCTTTGGGCAAAATCAGCTACCAGATCCCCTGCCACGGCCGCGTGCAAAACATCGGCAAGAAGACCGAAGAAATGCTAAAAATGGTGCCCGGCACCAGTGTGCACACGCACGAGCGCTGCTCGGGCCACGCAGGTACGTTCGGCGTGAAGAAGGCTACGCACGAGCAGGCCATGAAGATCGGCAAGCCGCTGTTTAAGGCCATGGCGAATCACAAGGACGGTGGCCTGCCGGATGTGATCAGCTCAGACTGCCCGCTAGGCGGGCATCACATTTCGCAGGGGTTTGAGGTGAACCAGTTGGGCGCGGTACCGCAGAGGCACCCGTTGACCTTGATCCGCGAGGCGTATGGACTGGCCTAGACCATTCAACTGAAAATAATCATGATCACCACAGGAAAAATCACTATCGACAACCTCATGTCCCTTGAGGCCTACACCAAGTACCGCAAGGCGCACAAGCCCGACATCATTGCGCACCGCAAGTTGCGCAGCGTGCGCCTGGGCGAAAACATCAACCTGCAATTTGAGAGCGAGACCACGATTCGCTACCAGATTCAAGAGATGCTGCGCATTGAAAAAATCTTTGAAGAAGAAGGCATTCAACAAGAGTTGGACGCCTATGTGCCGCTGCTGCCCGAAGGCAGCAATTGGAAGGGCACTCTGCTCTTGGAATACCCTGACGTGAATGAGCGCAAGCGGGAGTTGGCGCGCCTGATCGGCGTTGAGGATCGCATGTTTGTGGAGGTGGAAGGCCAAGCCCGCGTCTACGCCATTGCCGATGAAGACCTGGAGCGCGAGAACGACGAGAAAACGTCCGCCGTGCACTTTGTGCGCTTTGAGCTCACGCCCGCCATGTGCGCGGCCGTCAAAGCGGGCGCTGGTGTGAAGCTCGGCTGCGACCACACCCACTACCCGGCCCATACGATGATCGCGCCCGAGACGCTGGCATCACTGGCGGGTGATCTCACGTAATGCTGTTTCTCGTCTCGCCCGCCAAAACACTCGACTTTGATACGCCCGCCGGGGCTGTGCCTCACACCCAGCCGTTGTTTGTCAAACAGGCTGAGCCGCTGATCAAGGCGCTGCGCAAAAAGTCGTGGCGCCAGGTGGGCAAGCTGATGGATTTGAGCCCGGCGTTGTCTGAGCTCAATGTAGCCCGTTACCAGGCTTGGTCGCCCGACTTCACGCCGCAAAACGCCAAGCAATCGGTGCTGGCTTTCAATGGCGACGTGTACGACGGCCTGAATGCCAAAACGCTGTCTGCGGACGACCTGGCGTGGGCGCAGGCCCACCTGTGCATCCTGAGCGGCCTTTACGGCGTGCTGCGGCCGCTCGACTTGATGCAGCCCTACCGGCTGGAGATGGGAACGTCTTTGAAAGTGGGCAGGCCCGACAACCTTTATCAATACTGGAGTAAGACGATTGCGCCGTATTTGAATGAGCGGCTGAATGACGCAGTACATGGCGATGCACAACCGGTGGTTGTCAACCTGGCCTCCCAGGAGTACTTCAAGTCCGTCAACCTCAAGCTGCTTAAGGCCCGTGTGGTGGAATGTGTGTTTGAGGATTTCAGCAGTGGCAGCTACAAGGTGGTGAGCTTCTTTGCCAAAAAGGCGCGCGGCATGATGGCGCGCTACGCGATCACGCATCAAATCCAGGTGCCTGGGAAGCTGCAAGGTTTTGCGCAGGAGGGTTATGGGTTTTATGCCAAAGCCTCCACGCCAGACCGGCTGGTGTTTCGGCGGAAAATGCCTGCGGTCGTCTGAAAAAGTCGCCAAATTCGACCGTTTTTCGGTCAAAATCCCCCAAAAAATGGTCATATTGGCTTGTAGCCCTTGTCTGATATGCATAAGTAGCTATGAAAATCAAAGCAAACGGAATTGACATCGAAGTCGAAGACACGGGCCCCGGCTTGAACGCGAGCGGCACCGAGCGGCCCGTGGTGGTGCTCATCATGGGCTTGGCCATGCAACTGGTGGCGTGGCCCGCGCCATTTGTGCAGGCGCTGGTGGATGCGGGCTACCGGGTGGTCCGGTTTGACAACCGCGACATCGGCTTGAGCCAGCATTTTGATGCGACGGGCACGTCCAACCTGCTGTGGGCGGGGCTCAAAGTGCGCCTGGGGCTGCCGGTGAAGTCGGCCTACTCATTGAGCGACATGGCGCTGGACACGCTGGGTGTGATGGACGCGCTGGGCATCCCCAAAGCGCACATCGTGGGCGTCAGCATGGGCGGCATGATCGCGCAGCGCGTAGCCCTGGCCGCGCCCGCGCGTGTCGCCAGCCTTACCAGCATCATGAGCACCAGCGGCGCGCGCAGCCTGCCGCAAGCCCGGCCCCAGGTGATGCGCGCGCTGCTGAGCCGCCCGGCCAGCATGTCCGAGCAGGCGATAGGCGACTTCTACGTCAAGCTGCTCAAGGTAATTGGCAGCCCTGCCTTCCCTGTGCCCGAGGCAGACGTGCGCAGCCGGGCCTACCTGGCGTTCAAGCGCAGTTACCACCCACAGGGCATCAACCGCCAGATGATGGCGATTGCCGCCGACACCAACCGAGCCAGCGAGCTGAAAAACATTCAGGTGCCCACGCTAGTGATTCACGGCAAGGCCGATGCGCTGGTGCCGTTTGCGCATGGGCAAGACACCGCCAAACGGATTCCGCGCTCTCAATTTCTGCCCATCGAAGGCATGGGGCACGACCTGCCGCCCGGCGTGGTCGAGCGTCTGCTCGGGGCCATGGTGCCCCATTTCAAAGCGGCCTGAAAGTCCCGGAACCCCGGCGATAGAACATCCGAAGAGCGCATGAATTCAGCAGACCAGTCCGGACTTGGCAAGCCCACATCCTATGTGGACCAGTACGACGCCAGCCTGCTGTTCCCGATAGCGCGGGCGGGCAAACGCGCCGAGATCGGCATTGAGGGCGTGGCCCCGTTTTTTGGCGCGGACATGTGGACCGCGTTTGAGCTGAGCTGGCTCAACGCGCGCGGCAAACCCCAAGTGGCGCTGGCGCATTTCACCGTGCCATGCGAGTCCA
>JANYJD010000253.1 GCA_025358555.1 Rhodoferax sp.
CAAAGAGATTAACCATGACTAATACCCCATTTTTCCTGCGCGTTGTGTCGTTTGCCGCCTCGCTCGCGGTATTGGCTGGCTCAGCGCTTGCCGCAGATGCCCAGCCTGGCCAGGACACGGTGGGCGAAGCGTCCATGGTCATCGGCGCGGTCAAGGTCATGTCTGGAGACGGCGTTGCGCGCTTGCTTGAGCGCGGTTCAGCCATCAAAGTGGGCGACAAAATCGAGACCGGCGAAGGCGGCCACGTGCACATTCGCTTTGTCGACGGTGGGCGGCTCAGCGTGCGCCCGTCAAGTCGCCTGCAAGTCGAAAACTACGGCCGCTCCGCTGACCAACCGGCCCTGATGGCCATCAAATTCCGCCTTGACGAAGGTGTGGTGCGCTCCATCACCGGTTCCTGGGGCGAGGCGGCACGCGACCGTTTCCGCCTCAACACGCCCGTCGCGGCCATCGGCATCAAAGGCACCGACTTTGTTGTCAAAACGGATGTAAACAACACCCTGGCCTCGGTACACACCGGCGCCATCATGCTGACGCCCCTGGCAAGCGGTTGCCAGACCAGCCTTGGGCCGTGCCAGAACGGCAGTGAAAAGCTGCTCACGGAAGACATGAAGGGCCTAATGCTGGCGCTGGGACGCTTGCAAGTCATTCCCCAGCTCGTCCCAGCTGTTGATTTGCTGGCGCAGCGCGCCCGCCCCGCGTCGGCTGAGACTATCGCCAAGGCCGATCCAGCCCTGAAAACCGAGGGCAACCGGTCTGACGTCAACAACGAAAGGGCGGTGGTTAACGAGTCGCGCGCAGTGGATGTGGTTGCCATCAGCAAATCCACCTCGACTGTCCAGCAAGTCGCAGTAGTGGTGCCAGTCCAGCCCGTGCTGCCGGCCGAAGTCAAGCAACTGGTATGGGCGCGCCTTGCAGCCATCGCACCTGACGGCGACACCATCAGCCGCAGCTTTGCCGACGCCCTCCAAAATGGTCGCCAGGGCACCGTTGGCAATATCGCTTACAGCCTGTTTCGTGATGTTCCGGCCACTGGCCCGGCAATACTTACCAGCTCTGACACGTCTGCCAACTTCCGCCTGGCCGGTGCAGCAGCCCAGCTGGTGCGGACTGACCGGGGCGTGGACTTTATCGAACCCGTGCAAGTCGGGGGCGGCAGCTTTAGTGTTGACTTTGCCAAGTCCACCTTTGCCACCCAGCTCAGCGTCTCCAACGCCCGCATCGGTGCCGAGAGCATTGTCTCCAACGGCGTCATCAAGCCCAACGGCATATTGCAGTCGCAAGGCGGCAATGCCTTCACGTCGGGCGCACTCAGCCTGGACGGCAAGGAAGCCGGTTACTTTTTCTCCCGACCCATTACAGCAGGCCAGTTGTCCGGCATCACGCAGTGGGGGCGATGATTGGCGTCAAGCGGGTCGCGGCTGCCAAGCCGGTACGGCGTTTTTGCGCTCAGCCTGCTTTTGGCCGGTTTGGCATGGCTGTTTCTGCACCTTGCTGCGGGCAACGTGTTGGCCCGGTTCGAGGAGCGTTCTGGCGACTTGGTCTGGAACCTCAGCGCTGACCGCAGGGACGAACGCCGGCTGATCGTTGTTGACGTCAACGAGGAAAGCCTCAAAGAAATCGGCCCGTGGCCCTGGCCGCATGCCACACAGGCAAAACTGGTCGACAAAATTGCGGCCCTGGGTGCCCGCCAGCAGATTTTCGACATCGTTTTTACGGACTCACGCCCCGACAGTGATGCACTGGTGCGCGCCGTGCAGCAACAACGCCCGGTACTGGCGCAGGTCTTCACGCTAGAGCAGGGCGGGCAACTGTCCGTCGGCCAGCTGGCTGGCGCGCTTGACTGGTCTACCTGTCCGGCGCCATTCGGCGCGGCTGCCGGCTACCTTGGAAACTTTGCCGCCCTAAGCGGCAATGGCAGCCTGCCCTATGCCGGCCACGTCACGCCCCGCATCTCGGGTGATGGCTTTGTGCGCCATGTGCCTGCGGTGATCTGTTTTCAAGGCAAGTCCTATCCCGCCCTGGGCCTGGCGGCCCTCATGCGCGGCACGGCTGACCGCACTCTGGCGCTTGAGCGCGGCACCGGCCTGTTTGAGCCGCCCTGGCGGCTGTCAGCATCCAGCATTGCGCCTGGGTTCATTCCCCTGGACGACCGCGGCGACCTGCGTGTGTCGTGGCGGGTGCATCCAAACAGCTTCATCAGCCTGTCTGCGGCTGACGTATTGGCTGGGCGCGTGCCCGGCGGCCTGCTGGACAACGCCTGGGTGTTGGTGGGCAGTAGCGCGTTTGGCCTTAATGACTCCATTGCCACCCCGTTTGGCGGCGTCGGCGCGGGCTTGCAGGTCCACGCGCAGGTCATTACGGCGTTGATCGATGGCCGCACGCCGTACACCCCGCGCGCCGAGTGGCTGGCCAAAGGCCTGGCGGCCATCCTCGGCGCCCTGGTTTTGCTGCTGCTCGCGCGCAGGCCAGCCCGCAAGAACGCCACCGGGCGGTATTTTCCCGTTTACCTGTTGCCCATAGCCGCCAGTGTGTGGGCCGCGCTTCTTTGGGGTGGGCACGCGCTGTTGCTGAGCCGCAGCGCCTTGTGGCTTGGCTGGGTTGATCCCGCCCTGTTTGTCATGATGGCTGGCTCAACCCTGGGCATTTTGGAGCACGCCAAAAGCCGCCTTGACCGGGACCGGCTGTACATGCACCTGTCAAGCTATCTGCCCGCACCGGTAGCGGCGTCGCTGGCCCTGCAACCCGCCTCCAGCGCCATCAAAGCCAGCACCAACCTGGTATCTGTCATGTTTGCCGATATCCGCAACTTCTCTGCCTACTGCGAAGCCCGTCCGCCTGATGAGGCAGCCGCCGTGCTGCATGCTTTTTTCTCTGTTGCAACGCGTGTAGTGGAGAGCGAAGGCGGCGTGATCGAATCTTTTCAGGGCGACGCCATCATTGCGGTATGGAACGGTGAACCCGCCCCCGGCGACTCCTCTGCCAATAGCGGCAAAAGCAAAGGCACCACCGACGCCATCGGTGAAAACAGTGGCACACGCGGCAGCGACCACGCCCGCCGCGCCCTGCAAGCCGCTATTAATTTGCAAGCCGCCATGCAAGGCGTGCTGCCAGACCCGGCCCCCGCAGGCCTTGAGCCCCTGTCGCTGGGCATTGGCGCAGAAACCGGCCCCGCCATGGCCGGTTCGTTTGGCCTGGCCAGCCGCCGCACCCACATGGTGATGGGCCGCACCGTTACCATTGCCAGCCGCCTGGTGGAAATGACCGGCGAGCTGGCTCACCCCATTTTGGTGGGCGAGGGCCTGGCGGCGCTGGTCGGCGCTGCCGGCCTGCAGTCCATGGGCACTTTTTTACTCGACGGCATGAGGGTTCCGCACCATATTTACGCCTACCCCCTTGCCGCACCGCTCACTAATCCGTACCCCCTTGCAACCGACATCCAGTAGCCGCATTGGCCCGAACGCGCGGCCTGGTAAACAGCATCAACAACAACGGCAGGCAATCAGCCTTTCGCCCGTGCTTGTGTCCGCGCCCGTCTGCGCGCGTGTTCGTTCTGCGCTTTACGCTGTGCCGTGCGCGCTAGTTGCTGCGCTGGCAGCTGTCAGCGCGCCAGCCTACGCGCTTGAGCTGCCGGCACCACCCTGTGCTGTGCCGCAGGCCCAGGCGGCACCTGGCACGCCAGATTTGCCCGCTGCAGCGCTGGAGCGCATGCTGGCCCAGCTGCCGCTCTGCCAAAAAGACGCCATCTTTCTGGCGGCCTTGGGGCAACTGCTCAACCGCCAGGAAAGGTACCTTGAAGCCGCCGACCACCTGGAGCGCGCGCTCATGCTTGAGCCCGACCTCAAAGACGCGCAACTCAGCTACGCCATTGCCCTCACCGGCAGCGGCGACGTCGTCTCAGCCCAAGCACTGATTGACAACCTCTTGAACGATGCTGACCTGCCAGCGGCCCTGCGCCCCCTGATCGCGCGCCAAAAAGCCATGCTGGCCAGCGCCAGCGTGGTGGCCGACCCCTACGCCTGGCAAAAACGCTTCACACTCGCCACGCGGCTTGGCTACGACAGCAACCTGCTGGGCTCACCCAACCTCAGCAGTCTGGCTTTAAACCTGTTCGGTCAAACCATCGTGGCGCAGCTGGACGAAAGCTACCTGGCCCGCGCCGCAAGCTATGCGCGCGCCGATGCGCAGCTCGAATTCAGCCGCACCGGGCCAGACGGCGCCCGCTGGGACGCCGTTGCCAGCCTGCGCGCCCGCACCAGCCCCTCCATACCCACGGCAGGGTCTAACCAGGTGGATTTGCTGCTGGAGCGAAGCACCATCGTAACCAGCCAGGCATCCACCAGCGGCGGCGCCAGCCCCAGCGGCAATGGCAATGGCAATGGCAATGGAAACGGCACCGGCACCGGCAGCTACGTCACTGCCACCGTGTCGTCATTGCGCTCCAATGCAGGCACGCGCTTCACTGCAATGGGCTTAAGCGGCGGCTGGGGCAAAGCCTGGCATAGCGCTGCTGCAGGCACGTGCCAGTCGCGCGGGGGCATGGAATTTCAAGAACGCAAGTACCAAGACAATGAAGTGTTGTCTGGGCGCTACACTGGCGCATCTCTTAGTTGGTCTTGTGAAAGTACCGCTGGCGCACAGCTATTACTGAACCTCAAGGCCGGTAACGACCAGGCGCAAGACCCCAGCCGCCCAGGCGGCGACCAACAACAGGCCAGCCTGCGCGTTGGCGCTTACCTGCCACAGACCTTTCTGATGTTTGGCACGCCGCCTGAGTCTTTGTCGCCCTTGGCAGGCCGCCTACGCAACGGTTTTTTGCTGGATTTTGAGCACAGCCAACAGCAAGATGCAAGCGGATACAGCTCCATTATTGATAGTGGGCGCTCACGTAAAATCTCCCGGTCCGCAGCCCGGGTGGAATATCAATACTTCTTTTCCAAAGCCATTCAAGCCACCTTGGGGGCCGAGTGGATTGGGCAAACCAGCAATATTGAGCTGTTCCGCCTCACTAGCCGGGGCGTGTACAGCAGTGTGCGCGCTAGCTGGTAGCCCACTGTGCAAGCCGGTTGCCCGTTCTTGCTAATTGCAAAACCTTGTGACGCCCGTCACTTGTCTGGACCTGCCAGGGGCCTTACAGTGCACTCAGGTTGGCAACAAAGCCGTTGTCTCACTTGCAGATACCCGCAAAGCTCGTGTGATAATGCTTATGCAAACTTGTAACGGGTGTGCCGGGCTGCTTGTGTTTTACAAAGACACGCAAGCTGCCTGACGCAAACAAGTAACTGGTTTCAATTTTTTTAAACCCTAGTAAGGAAGCACAAATGCCATCATCACTCTCCGGCGCGTCAGCAGTAGCAGTACAAGTCTATCAAGCGCTGTATGGAAAAGCACCCAGCAACGCACTGCTGAACAGCTACACGGCGCAGGCCAGCGCTAACCCACAGCAAACGTCGGCCGCTGCCTCATCGGCGCTTGCCAATGACTTGGCCAGTGGTTTCCAAACCACGTCAGACGCGGCCCTTGCCCTGCAAGTGCTGAATAACGTCAACATCACCGCAGCCACTGTTACGGCGCCCGGCTCATACACCACGCTGCTGTCTGCCCTTACGCAGGCTTTCACCGGTTTTGGTCCCTCGGCCCGCGGCCAGATCATCCTGAACGTCACCAACCTCCTGACCAAGCTTGAAGGCGACGCAACCTACGGTGTGGCGGCTACCGGTTTCAACAGCCAGGCTTATGCTGATTTCGTATACGGCAGCGTTGCATCCAACACCAGCCCAGCCGTGGTTACCGCCGCACCGACGACCTTCAACTTGACCCCGCTCGCTGGTGAAAGCATCCAAGGCACATCAGGCGACGACCTCTTCATCGCTACCATTTTTGACAATCAAAACTCGCTCCAGTCTGGCGACAAAATCGCTGGCGGCGCTGGTCTCGACCGCTTGCAAGCGGATGTCGGTAGCTCGCAAAATTTTGCTATCACGCCAGAAACAACCGGTGTTGAGCAAGTTGCGATTCGTGCGCAAACTAACCAGTTTGACGCTGCTCAAAACAATATCCAGATTTCCCAAATCGACGCACAGCGCATGGTTGGCGTGAACCAGTGGGAGTCCAACAACAGCCGCGCTGACCTCATCATTGAAGATGTGCGCATCCTGCCAAACCAGATCACCAAAGACATCACCATTGCGTTCATTGAGTCCGATCCAGGCCACGTTGACTTCGGTTTGTACTTTGACCAGTTGTCACTGCGCAGCCAAAGCAACACCACCAGCGTGCTGTCCATCGAACTTTTGGACACCCGCAGTGCGGCATCGGGCACCGGCCCCCTGAAAGACAACCCATACGACAGCTTTGCGTTCCTGATCAACGGCACGCCTATCATCGTCCGGTCCCCAGCCATCGACACAGCATTGACCTATGCTGATTTGCGCACGGCTATCTCAGACCAAATCAACGTCTTGAAGGCAACGAACCCGCTGTTGGCCAACTTCACCGTCACCCTGGGTGCAGAATTCACACGTTTCGACACGCAGTCCGGCCAAGCAGTCAAAGGCACCGCGATTGTGCTGACCGACACCAGCGGCGGCGTGTTGACTGTGAACCCTGCGGCGGGCTTCGCTACCTCCAGCGGCTTCGTACCCCCCATCTCTGGTCTGCACACAAGCATTAGCACGGTAGCCACCAGTTCCACCGACAAAGTCACCAGCAAGATCATTCTGGACGACGTAGGCCGTGGCAGCACCTCTGGCGACTTGGTTATTGGTGGTCTGTCAACTGGCGCTTCTTCAACCTCAAAGGGTGTTGAGCGCTTTGAAATCCGCGTGGACGACAACAGCAAACTGGAATCCATCAATTCAACTAACAACACTTTGCAAGAAGTTACCGTTGTCAATGGATTGACCAGCAGCAACAGCTTTGCTTACCAAGCAACCGTTAAAGACAAGGGCAACCTCACCGTAAACGGTGTGTCTGGTCTCAACGGTGGCAATGTCACCATTCCTGGCCTGAATAATGTTGTCAACGGTGGCGGTGCTGGCCCAGTGTCTGCTGCCAATCCCGTTACATCAGGTGCGGGTCAAGCCCAAGGTATTGATGCTCAGACGGGTACCAACACCCCCCTGCCTGGTTCCTCTGCGCAAACGGCCCGTGGCTATGGCTTCTCTGATGTTCGCTTGATTGATGCTTCCGCCATGGTGGGGCAGTTCTCCTTCTCAGCTGAAGTCACTGGCGCCTCGATTGCCAAGTACTTTAATTTGCGTGACACGGGTGCGCTGCCAGCAGCTGACAACATCGCGTTTGTCTACAACGGTGGTGCCAACAATGACGCCATGTTCATGACCCTTGACCAAGGCGTGGCAAGTAGCCGCAGCACCTACATTTCCGGCCGTGAAGACTTCACGTTCACCGCCAATGGCGGCGCCGGCAATGACAACATCACGCTCAATGTGGCCCCTGGTCTGGCTGGTGGCGCGCAATTCTGGTACACCAACCAAAAGCTCAATGCGAATATCTTCATCAACGGTGGTGACGGCAACGACACCATCCGCAAGCCAGGTGCGGGTGACGTGATCATTGATGCGGGTCCGGGTGATGACACCGTTTACTCCGACAACTCCGGTAGCTTGGGTGCGACTGCAATTGCGACCGGTTCGGCTGGCACCGGTGCTATTGCCTACACCAATGCGGCTGCGGCTGAACTGGCTGCTGGACAGGCTGCCGCTGCTTCTGCCAACGCAACTGACGCTACCGCTACCCCTGCTTCTACTGCAGGTTTTGGTGCGGGTGCTGCTGCTGTCGTTGCAGCCCTCAATACGCTTGACCAGCTAACTGCTAACGCAACTTCGGCTGATTTGACTGCCGCTGCCGTTGTGCCGGCGCTGCCAACTCACGCTAATGTGATCAGTGCAACTCAGAACGCCTATGCCGCTGGTGCTATTACCGCTGCACAGAAAGTAGCGATTGACGTTGCTTACAACGCTTACACCACAACGCCCACGATCACCCCGCCAACGACGTTGGGTGCATTGGCGACCTTTACTGGTGGGGCAACAAACGGTGCAGCCACGGTTGCAAGTGAAGTTGTTGCAGGTGATGCGGCGGTCGCGCCCATTTTGGCTGCTGCGTTGACGGCACTCGCTGCTGCTAATGGTGCCGATGCCAGGCTTCCGGTTCAAAACCTTTTGCTAGATGGTACTCAACTCGCGGTTGAAGCTGCCACCCAAGCGATGGTTGCTGTGGATGATCGTTCGACGGGTGCTGACGAAGCAGGCACAACGACTATTCTGAATGGCTTGATAGCAATCCAGTCTGCACTGACGGTGGGTGCAACCGATGCAACAGTAGTTGCTGCACTTAATGCTGCCACTGCCAGTGGCGCGATTTTGGCTGGACAGGCTTCCAGCCTGTTTAGCGCTGCGGTCGCGACGGCAGGCACCATCGATGCGACTGAATTCGCAGCGGTTAGTTTGATTCTTTCACCGGCGATCAACAATGCTACTAACGCAAATACGGCTGCGCAAGTAACATTGACGGCCGCAATTAAAGCCGATACAGCGGTGCAAGTTGCCAATGCTGCTTTTGCTGCCGTGAATGGTGGCGGGGCGGCTCCAGACAGCGTGAGCTCAGCGCAGACTTTAGCTGCTGCGACTGCTGCTGCTGCTGCTGCAACAACTGCTGCGACCAACTTGGCAACTGCAACGGCAAAAGAAGCGGGTCTGATTGCATTGAGAGGGTCGATTACTACAGCCACGCAAGAAGTTATCGCGCTCAATCTGCTCAACAATGCGCAGTTTGCCAACTTCATTACCGCCGGTGAGAATGCTACTCTGACTGGCTTTGTAGGTGCAGCAGCTTCCGCTACGTTGGTCACAGCAGCACAAAAGCTCGCGTTTGACACAGGCGCTACTGGCTTCACGGTTGCTGGCAGCGTTGACGCGTTGATTGCGACTGCTCACGCAAACGTAGAAGCGCTGACTGCGGTGTCCACTACTGCTGCCGGTATCGCTGCCGCGACTGCCACTGCGAACACAATCATGCTCGCTGCTGTGGCTTCTGGAGGCCAGAGCCTGACCATCGCTGCACCCCGTGCGGTTTTTGTCTTCAACACCAGCAACCAGACCAGCACCTACAACGTGGCGACCCAAGACGACCGCAATCTGGCGGATCTGAAGTCAGATGTCAATAACACCAACAACTTCTTTAACTCCACCGTAAAAGTGGTTTACAAGGGTCTTGTTGCGACGTCTTCAGTAGTTCCAGGAACGGGTTTCAAGACGACTGACTTGGAACTCAACCAGGCAATCAAGGCCGTGATCAACGGTGATCCAGTATTGAGCAAGTTGCTGGTTGCAAGCGATGGCCCTGCCAATACGTTGATCGTGAACTCACTGATCGATGGTACACATACCACGAGCAATCTGGCCATTTCGGTGACGGTGCCAACCTCTGTCACATCAGCTGATGTGGCCGGTGCGATTGCTGCTGGATTGGTGCCAGCGGGTTCGACGGATGCTGCCTTGATCACTGCCATGGGCGTCGCCAAGGCTGCGTTTGACACCAAAGGCGACTACGTAACTCAGTTCGCTGAGTCCGGCGCATCCGGCGGTAATGTCGTGTTGGTGGGTGCTAACAGCTTTACGTCCAGCGATAACACCATCACCCCTGGCCTTGGTAATGACGTGATCGTGCTTGGCACAACGGTCGGTACCGATCTGCTGACCAGCAGCAATGAAACCGTGGTCTATGCGGGCACCTTTGGCAATGACACCATTGTTAACTTTGCTGTAGCAGGCTTGGGCGTTGACAGGCTGAACTTCAGTGCGTTGAACGGATCAAGTGCCAATTTCGGTAGCCTGTCTGCTGACAAATCGATCGTGGTGGGTGCTGCAACCGCTGTGGGCGCAACGGTGCTGACGGCTGCTCAGATCGCAGCATTGTTTACCGACTCGGCAACGGCCATCAACCACGTTTACGTGGCTGTGGACTCGTCCAACATCGGTAGCATCTGGCAAGTGGCTGACGCCGCAGGTGTGGCAGCTGGCAACGTGACGGCCACCCTGGTCGGCTCGATTAACCTGGCCGACACAAGCTGGGCTGGCATGACCGCCGCCAACTTCGTTTAATTGGCTCCACAAACCACTGCCCCAGCGGGCAGCGGTTTCAATAAAACCCACTCCCCACAAGGGCGTGGGTTTTTTTTCAATCTTTAGAAAGAACACATGGCAACGCTCACTATCAACGATAAAACCTACGACATCGACAAGCTGTCCGAAGACGCAAAAGCCCAGATCATCAACCTCCAGTTTGTAGACGCCGAGCTCGCCCGCCTGAACGCCACCGCAGCCGTATTCCAAACCGCCAGAGTCGGCTACCTCAGCGCGCTTAAACCCCATTTAGCAGCGTTGGACGCCAGCAGCGCCAAGCCTGCGAATTAGATTTTGAACCGAACGGACCAGGAAAGACGGGTGAAATGATATAGTTTTGTATTTCCAAGAGGGTGCCGCCATGAAACTTGATAGCAAAATTGTCAGCAATCCAGACATTCTTGGCGGTACTCCGGTGGTAGGGGGAACCCGCGTGCCTGTAGCCAACGTTCTCGCAGCTATTCACGCTGGTGAGAACAGGTTTGATATTTTTCGACACTATCCGTCGTTGCCACTTGACGGGATCGAGATTTGTGTGGAATGGGAGAAAAGTCAAAAGCACAGCTTGCATGCATGATCCATTTTGATTTTCAATCCAAATGAACTTGAATTTGTGGCGACACGAGCCTGGGTCGTAAACAGCACGGTTTTTATGGAGTTGTCGGACGGACGGCAAATTGGATTTCCCGCCGCTCGGTTTTATAAATTGGCGGAAGCGACAGATGATTAATTGGCTAAGGTCTCGCTACGCCTGGGACGTGCTGCCCTGCGTTGGGAGTCCA
>JANYJD010000268.1 GCA_025358555.1 Rhodoferax sp.
TCGTCCAGCAGGCCCATGGTCGTGACCTTGTGCGGCATGGTGATCAGCGCGCCACGGATGTTGGCCAGCTTGAACACCGCGCGCAAAAAATCCGGGTAATGCTCGGCCCGGCAGCCCATGGGCACGACGATGGCATTGACCCCGGCTTTCTCGAACCAGGGGTTGTAGATCATGGGCGCCTTGAAGGCGTGCGTGGGGAAGCCGATGTGGGCAATGATTTCGGTGTGGCCGTTGATCACCATCGTCATGCCGCCTTCATCGCAGACACCGCAGACACGGCTGACACAGCAGCGCGCAAGGCGAGCAAGTAGCTGTCCACACCAAAGCCGGCAATCTGTCCCTTGGCGATTTCTGCAATCACGGAATGGTGGCGAAACGCTTCACGGGCATGGATGTTGGACATGTGCACCTCAAAAATCGGGCATTTGAGAATGGCCAGCGCATCGCGGATGCCGTAGCTGTAGTGCGTCCATGCGCCCGCGTTGATCAGCACCGCGTCCACCTGTTCGGCATGCGCGCGGTGAATGCGCTCGCACATATCGCCTTCGTGGTTGGTCTGAAAATTCTCGACCTTTGCGCCGAGTTCCTGCCCCAGAGAAATCAGGCTTGCATCAATTTCAGCCAAGGTGGTGGTGCCGTATTGCGCTGGATCGCGCTTGCCAAACATGTTGAGGTTGATGCCGTTGAGTACGAGGATGTTCATGGGGTTCCTTGGGATGTAATTCCATTTCTAAATCATCCATGCCGGGCGTTGCACCTCCTAGCCGTGCAAAAGCACTGTCTTCGTCGGTGCGCCTACTTCACGAATGATTTAGAAATGGAATAAGTGGCAATCTGTAGCGCGTCGGGCCAGCGGCTTCTGAACCCGGTGCGTCTGCGCACCGCCGTGCGGGCAGGCCTCTGTGGCCTGCCGGTCTGACGGTGATTCGGATTGTGCTGGAATTACTTGCGCAGCTTGGCCAGCTCGGCCACCATCTCGTTCACGGCGGCTTCACCCACGCTGGTGCTGAACTGGGCAATCACACTTCCCAGAGATGGCCTTCGGGGCCGTTCAGCGTGAACTTGAGCGTACGCTCCTTGATATCCTGCGCAAACGTGGGCAGAGCGGCAAAGACGGCAGTGCTGGCGATGGCGGCAACGATGGTTTTGAGTAGCAGGCGTTTCATGGAGTCTCCAGAGATAGAAGGGTATTCAGTACAAATTTGAAGGCGGCAGGTGGTGTACCAATTCAACTGCCTTGCAAAATGTCCCAACGTATCAGCAGCGCATCGGGACGACCTGGGAAACATGGGTATTCAATAAAACCAGCGCGCAGGCACCATGACGAGTTGCGGGAACAGCGTCTTTCAGGGCAACCAGGACCTCGGCGGCGCTCTTGCGTGGCGGCGGTGCCACCACTTCCTTGCGCACCAGCCACCACCAGGTGAGCCACAGTGAGCCTGCCAGCATGTCGTTTCCCAGATGGGCGTTGCTGCGCAGGGCGACTACCGCACCCAGAAACGTCATCCAGACAAACAGCCAGCGCGAAAGCTCCTCGGACAGAGTAAAGCCCGAGTTGAAGGCATAGCGCATGAACACATTGCCAAACACCAGGGCCACCATGGTGGCCAGCATGGCGGCGATCAGATAGCCAATCAGCTTGCAGTAGCCGTCGATGAGTTTTTCAAACACGGGGTTGTCTCCTCGGGATCAGTTCTGCCGTCAAAGTTCTGGCATCAAAGTTCTGGCATCAAAATTCTGGCATTAATGTACGAACTAGTTAGTTTTATAGATACTAGCAAAAACCCTTAGATGGTTTTTTCAATAGACCTGGCGGGTGCTGGCCTACTTGCGGACGAAGCGCACCACCATCTCGATGATGCTGTCACGCCTGGCGGTGAGCGCTTGAGGTGACTGCGTGTTCTTCTTGAAAATCAGGCCAAACGTGTGCTGGTTTGACACGTTGAAAAACGTCAGCGCCGAGATGGATTTGTGGATGTCCACCGGGTCGAGCTGCGCGCGAAAGACGCCCTGGGCCACGCCGCGTTCGTACAGCTTGCGGATGGCCTCAATGGCGGGCACGTTGAGCTTTTGAATGATCTTGCTTTGCGCCAGAAATGCGCCGCGCTGCATGTTCTCAGACATCACCAGGCGGATGTAGGCCTCGTTGCCGTGGTGGTGGTCGAAAGTGAAACCCACCAGACGGCGCAACGCGTCTTCGGGCGGCAGGTCTTCCAGGTGCAATTTTCCTTCGATCTCCCGCACTTCCCGGTAAGACTCTTCCAGCACAGCCAGATACAGGCCTTCCTTGCTGCCAAAATAGTAGTAAATCATGCGTTTGCTGGTCTGGGTTGCAGCGGCGATTTCGTCGATGCGCGCGCCGCTCAAACCTTTCTCGGCAAACTCCGCATGCGCCACCTGCAGGATGCCCGCCATGGTGCGGGCCGGGTCGTTGGTGCGCGATGCCTCTACCCGCTTCGCAGCGGGTGCGATGCCTTTGCCCGCTTTTTTTGATTCGGCTTTGGTTGGGGTTTTAGCTGGAGGTTTGGCCGCAAGTTTGTCCGCGCCTCTGGCGGAGCCTTTGGCCGACGCCGCAGATGAATGTACTAACTGGTTCATAAGCGCAGTATACGCAACTGCGGCCCGCATGCGCATCGGGCCGGCAGGCGCCATCGCATTGCGGCAAGCAGGACATCGGTTGGCAAGTCCGCTATTTGATGGGCGCGCGCGGCAGGCGCGACTCGCCTGCTTCCATGTGGAAGGTGAAGTCAAGGCTGTACCACGGCGCGGCGGCATCCTCACCCGCCGCGCGTGCAGCGGGCAGCGTGTCGTGCCGCTCAAAATGCCCGGTCACAGCCTGCGTCACACCAAACTGCGCGTCGGTGGCAAGGTTGGGGTCATCATCGGCATAGACCTGCGAGATCAGGGTTTTGTAGCCCGGCTTGAGGATCAGCGCATGCACGTGGGCGGGCCGCATCGGGTGTCGGCGCTGCGCGGCCAGCAGCTGGCCTACCACGCCATCGGTGGGGATCGGGTAGCCGATCGGTTTGACGCTCCAGAAGCTGAATTCGCCCTGCGCGCCGGTGGTGAACTTGCCGCGCAAGTTCATGTCGGCCTGGCCCTCTGCTTTTGCTTCTAGCTGGTTCTCATAAAAGCCAGTGGGGGCGCAATGCCACACATCCACCTCGGCATCAGCCACTGGCGTGCCCGCCGTGTCCAGCACCCGCGCCTGCACATGCATTGGCGCGCCGGGCGTGGGGCTGCGCACAATGGACGCGCCATTGACCGTGCGCGGCGAGTGCATGCGCCAGAACGGCCCTAGCAGGTTGTGGGTGGTCTCTTTCTGCCCGCCGTCGGGAGCGGTGCCGTTGTTCAACAGGCACACCAGGCTGGACACCCCCAGCGAGCCGGCCATCAGCACCACCTCGTTATGGGAGTCGTTGGTCATCTGGCCCATGCGCGCAATCAGGGCCGTGCCGGTGCGGAACTCGTCTTCAGTGAGCTTCACGTCTTTCACAAAACCATGCAGGTGCGTGACGAGTGACACCATGATCTCGCGCAGACGCGCGTCGGGCGTCTGTTGCATGACGGCGAGTACGGCTTGGGTCAAATCGTGTTGGTTTTTGATCATGGGGAAGCCTGCCGTTTGGTTGGTGTTGCCGGGGTTGCAGTGTGGCACGGCTGCGCCTGAATGACGAGGAGATTGCCAGCCCACGACGCGGTTTTGACGGGGGCTGGGCGGGCGCATTCAAGCCAGGTCCTTTGACGGGCGGGATTTTGCATCGTTTTGAGGCAAATTTGCCGAAATTAGGAGACAAAATGGCCTGTAGCCCTCGTCTGTACTTCATAGTTTGCTATGTAATATATAGTGATATTGGGGAAATGAGTCAATATCGCGAAGCATCCGTAACTGCAATAAACCCAACAACCCCGGCAACCCCAGCACCTCCACCGTCCCCTCGCGCGACCTGCGCAGTCAACACAAGGATTTGTATGCAACGGTAAGGATTCACCCCGCCCGTGCGACGGTGGTCTGGTTGTGCTCAAATATTTTTATGCAGGTTTTACCCATGACTCCCTACCCTCAAGCCCACCACGTGCCAGCCCCGGCCAGCAGCCCGCTGGCCCAACGGTTTGCCAGCGTGCGCGCGCAAACCCTGCGGCTGGCGCAACCGCTCAGTGCGGACGACTGCCAGGCGCAGTCCATGCCCGATGCCAGCCCGGTCAAATGGCATTTGGCGCATGTCACCTGGTTTTTTGAGACCTTTGTGCTGGAGGCTTTTGAGCCGGATTTCAAGGCCTATAACCCCGCCTTCAAGGTGCTTTTCAACAGCTACTACAACGCGGTGGGCGACAAACATCCCCGGCCCCAGCGCGGCCTGCTGACGCGCCCGTCACTGCAAGAGGTGCTGCTGTGGCGCCAATCGGTGGACGCGCGTGTGGTGGCCGTGCTGACGTCCAACGACAGCAAAGAAATTGCCGCGTTGGTCGAGCTGGGCCTGGAGCACGAGCAGCAGCACCAGGAGCTGCTGCTCACCGATGTCAAACACCTGCTGTTTTGCAACGGACTGCGCCCCATCTACCGCAAGGCCTGGCCGCTGGCCGCAGTGGCCCCCGTGCCCATGCGCTGGCTGGACTACGCGGGCGGCCTGGTTGAGGTGGGCAGCGCGGGCGACGGCTTTGCGTTTGACAACGAAACCCCCCGGCACACGCAGTTTCTGCGGCCTTATGCTTTGGCCAATCGGCTGGTGACGCACGGGGAATGGCTTGAATTCATGCACGACGGCGGCTACACCGACCCGCGCTGGTGGCTGTCGGCCGGCTGGGAATGGCGCTGCAGCCAGCAGATCACCGCCCCGTTGTATTGGTCCCGGCCCGAGGTTAACGCCGGTAGTGGCACGGCCGATCCTTCAGGCGATCCTGCCGCATCTGCCTTTGCATCCAAGGCCGCCTCTGCGGATCACTCTGCCGATGCCAATGCCAATGCCAGCACCGATACCAATGCCAATGCGCAAGCCAGTTGGCGCAGCTTCACCCTGCACGGCGAAGTGCCGATTGACCCGCACACGCCCATCACCCACATCAGTTACTTTGAGGTCGACGCCTTTGCCCGCTGGAAATCCGCCACGCACGCCGACTGGAATGGCGCGCGATTGCCCACCGAAATTTGAATGGGAATCCGCCGTGGCCCCGCACGAGGCTGCCCTGAAAAGCGCGGGCAACTTCAGCGAATCAAACGCCCTGCACCCCATGCCCGTGGCCCGCGCGTCCGCAGGCTTGATGCAGGCGCTGGGCGACGTGTGGGAGTGGACCAGCAGCAGCTACCAGCCCTACCCCGGCTACCAGCCCTGGGAGAGCCTGGTGGGCGAATACAACGGCAAATTCATGGTCAACCAGCAAGTGCTGCGCGGCGGCTCTTGCGCCACCCCGGCAGCTCAAGTGCGCGCGCAGTACCGCAACTTTTTCCCGACCGATGCGCGCTGGCAGTTCAGCGGCTTGCGGCTGGCGCGGGACGCCGGATGAGGTTGGCCAGGCGCAGGTCGTTGAGGTGGCTGGAGTAGCGGGATTTGGAATCGCGGGTGTATTCGGATTAGCGGACGTGGCTGGGGACACGCTACGGCCCGGGCGTTGTCTGCGGCGAAGCGGTCGCACAGGGCTTCACCCGCTCAAAAAGGCGGAAATGGCAGATGAAATGGCCGAGGTTATGGCCGAGGTTATGGCCGAAGTTATGGCCGATCACCTGGCCGTTGAAACGCCAAATTAGAGTCTGCTCCCTCACTAGGGTGTGCACGCAGGGCGGCCCGGCGCGTTATGGGCTCTTCCACCCCACATGTGAGAGCCACCCGCCCATGATGCCTACCCGGCCAGCACAGCAGCCATCCCAACACGCCCGACCAGAAACGTCCGAACCAGCGCAGGGTTCCGCAGTTTCCCTGCTTGCCGCAGTTGATTTCAAATGGCTCATGACCGGCCACGGCTGGTGGGTTGATTCGGCCCGCTTTCACGCCGACCCGTCCTACGCCGCCACCTTGCTGGATTTGGCACTCGCCTCGCCATCGGCTGCGCTGCGTGAGTGCGCGGCACGACTGCTGGCGCAAATGGGCGCTTCACACGCCTGACCTGTCGTTTCACTCAGTTCGTGACCGGCAACCGAATTCGGGCCTAACCGGTGTGGCACATCGAATAAAGTGGAGGGATGCAAAACCCTTCTAGCGCGCCAGCGCCCCAAGCCGTGCTGTTTGACGCCTACGGCACGTTGTTTGACGTTTACAGCATTGCCCAACTGGCTGAAGCGCTGTTCCCCGGCCACGGCCAGGCGTTGAGTTTGGTGTGGCGCGACAAGCAAATTGAGTACACCCGGCTGGTCACCACCAGTCGGCGCGGGCCGAACCGCGAATCGGTGTACCAGCCGTTTTGGGCGCTGACCCGGGCCGCGTTGGTGTTTGCGATCCACAAGGTGGTGGTTGGCCCCGTCGTCGTCAGCAACCCATCCGGCAACACAAATGCTACTGTAAATGTAGCTACTAATGCACCAATGACGAGGGCTACAGCTCAATTTGACCCCCAAATTGACAAATTAATGGGGCAATACCGGCAATTGGCGGCCTTCCCCGACGCTGGGCCGGTTCTGGCCAGGCTCAAAGCCCGGGGCATTGCCACCGGCATTCTGAGCAATGGCGACCCGGAGATGCTGCACGCCGCCGTCACCTCGGCGGGCCTGGGCGATGTGCTGGACCACGTCATCAGCGTGGACCCGATCCGCAAATTCAAGACCGACCCCGACGCCTATGCGCTGGGCGAGACAGCCTGCGGCCTGCCAGCTTCTAAAATCCTGTTTGTCAGCAGCAACAGCTGGGACGCCCTGGCCGCCACCTGGTTTGGTTACCAGACGCTGTGGGTGAACCGGCAAAACGCGCCTTTTGAAACATTGGGCACGCAGCCCACCCGCACCGGCACCAGCCTGCGCGACGTACTTTTGTTTTTTTGAGTGGCGCCCCGTCTGCGCTGCCTTGGCAACCCAATCATTTTTCATCCTTCATCTTTCATCTTCTACGAGACACTTTCATGACCGCACGCACCTCCATCCACCGCCTGCAAGTAGCCAACAACCTGCACCGCTTCATTGACGAGCAGGTGCTGCCAGGCACGGGCGTGACAAGCGCCACGTTCTGGCAAGGCTTTGACGCCATCGTGGCCGACCTGGCTCCGAAAAACATCGCCCTGCTGGCCGAGCGCGACCGTCTTCAGGCGGCACTGGATGAGTGGCATGCGGCGCACCCAGGGCCCGTCATGGCGGGTGATTCCAAAAGCCCGAGTGACATGAAAGCCTACCGAGCCTTTCTGGAAAACATTGGCTACCTCGTGCCCCAGCCCAAAAAGGTCAAGGCCACCACGTCCAACGTGGATGCCGAGCTGGCCAAGCAAGCCGGGCCGCAACTGGTGGTGCCGATCCTCAACGCGCGTTACGCCCTCAACGCGGCCAACGCGCGTTGGGGCAGCCTGTACGACGCGTTGTACGGCACCGATGTGATTGCCGAGGCGCATGGCGCTGAAAAAGGCAAAGGCTACAACCCGGTGCGCGGCGCCAAAGTGATCGAATACGCGCGCTACGTGCTGGACCGCACGGCGCCGCTCCAGGCAGGCTCGCATGTTGATTCAACCGGCTACACCGTCAAGGGCGGCAAGCTGGTGGTTACTCTCAACGGGGGGCTCAAAGGCGGGCCGAAAGGCGCAACCACAACGACGCTGGAAGACGCCAGCCAGTTCATTGGCTACCAAGGCGAAGCATCCGCGCCATCATCCATCCTGCTGCAACACAACGGCCTGCACATCGACATCCAGATTGACCGCAAAACGCCCATCGGCAAGACCGACGCTGCGGGCGTGAGCGACCTGGTGCTGGAAGCCGCGCTGTCCACCATACTCGACCTGGAAGACTCTGTCGCTGTGGTGGACGCAGATGACAAGGTGCTGGCCTACAGCAACTGGCTTGGCATCTTGAAAGGTACGCTGACCGAAGAGGTGAGCAAAGGCGGCCAAACCTTCACGCGCGGCCTGAACCCAGACCGGGTGTACACCGCAGCGGGCGCAAAGAAAACCGTCACCCTGCATGGCCGATCACTGATGTTCGTGCGCAACGTCGGCCATTTGATGACCAACCCAGCCATCCTGTACACCGCCGCAGACGGCAGCACCAAAGAGATTCCTGAGGGCATTCTGGACGCGGTGGTCACCACCACCATTGCGATGCATGACCTCAAGCGTCAAGGTTCAGGCAAAGCCAAAGGCAGCATCCGCAACAGCCGCAAAGGCAGCGTCTACATCGTCAAGCCCAAAATGCACGGCCCGGCCGAAGTGGCGTTTGCCGCCGAACTGTTTGGCCGCGTGGAGAAAGTGCTGGGCCTCAAAGACAGCACCGTCAAGCTCGGCATCATGGACGAAGAGCGCCGCACCAGCGTCAACCTGAAGGCCTGCATTGCCGCCGCCGCCAGTCGGGTCGCGTTCATCAACACCGGCTTTCTGGACCGCACCGGCGACGAGATGCACAGCGCCATGCAGGCCGGCCCGATGATCCGCAAGGGCGACATGAAAACCAGCGCCTGGATTGCCGCCTACGAGAAAAACAACGTCATCGTCGGCCTGCAATGCGGCCTGCGCGGCAAGGCGCAAATCGGCAAAGGCATGTGGGCCATGCCCGACCTGATGGCCGCCATGATGGCGCAAAAAATTGCGCACCCGCTGGCCGGCGCCAACACCGCCTGGGTGCCCAGCCCCACCGGCGCCACCTTGCATGCGCTGCACTACCACCAGGTCAAGGTCAGCAAGGTGCAAAAAGCCCTTGAAAAGCTCGACGCCAAGGCCGACCACAAAAAGGAACGCAACGCCATCTTGAGCGCCCTACTGACCATCCCCGTCACCGCCACGCCCCACTGGAGCGCCGCCGAGAAACAGCAGGAGCTTGACAACAACGCCCAGGGCATCCTGGGCTACGTGGTGCGATGGATCGACCAGGGCGTAGGCTGCTCAAAAGTGCCCGACATCCACAACATCGGCCTCATGGAAGACCGCGCCACGCTGCGCATCAGCAGCCAGCACATGGCCAACTGGCTGCTGCACGGCGTCGTCAGCCACGCAGAGGTCAAGGAAACCTTCGAGCGCATGGCCGCCGTGGTCGACAAGCAAAACGCAGGCGACCCGCTGTACAAAAATATGGCGGGAAACTTTGACACGTCAATGGCGTACAAGGCGGCTACCGACCTGGTTTTTAAAGGTCTGACCCAACCCAGCGGGTATACCGAGCCTCTGCTGCATGCCTGGCGGCTTAAAGTGAAGGTGGGGTGAAGCCGGGGCAGTATCAAAAACTAAACAATTGTTTGCCATCAAACTACTTTTCGAAGTTTGGCGCAAAATTGAGTTAAAGTCACAACCATCCGGTTTTTACTGTACAAATATACAGTTATATGTTCAAAGAACTTTTCAACGAAAAAAAAGCCGCACAAGTTGCTGCTTTCTTTTTGATCCGGGCCAACGCAAGCCTTTCAATACTTAAGCTCATGAAGCTGATGTATTTGGCAGAACGCCGCTCGTTCGAAAATTATGGCGAAGGTGTGGTTGGCGATCGGTTGGTGTCTATGCCGCATGGGCCCGTGCTGTCAATTACCTACAACCATATGAGTGGCGAGCTCATTTCTACGCCGGGAGGTTGGGATTCTTGGGTGTCAGACCGGGCCGAACATTCGCTTTCGCTCAATGATGGCAAACGCAACGCCACCGTAGATGATTTGCTGGAGCTGAGCGATGCAGACGTTGCGGTATTGGAAGAAGTTTGGAAAAAATTTGGGCATATGACTCAATACCAAGTGCGCGATTACACGCACAACGGCGGTTGCCCAGAATGGCAGGATCCTGATGGTTCCATGATCCCCATGAAGCCTGAGGAACTGTTCAAAGCGCTAAATTTTTCACCCGAGCAGAGTAACGCCTACATTGCGCGCATGAACCAGCAAGCTGCAATTAATGCAGCGCATCGAAGCTCAGCCCACTGAGCAGGCATGGCGACTTGGGTGACCTACATTGCGCGCATGGAGCAGCAAGCTGCAATTAATGCAGCGCATCGAAGCTCAGCCCACTGAGCAGGCATGGCGACTTGGGTGCCTTGTGCTGGGGCCACGCTGCACATGCCCTCTGGGCCGTCATCGGGCTCGGGTAAACATCTTTTTATCGTTCTGAACGACCCCAAACTGTTCACCAACTACGGTTCCGCTCTCTGCATTGCCTTTGTCAGCCTGTCTAGCGTTCCTGCGCAGGGTGTCCACTTCGACGAGACCTGTATTTTGCGCGCAGGCTGCCACCCTTCAGTTCGGCATGACACCTATGTCTACTACCGAGGCACACGCATGGAGCAATTGCGTGATGTGCTCAAACGACTGGACGACAGCTTCTACACGCCCGGCGAACCCTTGGAGACACATGTGCTGATAGAAGTGAAGGCAGGTTTGCTGAAGTCACCATTCACCAAGCGCGAGTTCAAGCAACTGGGGATTTAGCGGCGGTGCGGTATTCCGCAAGCCGCGTAGCTGCTGGACGCTAACCTGAAGTTCCTCCCCCAAAAAAGCGAGTTTTCCCTCTCATGAACCCGAGTTTTTGGTTCCACGTTCTGTCTACAGTTTGATGTGGCCGATCAGTTCGAGTGCGCGTTTTTGCTTCGGGTTGGGCGTCGTGGTGATCTGGA
>JANYJD010000271.1 GCA_025358555.1 Rhodoferax sp.
TCAGCGAATATGCATCGGGGCCAGTGCAAAGTCGGGGTAAACCTGACCCACCCACAAACAAGGCCGAATATAAGGACGCAACCGACTTCTTCACAAAATAACGCAAATTCTGCTTGCTATCCGGGAGGCATCCATATAAGGCATCCATATAAGGAAATTCAACCGCATGAGGGTAAGTATGGCACGGGTTTTGGGCAATCCGACCGCGTTGACATCTGCAGTTTGAGTGGTCGCTGCTACAAAAAGGCGGGCTTGTCCAGAGCAAGGCGACGAAGTAGTCGTGCCCGCAATCATCACAGCGGGCGCGGGCAAAGCCATGAGCGAAGATGCCGCACTCCAGATACTTGGCGAACGCTTTGCGCTCATACGGCCTGGGTGTGTGATGGTCGCCCTGCCCGTCAAACTGGCCCGCGCTGGCTTGTCTCCAGCCAGGTCTCGTAGTGCTCGGCTACCGTTTGGTACAGCAGCGTACGTTCGGGGTGGCGTGGGTTGTAGAGTTTGGGCTTGGAAGTGGTTGACATGAATACTGTGCAAATACACAGTATTCTGCGGCGATTGTTTGGGTGCTGAAAGCACAAAGCCCGATCCGTTGCCGGATCGGGCTCTGCTGGGGTCCCTCGGAAACGGGTCTACTTGCGCGCAGGTGGCACGTCCGTGCAGCTGCCATGCGCCACTTCGGCAGCCATGCCAATGCTCTCGCCCAGCGTCGGGTGCCGGTGGATGGTTTTGCCGATGTCGACAGCATCGGCGCCCATCTCGATTGCCAATGGCTGCGCCTGGAGTACCAGCGCATCGTGCTGCTGCAACCCTAGAAGCTCTTGAGCGTTTCAGCCCTGTAGCCTCGAAAAAAAAGCGTATCCAGCTACTGTGTTAATAGCAATCGCAAGGCAGAACAATCACCGGCCATCCAGTTCCTCCACCTTGCGCTTGACGGCTGATGAAACGCGGTGATACTGCGCCTCATGCGGTTGAATTTCCTGTCCGTCATAGAAGCCGGGCCTTGACATGGCTCCGTTGTCTACGCGCCTTCCGTCTTCAGTCACAGGCCTTGTTCTGTTGGCGCTCCTGGCCTTGCCGTTTGCACTGATAGGAAGCGGCCTTGCGTACCGAGCCGCGTGGACCGTGGTCTCGGCGAAATCAATGCAGTCTTGGCCAACCGTACCGGCAACGTTGTTGCACGTTGAAATGCAAAGGCCTGGATCGCGCAGCGAGCGGGTGGTTGCGTCGTACAGCTACCGTGTTGGCGGGCAAGCTTTCAGTGGGAAGATGGTTTCTCTGTATGGCCCCGACAATCTGGGCGATTTCCACCAAAAGGCGTACGGGGAGCTGCAGGGCTATTTGTCCCGGGGCGAGCCCTACGCAGCGCACGTCAATCCGCGGGTACCCGGTGAATCCATTCTCATGCCGGTTGTACGCTGGGAGGCTCTGGCCTTCTCGCTGACATTTGTTGTGCTCTTTGGTGGCGCCGGCTGGGGGCTATTGATTGCGTCATTTCGAAAGGCTCAACGCATGCGGGCCGAGGCACAACTCGTCGCGCAATATCCAGACCAGCCTTGGCGCCATAGAGTTGACTGGTCCATGGGGAGAATCCGGTCAGATCAGAAGGCAACGGCTTTCGGAGCCGTGGTCCTGGCCATTATGTGGAACGCCTGCACCTGGCCGATGCTCTTCGCCGTGCCAGCGCGGTTGCAAGCCGGGGAGTCCCTCGGTTGGCTCCTGTTGGTGTTTCCGCTGATCGGTCTGGGACTGGTCTACTGGGCTGGTGTGTCGATCATGCGGGCACGCCGGTTTGGCAATACTTTTCTGGAGTTGGAGACGTTTCCCGGGCGGCAGGGAGAATCGTTTCGAGGTCGCATTACCGCGCCGGCTGCACTCGAAACGTGCCCGGAAGTCCTGCTCACCTTGCGCTGCGAGAAGCGAGCGCGCGCCCCCGAGGATCTGTCCACCAGCAGCAGCAAGAGTCTCTGGAAGCAAGAGGTGACATCAAAGGTACTTCGGGGCCAATCTTCCACGGGAGACACCATCATCAAGGTTGAATATGAGCTGCCCGCGGACCTTGAGGATACCTCGTACGGCCCAGGAGACGGGATCACCTGGCAACTTGTGGCGTTCGCCGAGATGGATGGAGCGGATTTTGAGGCAGAGTTCGAAGTGCCGGTGTTCAGGCACTGAGGCCGCGCTGCCGTACTGAACATGCCGCTGAATATATTATTCGTCGCCCCAAGCAATGGTGGTGACTTGGCTGGCACGGGGTGGTCATCATGACGAGACCCAAGGTCGTGCAACTCAGCCTGCTTCTGGTATTTGCGCTCGCCTGTGGTGCAGTGTCGGGCGCCGTCATGTGGCAGCTTGGCACCGCGTTTCGCGATGCAGTGCGGGCGAAATCGTGGGCTGTCTTGCCGGCCGAAGTGCAACTGGTTCGCCGGGTGGACGAAGCGCATGGGGTCCGCCCGCTGGTTCGCTATGCATACCACGTTGCCGGCCGGGAGTACACCAGCACCCGGCTCGGTATCGCGCAGATCAACGGCGCGGAAGGTGTCGGCGATTGGCGCGAACACATCTTGCGCACGATGGAGGCCGCACGCGATGCTCATCGTCCGATCAATGTTTTCGTGAATCCTGGCAACCCCACGGAAGCGGTTGTCGACCGCCAGTTGCGAGCCGCGTACGTGGTTTCCATGCTGCCTTGGTTGCTCTTCTTCGGCGGGCTTGGCGGCGCGATGGCTTTCGCGATCCGCAGCGCGCTTCGGCCCGCCGTGTCAACCCATGGGAGAGTTGTTTCGGCGTCCGTGCAAGGCCCGATTCCGGCCGAGAACGAAGCCCGCGGCGTGCTGGGGCTGGCTGCGTTCCTGTGGTGCGGCGTGGTGTTGCCAGTTGCTGCTTTGCACCTGCCGGACATGATCGCGGCCGGTGAGTGGGCTTGGGTCGCGGCGCTCTCCCTTTTGGTTGTCGTCGGCGCGGGCCTGCTTGCCATGGTGGTGGTTGCGCTGCTCGCGCGCCTGAAATACGGCCAGGTTCTGGTCCGGCTTGACGCTGGGGCCCGCGCGGGCAGGCCCATATCCGGCGCGATCTCGTTCAGCCGGGGTGTCAGGGCGGGTGACCGGTGGCAGGCTGAGCTTGAATGCAGTTGGTGGCGTTTGGTCCAAAGTCGAGTGCACAGCTCAGGTAGCAGCAAGGTCTGGCAGGGCGATACGTTGTGGGTTCAGGTGGAGGAGGTTGCCGTCACGGCGGGCGCAACTGCACGATTCCGGTTCGAGCCGCCCGCCGATATGCCGGGCGCCTGGGCGGCCGATTCCGAAGACAGCTACGTTCGCTGGCGACTCCGCGCCACCGACGGCGGCGCCTTGCGTGCCTCGAACGCGTTCAACCTCATCGTCGAGGGGCCGGCCTTCGACGCAGTTGCTTTGTCCCGTTTGTTGCCGGTGGCCCACGACGACCTCAGCAATTGCGTCTAGACTTGGCAACTGGCTTGGCCGGCAATCCATCACCATTGGTGCGCTGGTGTTGGGGAGTGGTCATCTCATTCAGTATGCTGTGGTCACGTCGGGTGCGCAGGACGGTCTAATGATGTGGATGGTTCCGGTGCTCTTCATTGAAGGCGCAGGTATCGGCATGGTGATGGCGCCAATGGTGTCAAAAGTGCTGGCGGGCCTGTCACCGCAACATGCAGTCGTGGCGTCTGGCGTACTGGCAACCGTACAGCAAGTGGGCAACTCCTTGGGAGTCGCATTAATAGGTCTGCTGTTTTACGGTCGACTTTGCAGCGGCTCCGACCCCACTTCCAACCTGAGTGCCTACTCTGGTGCCTTGGGAAATAGCTTGCTGTATTTGCTAGTCCTTGCGGTGGTTGTCGCTCTGCTACTCCAAAGGCTGCAGCCGCAGTCTCCCAAAACGGTTGGATAGGAGCAGTGCGTCTCTACTGCAGAGCAGGGTTTCCCACAAAGCGCTTAAAAACTAGCGGGCCGGGCTAGCCTCGCTTTGGACAAACACCATCCGAGGTTTGTGGCGCGTCTCCTTAGTCGCGGTCAGGCGCTCCCAGAGGAAAGTTCGGGCGGAAATACCTTGCCTCCTCAACCGCCCGGGCGAAGGACGGACGGGCGAGCAAACGCGCGCGGTACGCGCGTAGCGCGGGAAAGTCCTCGGAAATCTGATGCGTCCAGTCCGCGAAGAACAGCGAGGGAGCGGTTGCGCAATCTGCCAAAGTGAAGTCCGCACCTGCGGCCCAGGTCTTGCCTGTAAGCTGCCCTTCAAGCCACGCGTAGGCAAGCTATAACTTTTCCGCAGCAAATGTCAAGGGGATAGGAAATTCAACCGCGTGAGGGTAAGTATGGCACGGGTTTTGGGCAATCCGACCGCGTTGACATCTGTAGTTTGAGTGGTCGCTTCTACAAAAAGGCGGGCTTGTCCAGAGCAATTGGGCTGTGCGGCCGCTGCGCACGCAAGCCCCCGCAGCGGCACATGGGGTGTGCCGTTTTTCTTTGTCACCAACTGATGCGCTGGTCCACTTCGTTGTCCGGCACCGGGTGGGCTGCAAGCTCCCAGTCCGGCCCGATTTGCGACCCCTCACCTCTGCCAGCGCATCACACCCATCCCATCCCACAGCGCAAGCCCACGCGCCGAGGCAATGTGGGGCGGCTCGCAATCTGCCCCGATATGCTCCAGGATGTGCCGGATATCGGCACTGTGCGTGATGAAGGCGATGATGCGCGTCTGTCCACCACAGATAGGGCACAAGAGCGGGAACACTTCATAGATACGGGCGATGAGCACGGCCCACAGATAGTGCGCTGCGCGCTTGGGTGGCACTGGTTCGGGCGTGGCCAGCAGCGCCTTGCCCAGCGGCGTTGACCCTGGCGCAGCCACGCCCGTGCTGGTCGATTCGGCCTGCACTGCAACCAGCGGCGCCAGTGTCGCCATTGCCGTCCGCAGCGCCCTCCTCTGCCGCGACTTCCTCAAACACCCCATCGACCACGCAGACGTGGAAGTGCACATGCTCGTTCAGGCTGGAGCCAAAGCGGTGGATGAAAGCCACTGCACCGATGTGCAAGCCTGCTTTGTCCATATTTACCGCACCGGGGCTGTAGGCTTGCAGCTTCTGCGCGATGACCCGCAGAAAAATCCGCAGCACCATATTCAGCACTACCCCATCACGCTGCATGAAGTAGCTCAGCCGTTTGGGGACGGACAGCACCCACTGGCGCACCGGCAGGAGCGGGAAGACGTGGTCAGTGAGGTGCGCCGCCGTCTCCACCATGCGCCGTGTGGTGCACCAGGGGCAGACTCCGCGACCCTTGCAGGAGAAGTCGACGAAGTAGTCGTGCCCGCAGTCATCACAGCGGGCGCGGGCAAAGCCATGAGCGAAGATGCCGCACTCCAGATACTTGGCGAACGCTTTGCGCACGTACGGCCTGGGTGTGATCTCTCCGGCATTCCAGAATTTGACGACCCGGCCTACCGCACCATCTTCCAGTCGAAAAATTCCGCAGCATCAGCGGCGTCAAAGACCCCATCACCACGGAACACATGCGCAACGCCTATTTCTTGCCGTTCTCACGCCGGCTCGACATTGAATACCCCGCAGCCAACGGGCGGGAAGGGCGGCGGCACATCATCATCAACTGCTTTACGCCGATTGACGACGGCAACATGGAGCTATGCCAATGGCTCTTCCGCAATGACACCGAAGCCGACTGCCCGGCGCAGATGCTGATTGACTTTGACGCCGAGATCACGCGCGAAGACAAGGACATCCTGGAGTCAACCAACCCCGACGCCCTGGTAGACCTGCGCCGGCGCGGTGTTGAATACTCCATGGACTTCGACCGGCCAGGCATTTTGATAAGGCTCTCAGCACACGCGAAACCTTGGCCAAAAAACGCTCGCGCGCCGAAGCCGCAACATCGTTCATGTTGTGCATTTGCAGCCAAGTCACCTTGCACCGATCGGGGTTGCCACGGCTGCGCCTTGAGTTCAATAATATGATATTTGCAGCTAGGTATGCACATCCAGAGGTGCGTGCAACCGTGTCTCTTTCGTCACGATACCGCCTCGATTGCCGATCTCGACAGAGCCATAGCGCTGCTTGAAGCATTCTGGCAATGGCCGGTCGCCTGGAATGGACAGCCAAAGCCGTAGCAGGTGCCGTCTGTTGCCTGGTTCGGGCCAATCGACAAATCCGGTGCGGTCATGCAGCTGTGAATGGTTGTAGACAAACTGCATGTCACCGGGCTGCAATTGCATGCCGAAATGCAGTTCGGAGTCATTGGCCAATGCATCAAACATGTCGAGCGCTTCGACGTGCGCGGGCGTCAGGCGCATCGCACCCTCGAATCTTTGCGCGCTGTCGATGTATTGGCGTTGGTAAAACACGGTCAGGCGCCCTTCGTGCCAGCTTAGCGGAGGGATCGTCATCCAGGCCAAAGCGCCTTGAGGTACTTCACCCCGGCGGTCGGTGGCGATAGGGTCGAACAGCTTTTCCAGCAAGTCAGGTCGCAGCGCCCGCATGCGGTTGTAGATCGTCTCAGCGCTGACCAGCAAAGACTGCCCACCTTCCTTCGCCTCGCGCAGGCATAACAAGCCCACAACGTCAGCGCTGTCAGTGTGAAAGGTCTGGCGCTCGGCCGTTTGGTAAATCCGTGTGTTCGGATCTTTGGACGATAGGCCAAGGTCGCGCACATGCCCGAGGATGTGGCCCGCAGCATTCTGTGACCGTGCACTGCCGAGATGTGCGCCGATGCCGCAGAAAACCGTGGCGGCGAATTCCTGGCTGTAGCCCGCAACGGGCAAGCCGCGCAGTACCGCGATTCCGTTGCCATGCAACAGCTTCCTCTGCAGCGCATTCAAGTGGCCGACAAATGAGGCCAAAGGAAAATCAGCGGCGGTAATCTCGCCCACGTCGCGGTGCAACGCGAGGTAGTGCCGCGCCGCAGTTTCCAGATCGGCAATGTCTCCCGGCGAAAGGTGGTACAGCCAGGCGCCTTCATCCTTGGCCATTGCAGGGCCAACCCATGCGGCAGGGCCGGTGATGCTGTAGGGTAGCAGTGATGTTTCCATTTGCCGATTATCCGCAGACCTTCAAACTGAACCGCTCTGCGCTAATCTCTGATTTGGCAGCACGGTGAATCACATCTAATATGAAATCAGTGTGTTGTGCAGGCCAATGGGTGTGACCAGAGCCTCCAGCTCGACTCGAATACGGGCGGCCTGCGCCGCGCACTCGCTGTCAAACCGCAAGTGTTGCCGCCGACCGAAAACTGACCCCCGGTGGGTCAATATTCAATCGGCGATGACAGGATAACTGATAGAGCTGTTCATTCAGCTCCTTCCTCCAAGGGTGTATTGTCGTGATCCCCTAGCTCACGCTCAATCTGCTCAATGCTGGGCAGGCTGGTTTGCAGCTCGGGGGGCAGGGACTCGAGCAACTTGTATTCGGCAATGCCCATGGGCTGGGACTTGTCTCCCCGGGGCATATTCGGCGACCACTTTGTTTTTGCTCTTGCACAGCAACAGGCCAATGGTGGGATTGTCTTGCGCGTGTTTTACCTGGCGGTCTACGGCAGTCAGATAAAAACCCAACTGGCCCAGGTGTTCGGGCTTGAATTTGCCGCCCTTGAGTTCGATCACGACATAGCAACGCAGCTTGAGATGGTAGAACAGCAGGTCGATGAAAAACTCGTCTCCGCCCACGCAGCAGCACCTGCCGGCCCACGAAGGCGAAGCCTGCGCCCAGCTCCAGCAGGAATTCCGTGACGTGTTTCACCAGGGCGTTTTCGACCTCGCGCTCCTGCGCTTCATCGGTCAGGCCCAGAAAGTCAAAACGGTAAGGGTTTTTCAGCGACTCGCGGGCCAGGTCGGACTGCGGCTTGGGCAAACGGACGTCGAAGTTGATGACTGCCTTGCCGCTGCGCTCCAGCAGGCGGGTTCCGATGTGGATGGTCAACATATTGCGCGACCAGCCGTGCTGAACGGCACTTTGCGCATAGGCCAATCGCTCCTGCGGGTGTTTCAGCCTGGACAGCAGCACCAAGTTATGTCCCCAAGGTAATTGTCCAACAACCTGTTTGACGATTGCCGCATCTGGCCACGCCTGGGCAACAGCCCGCAGGTACATCAGGTTGGCGCGGGAAAACCCCTTCATCTCGGGAAAAGCCGTGCGCTAGTGTCGTGTTGCATTCGTGATGGCACAAATAAAACGGATGGATTTTTGGACAGGGCAAGGCGCAAACCACAGCGATACCAGTGGGTATCGCGCGGATTTGCAACGCCGCCATGGCCGAAAAGGCACCGTTTTATGTGCCAGACAGAGTGCAACACTGCACTCGTGTTCGGCAACGCCCAGCCGCGTTACTGCGGCCAAGTTGGCTGCCGCTTTCTCGTGCAGTGCCCCGCTTCGATCACGGGGTGGACCGCTTTTATGGGCGACTACGGGATTTTTCTGTTCATACCTGTGGGTGGTGGTCAGGCCTACTGTTACGCGGACGCTGCGGTTGACAGGCCGTTCGATGATCCCTTGGGGGGGCGGCTGGAACGGCTGCGAGCCCGCTTCGCATCGTACGCAAGCCCGGCACATGAAGCTTTGGCGCAGTTGCAATCCCCAGAGCAGGTTCACTTTGAACAGACCCGCCGCTGCGACCGCATTAGAAGCCTTCCTCCGGTAGTGCGCAACCTGATGACCCGCTTCCTGGCGAACTCGGTCTATCAGGCGAACTACGCGCCCTTGGCTGCGGAGCCATAGAACCGCGTTCGGCTGCTTCCCCCGTGCGTTGACAGAACCCAGCGGATCATTCCAGCGCGCGCTACCAATGAGTCAATGCGCACCGGCTCGGAGCGAGCGGCCTCCAAACCGCGCGCGGGCTTTGAGGTAGTCACCAAACGCAGCGCCGTCAATCACCCGGCCAGACTCAATCACCTGCTGGCGCGAGCGCAGCGCAGTCGCCACCAAGGCGTTGTGATTTTCAGCATTTGTAAGGGTGGATTCAATGGCGTCCACCATGATGGCGTGGCGTCCCGCCTTGGCTTGCCGCAAGCCGGTTGAGACGCAGTTTGGTTTCTTCAGCCAGTTTGACAGAGACGGTGGGCATCAATGGAACTCCTTGGCAAATACTAATTTTACTGTGTCACAAACGTAACCACAGATTTATCGAGCTGCAATGTGGACAATATCTTAGAGCGATTGCGAGGGCGACGGCTAGTTGCAAGCGTAGCGTTGTGATCGAGTTTGCCACGTGACGCTGCGCGCGCTGGGCTGCCCCGAGGGACGTAATCGTCGGGAATGGTAGGCATTTGGCGCTGGGCGCAGTTTTTTTTACCGCTGGCATCGCTGCCAGCCTTGAGTCGTTGCGCCATCAGGAAGCCGTACGCTGCAATGCTGAGAGTGGCGTGGTGGTGGAAACCCCTCCATCCTCGTCCTTCATAGTGACCCAGCCCCAGGTCTTGCTTTAAGTCCTGGTAATCGCGCTCGATTCTCCAGCGCATATGCGCGGCGCCTACCAGATCGTTCAATGCTGTCGTCTCTGGCAGTGTGGACAAATAGTATTTCTCTGGCTCGGCCTGATCAGCTGGCCATTCGATGAGCAGCCATTGCTCAGGCAGCAGGCGGGCCTTGCCGACATTGCCGCCCGCGCAGCGTACCCGCAGCGCAGCAAAGCGGCCCGTCAGCCGCTTGTTGGTGCCTTCGCGCCAACTGATGCTGTGAAATGCACTGTCGGGCAGGCTCTGTGCCAGGGTCTTCACGTTCACGGGTTGGCGTTTGGCGGTACGCCGGGGCATCACCGGCGGGCGGCCCATGCCGCTGTAAGGTTTGGGCGGTAGCGGCTCCAAGCCTGGGGGCCAGACAACGACGGCACAGGTAATGCCCACCATGTAGCGCAGACCCAGATCACTCAGGCCCTGACGAAACGCGTAGTCGATTCCATAACCGGCATCGGCCAGCACGCAGTGCCTAGGCGCTCCTTGCGAGAGCAGGTTGCGTATCTGTTGCAGTGCAATTTGCGGCTTGGTTGCAAATGCGATGTCCGCAGGGACCCCGGCCTTGAGCCGACGCACCTTGTCTTCGGCCCAAATATGGGGTAAGTAGAGTTGCCAGGCCACCGGCAGGCTGCCTTCCTCGCAGGCCAGTGTCACGCTTACCGCCACTTGACAGTTGTCCTGCTTGCCCAGTACGCCGCAGTATTGGCGTGTCACCCCCACCGAGTGCGTGCCCTTCTTGGGAAAGGCGCTGTCATCGATGATCCACCAGCCCCCAGCGCTGAAGTCCATCGCGGGGACGACCCATTGGGCCACGCGTCGCAGCAGATCTTGGTCGCTCCATTGGGCCTTGGCGACGAAGTGGTGCAGCGACTGGTGCTTGGCGCTGGCATGCAATGGGTCAACCCGTGCCGCCATGGGCTTGACGCTCTTGCGCGACAGCGGGAGCATGAGACCGGTGCAGTAGCCGCTCAAACCCGCATGCCGGTCCGCATGACCGAGTCCTTGCATCAGATAACCCATATACCGATCAAACTCTTTGGCGATGTCCATTTCATCCCCTTGATAGGAAAGAAGAACGCATTATGTCTCATATTTGTGACACAGTAAGACTAAGAATCCGCAAACTCCAACACCACGCGGGCCGCCACATCCCCGCGTTGCAGCCGGTCGAGTACGGCGTTAATGGCAGACAAGGGTTGCAATTCAATATCTGCCTTCACCTTGCCCTCAGCCGCGAATGCCAGTGCTTCTGCCATGTCCTGGCGGGTCCCGACCAATGAGCCGCGCACGGTAATGCAGTTAAGCACCACATCAAACAGCGGGAACGGAAACTCACCGGGTGGTAGCCCCGTCAAAACACAGGTGCCGCGCTTTCGCGTCATGCCCACGCCCTGTTTGAATGCTGCGAGCGAGGGCGCGGTGATCAAGACGCCGTGGGCACCGCCGCCAGTTGCCTTTTTGACGGCATCCACCGCTTCGTCTGTCTTGGCATTGACCGCCGCATCGGCGCCCATCAGTTTGGCGTGCGCCAGCTTGGCATCGTCAATGTCCACCGCGCAGACGTACAGGCCCATGGCCTTGGCGTATTGAATCGCCAAATGGCCCAAGCCACCCACGCCAGAGATTGCGATCCAGTCGCCGGGCTTGGTGGCGGCTTCCTTGATGCCCTTGTAGGTGGTGACCCCTGCGCAGATGATGGGTGCAGCATCGATAGCAGACAAACCTGCAGGGATGCGGGCCACGTAATTGGGGTCGGCCAGGATGTACTCCGCAAAGCCGCCGTCTTTGGTGTACCCGCCAAACTGCGCCTCGCCGCACACCGTCTCCCAGGCCGACAGGCAATGCTCACAGTGACCGCAGGCCGAGTAAAGCCACGGCACTCCAACCCGGTCACCCTCCTTAACGGCCTTCACGCCCGAACCGACTGCGACCACGCGCCCGATGCCTTCATGGCCCGGAATGAAAGGCGGCGTGGGTTTGGCAGGCCAGTCCCCCCGCGCAGCATGCAGATCGGTGTGGCAGACGCCACAGGCTTCGGTCTTGACAAGGATCTGGCCGACGCCGGGCGTTGGAACATTCCATTCCCGAAGCACCAGCGGTTTGCCAAACGCTTCGACAACGGCGGCTTGCATTTTGAGTGACATAAAACCTCTTTGGAAAATGGTGATGTAAAAACGGCAGGATGTAAGGCTTGACGTCGGTTGTCATACCGCCTTTGTCAGGCAGCCCATCCAGGGCCAGTAGGTGAGCGCAAAAATCACCAACAGCGGGGTCGCCGCCAGCGTAATGACCAGACCGGTCCGGACGTAGTCTTTGGCATCAAATGTGTCAGTACCGTAGGCAATCATGTTCTGTGGCGCAGCACAGGAACTGCAATGGCCCAGTTGGATGGTGTAGTCATGCAGACTCCTTCTTAAGAGGGGCAGGATCAATCGCATTCGTGCGCAAAACGGCACGTCCCAACAGCGCAACTGCCAGCTTGCGCGCCTCTTCCAAAAACAGTATCAAGGCCGCTACGCCGATGGCGATACCCCAGTTCGCAGCGCTTATGGATTGAGTGCCAAATAGTGAATGGGCGACCGGCCATTGAACCGCAAGGGCCTGCAGAACAATCACACCTCCCAGGGCGGCCCACAGCATGGGGTTGTCAAAGAAGTGCTTGTTGAATGCGGTGCCCCGCTCCACCCGGGCATTGAACACGTTGAAAAACTGGAACAGCACAAAGGTGGTGAACGCCAGCGTTGGCGCCTGTTGGGCCATGCCCGCCTGCACGGCGTAATTGAGCACACCCAGTGTGCCGACTGTCATGGTCAGCCCATAGACAATCACTTTGGCAAGACGCGCCATGGTCAGCAGCGGCTCGGCCCGGCTGCGCGGAGGCTCGTTCATGATGCCGGGGCGCGCGGAATCGAGCGCCAGGGAGACCGCAGGCGGCCCATCCATGATGATGGCAATCCACAGAATCTGCACGGCCGTGAACGGCTCAGGCAAGCCCAGCAGCGGCGCAAAGAGCACTGTCAAAATCGCGCCTATCGTGGTGGACAGCTGGAACCGTACAAACTTCACAATGTTGTCGTACAGCGTGCGCCCCTGGCGCACAGCGGACACCAGCGTCGCAAAGTTGTCGTCGGTCAGCACCATGGTCGCAGCGGCCCTTGCCACTGCCGTGCCGCTGCCCATGGCAACACCGATGTCAGCGCTTTTTAGAGCCGGCGCGTCGTTCACGCCATCCCCCGTCATTGCAACCACGTGCCCATCTTGTTGCAGGGCGCGCACGATCTGCACCTTGTTGAGCGGTGTGACGCGGGCGAAAACCGCCACGTCGTTGATCGCGGCAGGCAGTTGGTCCGAGCCGATGCGGTCAAGCTCTGCGCCTGTCATGGCCCGGCCTTCCAGGCCCAGTTCGCGGGCGATAGCCGATGCTGTAAGCGGGTGATCGCCCGTGATCATCCGCACACTGATGCCGGCCTCTTTGCATTGCTGTATGGCAACTTTTACTTCAACTCTGGGCGGGTCCATCAGCCCGACCAGACCGAGGAAGGTCAGGTCGGCAATCCAGGAAGAAAGATCACCTGAGGGAACAAAAGCAACTGGCGCATCTGGAGTGCCAGGCCTGCCCAGCGTGATGGTCTTTGACGCGATCAGCAACCCCCGCAAACCCAGGTTGGCCAATGCCGCGTAGTCCGCCTGCAATTGCTGGCGCATTGACGGGCCCAGCCCACTCATGCCGTTGCCCGTGAGCGCCTGGGTGCAAAGCCCCAGCAGCACGTCCGGCGCACCTTTTACAAACACCTGCACCTGCGCACCATCGCGGTGGAAGCTTGCCATGTACTTGTGCGCGGTGTCAAACGGAATTTCTGCCAGCCGGGGCAGCGCGACGGCCACCGCATCGGGCAACACCCCGCCCTTGTGGGCCAACACCAGCAAGGCCGCCTCCATAGGGTCGCCAATGACCTTGCCGTCATTGACATGGCTGTCATTGCACGCAACTACCGCTACAAGCAGCGGTTTCAGATCCGGAGCTGGAAGTCTGCCACCCGCGCCACGGATTTCACCAGCAAACCCATAGCCTTCACCTGTCACTTCGAAGCGCCGGCTCTGGCAGAAAACGGCGCGCACCGTCATCTGGTTGAGCGTCAGCGTGCCCGTCTTGTCAGAGCAGATCACCGTGGTGCACCCCAGCGTTTCAACGCTGGCAAGCCGTTTGACGATGGCCCGCTGGCGCGCCATGTTGCGCATGCCCAGGGCCAGCGTGACGGTCACCACCACCGGCAAGCCCTCGGGCATGGCGGCAACGCCCAACGCGATGGCATCCAGCGCAATGTGCGCGAGCGCGGTGCCGCGCAGCAGCTCCAGTACCGTCAGCAGGCCCACCAGCGCCAGGGCGATGCCGCCCAAGCGCTTGCCCAAGTGGTCGAGTTGCATTTGCAATGGCGTGGGTGCCTCGCTGGTTGCAGCGAGCTGCTCCGACAGGCGGCCCATTTCGGTGAGCTTGCCCGTCTGCGTCACGGTCATTTCTGCCCGCCCGCGCGTCAGAAGGGTGTTCATGTATACCCTGTCGGTCCGCTCGGCCAAAGGCACATCTGCGGCCACTTGCGAAGTGGCCTGTTTGCGCGCGGGTTGTGATTCGCCAGTCAACGTGGACTCGTCCACTTCCAGCCCCACAGCAAACAGCAAGCGCCCGTCAGCCGGCACCAGGTCACCTGCCTCCAGCAACACCAGGTCGCCAGGCACCAAGTCTGCCGCAGGAATTTCGTTCTTTTGGCTATCACGGCGCACGCGCGCTGTGGCCGGCAGCATGTCTTTGAGCGCCGCCAGGCTCTGCTCGGCGCGGTACTCCTGGTAAAAACCGACTGTGGCATTAATCAGCACGACCGCCAGAATGACCAGGGCGTCCGTTAAGTTGCCGATCAACGCGGCCAGGCCTGCCGCGCCAATCAGGATGAGAATCAGGATGCTCTTGAACTGGAATGCAAATACATGCCATGCCGGGCGCGGCGCGGCCTCTGGCAGTTGATTGGATCCGTAACGTTGCCTTTGCTGCAGCACCTGCCCTGCAGACAGGCCGGTCTGTGCCGACACTTCCATGGGTTCCATAGGGTAAGCAAGGTCCACTACTTCACCAGCAGCACCGGAATATCGCAGTCCGCAATCACGCGCTGGGCAATGCTGCCCATCAAGGCACGGCCCAACAGGCCATGCCCGTGCGTGCCCATGACCAGCATTTGGGCGCCTTCGCGGTGCGTAGCGCGCACAATTTCGTCGGCAGGAGAACCCACCACCCAGGCGCTGCGGTAGTGCAATGAATGCCGGTCAAGAAAGCGCTTGATGGGGTCAAGCACCTTGCTGGCTTCATCACGGTGGTAGGCGAGCACTTCACCAGCACCCAGCATGCGCTTCACCCGCGCTGGCACGGCCATCTGCACGTTGAGCACAAAAATCTCATCCGCCGGCCCCGCCATGCTTTCGTGGGTGACGAGGAAGGCCAGCGCCTTTTTGGTGTACTTGCTGCCGTCTGCGGCCAAAACGATTTTCATTTTCTGCTCCTTGTGTGAATGCGGAAATGCGGTGGCGCGAATTGCTCCATTATTGCGCGGCTTACGCCGCCCGTCTGTGCGCCAGCGCACGCAAGTGTCAATTTCTTCGCGCTCGGCCGCGTTGATGCAAGTCAAACATGAAAGCGAAAAAATGCGGAATGACAACACCCAGCCCCAAGGAGGCCAGCACATCGGTCGGCCAATGCACGCCAATGACGAGGCGAGACAGCGCCACCCCCAACGTCCAAAGAACGGCGATCACGATCGCCAGCATGACCGGGCCACGGCGCTGTGGCCAGATCCTTGCAATGCACAGCACCAAGGCAAGAGCGAAAGCCGTTGTGCTCAGTGTGTGGCCGCTGGGAAAGCTGGAACCCCAGTACAAAGGCACGTCCCACAATGCCGGGCGGGTTCGCTCAAAGGTTGATTTCAAAGCATAGACGGCCATCGGCGCCGTGATCATGGACGCCGCCATCAGCAGCGCCTCAAACTTGCGCTTGGCAGCCAGCAGCGCAATCACCGTACACACGGAAGCGGGTACCAGAAAACCAGCCGACCCAGTGAGGGTCACGGCGTTGAAAAAACCGTTGAACGAGGGGTGCACACGGGTGTGGACCAGCCACAGAATGGTGGCCTCGAAAGTCGCGGCGTTGGCGTCAGGCGCCAGCGTGGCTCTTTCCAGTTCTCGCAGTTCTCTCTATCGGGCGTTTTGATTCGCGCGGCGACCGGGTGGAGTGTGTCTCTTCACGAACCTGGGCGCGCCCCGCCGTTGCCTGGGTCTGCCCATCCAAAGGGTATTCCTTGGGATTCAAGGGTGTGGGGGGGCATGCAGGGTTTTGGCGGAAAGGTTGGGCTGCTTCATGGGGGATCTCCTGCTGGAAATGAAATGGGCCGACGGGAGGCTTCTCCCGCAGTTGTACTGTCACCCTTGATTTGACCCCTGTCTGTGCGGTAGCGCACATACGCCAGGCCAGTTGTAGGTGCTACTCATGCCGCAGTGCCTCGATGGGGTCCATGCGCGCGGCCCGGCGCGCCGGGAAGTAGCCAAACACCACGCCAATGACGGCTGAAAACACAAAGCTCAGCACATTGATTTGCACGTCAAACTGGTAGGGCACAGCCATTGCCCCGGCCAGCACATACGAGGCACCCGTTGCAATCACAATGCCAATCAGCCCGCCCAGGGCCGCCAGCACCACGGCCTCAATCAAAAACTGGAGCAACACCTCGTCTTCCAGAGCGCCAATGGCCAGACGCAGGCCAATTTCTCGGGTGCGCTCGGTCACGCTGACCAACATGATGTTCATGATGCCGATGCCACCCGCCAGCAGGCTCACAGCGGCCACGGCGCCCAGCAGGCTGGTCAGCAAGCGGGTGGTGCTGGACAATGTTTCAGCCAGTTGCTGGGTGTCAAAAATATTGAAGCTGTCGTCCAGCCCGTCGGCCAGCTTGCGCCGCTCCCGCAGCAGCAGCGTATTGACCTTGCGGTTGCCGGTGACGCGCCTTTGCAGGGTATGCAGCGGCACCAGCACAATGTCGTCCTGCTCGCCCTGCCCGCCTTGGCCCTTGCTGATGAGGATGCCTACCACCTCGCATGAGAACTGCTTGACACGCAGCAACTCGCCCAAGCCCGTCTGGCCCGCCATACCGCCAAACAGCTCACGCCGAACCGTCTCGCCAATGATGCAAACGGCAGCGCCCGCAGCCTATTCTTCGTCGGTGAACATTACGCCGCTGGCCAGGCTGCAGTTGCCTGTTTCAAACCACGCAATGGTGCTGCTAGTGACGCTGGAGGCCCAGTTGCGACCATTGGCCACCACTGTGCTGCCGAAACGGTCTGTGGGTGCCACTGCGGCCACACCGCCAATTTGCGACTGGATGGCCTGGGCGTCGGCCTCGGTGAATTCAGGCACACCGCCCCCACCCCAGCCACCGAGCCGCTGGCCCCGGCCAATCACCAGCAGGTTGGTGCCCAGGCCTGAGATTTGCGCCCTGATCGCCTGCGTGGCCCCATTGCCCAAGGTCACCATGGTGATGACGGCTGCCACGCCGATTACGATGTCCAGCATGGTCAAAAAAGACCGCAGCATGTTGCGCTGCACCGAGCGCAAGGCAAGCATGAACACGCTGTACAGCATCAGGTGCTCATCTCTGCGGTCAGTCCGGCCGGGGCGTGGGTGATTGGGTGCGGATTGGCCGCGTCTTTGGCGATGCGGCCATCGACAAAATGCACCATGCGCCGCGCATAGACCGCCATGTCGGGCTTGTGCGTCACCATCAGCACGGTGATGCCTTGGCGGGTGTTCAAGCCCAGCAGCAAGGCCATGATTTCGTGGCTGCGCTCGGTGTCCAGGTTGCCGGTGGGCTCGTCTGCCAGAACCACCGCAGGCTCAGTGACGATGGCGCGCGCAATGGCCACGCGCTGCTGCTGGCCACCTGATAACTCAGACGGTGTGTGGTGCTCCCAGCCGCCCAGGCCAACGGACGTCAGCGCCTTGGCCGCCGCGGTGCGTCGCACGCTGGCGCTGTCGCCCCGGTACAGCAACGGCAGCTCGACATTTTCCTGCGCCGAGGTGCGGGCCAGCAAATTGAAGCCCTGAAACACAAACCCCAGGTAGCGCCTGCGCAGCCGTGCCCGCTGATCGCGCGACAGCGATTCGACATGCGCGCCCTTGAACAGGTATTGGCCAGCCGTGGGGGTGTCCAGGCAACCCAGGATGTTCATGGCGGTGGATTTGCCCGAGCCACTGGGTCCCATGATGGCGACAAACTCCCCGGCGTTGATGTCCAGATCAATGTCTTTGAGCGCCAGCAATTCCGCCGCCCCGCTGCCGTAGCCTGAAGTTCCTCCCCCAAAAAAGCGAGTTTTCCCTCTCATGAACCCGAGTTTTTGGTTCCACGTTCTGTCTACAGTTTGATGTGGCCGATCAGTTCGAGTGCGCGTTTTTGCTTCGGGTTGGGCGTCGTGGTGATCTGGA
>JANYJD010000335.1 GCA_025358555.1 Rhodoferax sp.
GAAAAATGGCACTATGCGTTGCACGAAATCATTGGCTACTGGGCCTACGGCCTGGCGGGCCGGATGTAGGGCCTGGGCCACAGGGCAACATCAGCCCGACGCATCCACCTCGTCCTGCACCGCCAGGCGCGCGGCAATCACCTTGTCAATGCGCTTGCCATCCAGGTCCACCACTTCAAACAGCCAGCCTGCACATTCAATGCGCTCGCCGGTGGCGGGCAGTTGACCCGACACCGCCATCAGCAGGCCGGCCACGGTGTTGTAGCGGCCCCGGCTTTCTTCGGGCAGGTCGTGAATGTCCAACCGGGCTTTCAATTCGCCCACAGGCATCAGACCGTCCAGCAGCCACGAGCCGTCATCGCGCAGCGTGGCCCAGGCGTCCACCTGCGCGGTGGGTTGCAACTCGCCGGTAATGGCTTCCAGCAGGTCGCCGGGCGTCATCACGCCCTGCACCACGCCGTATTCGTCCACCACAAACACAATGCGCCCGGAACGTGCGCGAAACTGCGCCAAGAGCGCCATGCCGGTGAGGGTTTCGGGCACAAACACGGCGGGCTGGGCATGCGGCTCAATCGTGCCCGGATAGTCTGCACCCAGTTGCAGCAGCTTGCCCACGCTGATGACGCCCACCACATCGTCCAGCGACCCCCTGCACACCGGGTACCAGGAGTGCGCGCCCCGCTCGCCCGCGTGCCCGGCCCGTTGCAGGCTGGTGGCAACCGAGTTTGTTGCTTCCAGCCACTCCACATCGGTGCGCGGGATCATCAGCGATGTGAGCGGCCGGTCGTCCAGGCTAAAGACGTTTTGCACCATCTGGTGCTCGTGGTGCTCAATGACGCCCGCGTCGCGCCCCTCTTCCAGGCTGGCGCTTATTTCCTCCTCGGTCACGGCGCGCGCGGCATTGGTGTCGATGCGCAGCAGCTTCAAGGTGCCCTGCGTGGTGGCCGACAGCAACTTGACGAACGGGTTGGCGGCCTTGGCCAGCCACAGCATGGGCCGCGACACCCAGCGTGCCACTGGCTCGGGGTAGAGCTGGCCGATGCGTTTGGGCACCAGTTCGCCAAAGATGATGGTGGTGAAGGTGATGGCCGTCACCACCAGCGCGGTGGCAGAAATGGCCGACGCCTTGGGCGTGACGCCAAAGCCCTGCAGCCAGTGCGCCACGCCATCGCTGAACGCCGCTTCGCCCACAATGCCGTTGAGCACGCCGATGGACGTGATGCCCACCTGAATGGTCGACAAAAACTGGTTCGGGTTGGCCAGCAGCGTCAACGCCGCACTGGCCCCGGCATCACCCGCCTCGGCCATGGCACTCAAGCGCGCTTTGCGGCTGGCCGCCAGCGCTAGCTCCGACATTGCAAACACCCCATTGAGCAGGGTGAGCAGCACGATCAATAAAAATTCCATGAGGCGGGAGCGAGAATAGACACCATGGCACTTTACTTGATTGGCGACGTGCAGGGCTGCGACAGCGCCTTGCAGCGCCTGCTGGCTGAAATTGCGTTCTCGCCCAGCCGCGACACGCTGTACCTGCTGGGCGACCTGGTGAACCGGGGGCCGGATTCTGCCGGTGTGCTGCGCCGCCTGATGGCGCTCGGCGCATCAGCGCAGTGCTTGCTGGGCAACCACGATCTGCACCTGCTGGCCGTGGCCCACGGCGTGCGCAAGGCCGGGCGCAGCGACACGCTGGACGGTGTGCTGCACGCGCCAGACCGGGCTGCGATGCTGGCGTGGCTGTGCCAGCAGCGGCTGGCGATTCACCACACTGTCGATTGCAAAGACTATTTGATGGTGCACGCAGGCGTGCTGCCGCAGTGGACGGCGGCGCAAACAATGGGCCTGGCGGCTGAGGTGGAATCGGTCTTGCGCGGCCTGGACTTGAACGATTTTCTGCACCAGATGTACGGCAACGAACCCGCGCAGTGGCGCGACGATTTGAGCGGCGCGCCGCGCCTGCGCTGCATCATCAACGCGCTCACGCGAATCCGCTTTTGCACGCCGCAGGGTGAGATGGAGTTTGACGCGAAGGGCCTGACGGCGGACTCTGCGCCTGCGGGGTACTTGCCGTGGTTTGATGCACCGGGGCGCAAAACTGCCAGCAGCATCGTGGCTTTTGGCCATTGGTCAACCTTGGGTTGGCTCGACCGCCCCGACCTGCTGTCGCTGGATTCAGGCTGCGTGTGGGGCGGGGCTTTGAGTGCGTTGCGGCTGGCCGGAGCGCCCGCTGGCGGCCAACCGCAAACGTTGATTCAGGTGCCGTGCGATGCGGCGCAAAAACCGGGCAACTGAGCCTGCTGCTGGCTTTGCCATCAGCGCTTGCGGCGGTGAATACTATTATATTAGTAGCTGACTAGGCAAGCAGGACAAGGGCTACAGCCCAAATCGACACCAGAATCAGGCGGTTTCCGCCTTGAAAAGCGCTGCCACCCGACGCTTGGGCTTGATATTGGCCGAAATGCTGCGGTTAGCAGGCTTGACCGCAGCTTCCCACGACGGCACGGCTTCTGACGCCGCCACGGCCTCATAAGGTTTGTCAAAAAACGGATCACGCGAGGCGGGCGTTGGACGTGAGAAGTCACGGCGCGGCGCACGTTCTGGCCGCGCGTATTGCGAATCGCGGGAAGTGCCTGCGCCCCATGCACCGGAGGACCCTCCCGCTGACCCTCCCGCTGAACCGTTCGAGCCGCCGTTCGAGCCATTGCCTGAATAACGAACCCCATCGCCCTGGCCGCGCGCGTCTTCACCGGCGCCATCAGGCCCCGCGTACATGCGCCGCCCATCGTTGATGCGGCCCTGCTTGCGGATGTCCGGCGCGTCTTCGTCAAACTCAAGGGCTTCCAGTTCGATTTTGGATTTGAGAAGTTTCTCCAGGTCGCCCATCAGACGGCCATCGGACTTGGAGACAAAACTCACCGCCAGGCCCGACGCACCTGCGCGGCCGGTGCGGCCAATGCGGTGGATGTAGTCTTCGGCATTGAACGGGATGTCAAAGTTGAAAACGGCGGGCACGTCCTTGATGTCCAGGCCACGCGCGGCCACATCGGTGCACACCAGCAAATCAACCTCGCCTTTTTTGAATGATTCAAGGGCCTTCAGGCGCTCGTCCTGGCTCTTGTCGCCATGCAGCGCGGTGGTCTTCAGGCCCTCGCGCTCCAGTGATCGGGCCAGGCGCGCACAACCCAATTTGCTGTTGACAAACACAAAGGCCTGCTTCATGCCGCGTGACTTGAGGATTTGGTGCAGCGCATGGCGTTTGTCGTCGTCGCCCACGCTGTAGAAATGCTGCTCCACCGTGCTGGCTGCGGCGTTGGAGCGCGCCACTTCAATCGTCACCGGATCTTGCAGGTAGCTGTTGGCCAGGCGCTTGATCTCGGACGAGAAAGTGGCCGAAAACAGCAAGGTGGTGCGCTGCTTGGGCAGGTAGCTCAGGATGCGCTGCAGGTCGGGCAAAAAGCCAATGTCCAGCATGCGGTCGGCCTCGTCCAGCACCACGTATTCGACCTGGTTCAGCACCGCGCTTTTGGCTTCAATGTGGTCCAGCAGACGGCCGGGCGTGGCCACCAGCACTTCAACGCCGGCCTTGAGCTCCAGCGTCTGGGGTTTCATGTCCATGCCGCCAAACACCACGGCCGTGCGCAGGTGGGTGTATTTGGCGTAGGCTTTGATGGCCTTGGCGACCTGATCAGCAAGCTCGCGTGTGGGCAACAGCACCAGGGCGCGCACCGGGTGGCGGGCAGGGGACGTGGAGGTGTTCTGGTGCACCAGCATGCGCTGCAACAGTGGCAATGAAAACGCAGCCGTCTTGCCGGTGCCAGTTTGGGCTGCACCCATCACATCACGGCCCTGCAACACCACGGGAATGGCCTGCGCCTGAATCGGCGTCATCGACTCATAGCCCAACTCGGCTACAGCGCGTGACAGTGGCTCGGCCAATTGCAACTGGGAAAAAGAATCCAGCCGGGCGGAATCAGGAGTCAGTGCTGGCACCGGATCTGGCCCTGCATCTGGTGCCAGTGCCGCTTCATGGGCGAGTGAGTTTGCGTGGAAGGTGTCGATCATCAATGTCTAAAAATCAAGGGGAGCCCATGGGGTTCAAGCGCCCCTGATCCAGAGCAGGTCTGTTCTAGGGCAAACCCCTATTATCCCCGATATCCTGCGCAATATCTCAACACAACACAACGCGACGTCACAACTGGCGCGCCGAGAAGGTGTCACAACCCTTCACACTGGCATTTTGCAGGCCGTTGTTGAACCAGCGGGTGCGCTGCGCGCTGGTGCCGTGGGTAAAGCTCTCAGGCACCACACGGCCAGTGGAAGCGCGCTGCAAGGCATCATCGCCAATCTTGGCGGCGGCGTTCATGGCGGATTCGATGTCGCCACCCTCCAGGATTTTGCGCGATTCCTGCGCGCGGTTTGCCCAGACGCCGGCAAAGCAGTCGGCCTGCAGCTCAAGGCGCACGCTCAGGCCGTTGTACTCGGTCTGGCTCACGCGGCCACGCATCTGCTCCATTTTTGCGCTGATGCCCAGCAGGTTTTGCACGTGGTGGCCCACCTCGTGCGCAATCACATAGGCCTGCGCAAACTCACCCGGCGCACCGAGCTTGTTTTTAAGGGTTTCATAAAAATCCAGGTCAATGTAGACCTTCTGGTCTTCGGGGCAGTAAAACGGTCCCATGGCGGCCTGGCCAGTGCCGCACCCGGTACCTGTGGCACCGCGAAACAGCACGAGTTTGGGTTCTTTGTAAGTGGAGCCACCTTTGCTGAAGACATCTTTCCACACGTCTTCGGTGTCAGCCAGTACGGTGCCGACAAACTTGGCCATGCGGTCATCGGCCGGCGGTTTGTGCGCCGGGCCCTGCTGCACTTGCGGCTCGGGGCTGCCGCCGCCGCCCAGAATATTGAGCACAGTCATCGGGTTGATGCCAAAAAAGTACGAGGCAACCAGCGCAATGGCAATCGAGCCAATGCCAATGCCGCGCCCGCCAATGCCGCCACCACCCCCGCCGCCAGAACCATCACGGCGGTCTTCCACGTTGTCTGATTCGCGATTGCCTTCCCATTTCATGCTGATGCTCCTGGTGATTAGCCCGATTGATGTAAATTGCCCCCATGGTACAACGCAAGCCCGCCGTTTTGTTAACCGGTTTTGATGCCTTTGGCGGCGCGTCGCTCAACCCGAGCTGGCTGGCCGTTCAGGCGCTGCGGGGCCGGCAAATCGCCGGGCACCGCGTGGTTGCGGTCCAACTGCCCACGGTTTTCGACGCGTCAATCACCACGTTGCGCCAGGCGCTGGTTCAGCACCACCCAAGAGTGGTCATCTGCGTGGGGCAAGCCGGGGGGCGCAGCGCGATCTCGCTGGAGCGCGTGGCCATCAACATCAACGACGCACGGATTGGCGACAACGCCCACGCCCAGCCCATCGACACGCCCGTGGTTGCGGGCGGGCCTGCGGCGTATTTCAGCAGCTTGCCCATCAAGGCCATGCAGCGCGATGTTGCGCTTGCGCGAATCGCCTGCGAGGTGTCGCAAACCGCCGGCACGTTTGTCTGCAACCATGTGTTCTACGGCTTGATGCATTTTCTGGCAACCCAGCGCGGCTTCAAGACCGTGCGCGGCGGATTTGTGCATGTGCCGTGGTTGCCCGAACAGGGCACGCCGTGCATGCCACTTGCAGACATGACGCGCGGGCTGAGGCTGGCCGTGCGCACGGCGCTGGCGACCGGCACGGATGCCGTCGCGGGTGCAGGGGCGCTGGACTGAATTCCAGAGAGGCTCTATTTGGCGGCCAGGGGCGTGGCCACGGGTACCGGCAGCTCAAGCCCGACGTTAGGCTGCCCTTCTTTGTCGTCCCTGCGGTCAAATGTGAGCAGCTTCCCCATCACCACCCGCACCCACTGTGGGTAGGTGTAGGCGGTGCCCTTGTTATGGTCGATGATGGCACCGATGCCGCCGCCGAAGATGATGTTGCCTGCCAGCCCAGCGTTGGCGCGAGAAATTGCGACACCTCGGCCGTCAGTCTCGCCAGCCCTGACACAGGTGACGTGAAGGTCTTTGGAGGAACGTCGCACGTTGACAGTCGTCGGCGTTTTGATGTTCTGCTGGCCGTAGTCGTTTTCCAGCTTGCAATCTACGTCCTTGATTTCTGCACCGGTGGCGCTCACGGTCTCGAAGCGGATCGAAGCGGTGGTGTCGTTGACAATGGACGCACAGCCCGTCATGGCGGCGCAGGCAACAGCGATTGAATAAATTCGAAAAGTCATCAGAATTCTCTTTTTAATAGCAAGATTGCCGACGGGAATGTAACACCCTGTTTTAAGATCCCATTGCATTGGGCGACAAGCGTCCTGCATCAAGTCGCCAAAAACGCCGTTTCCGGAATTTGTACACGGATCGGCGTGCCCGAATAAGGCCCTCGTGGAGGCACTGAGGGGTACGCGCTCAGCGCAGGCGGTCAAGCACCCATTCAGCATCACGCACACGGTCCCGCGCGCGGCGCATGTCGGCGTCCATGTCGCGCAGGGCGTCGCGCGCGCGGCGGCGGTCTTCGTCATTGGCGGCGCTGCGCAGGCGCTCTTCTGCCGTGCCCCGGCGGCTTTCCAGACTGCGCAGCTCGTTGCGCGCCACGTGCACATCGCGGCCGACCTTGAAACGGCGGCGAAAGTCGCCGTCCATCGCCGCAGGACACACGCCGTCATAGCTCTTGCCGTTCAAACCCAGGGGCACGGCGTTCTCGATGCGGCAGTATTGGAGGAGCCCCTGGTCACGTCCCTGCAGGTACCGCGGCGTGTCGACCGGCACGCTGGCTTCGGCGCAGTCTTTAACGCGGCTGTCCAGCCTTGACAGCGCAGCCCCGTCCAGCCCATCGCGCAGGCCCACTTCGGCCCAATTGGCAGACTTGCATTCGTTGGGCGTCATGGTGGCACAGCCCGAGAGCCAGAGGCACAAGGCCAGGAAGAAGAGGACACGTGCACAGTTCATGTTTGCTCCTGCCTTTGTCAAACCATCGTCCAACCGCGATGTAACCGTCATTTCCCTACCATCAAGCCTTGGGCAACGTCACCCCGACCTGCCCCTGGTACTTGCCGCCCCGGTCTTTGTACGAAACCTCGCACACGTCGTCGGGGTCGCTCTCAAAAAACAGCACCTGGGCGCAGCCTTCGCCGGCATAGATTTTGGCGGGCAGCGGTGTGGTGTTTGAAAACTCCAGGGTGACGTAACCTTCCCACTCGGGCTCAAATGGCGTCACGTTAACGATGATGCCGCAGCGGGCATAGGTGCTTTTTCCCAGGCAGATGGTGAGCACGTTGCGCGGAATGCGAAAGTACTCCAGCGTGCGGGCCAACGCAAAGCTGTTGGGCGGGATGATGCACACGTCATCATGAAAATCGACAAAGCTTTTTTCGTCAAAATTCTTGGGGTCGACCACGGTGCTGTGGATGTTGGTGAAGACCTTGAATTCGGGTGCGCAGCGGATGTCGTAGCCGTAACTGCTGGTGCCGTAGGAGATGATTTTTTGACTTATTCCGCCTGGGCCACCCACCTCGCGGCTGCGGATCTGGCCCGGCTCGAACGGCTCAATCATGCCGGTGGTCTCGGCCATGCGGCGAATCCATTTGTCGCTTTTGATGCTCATTTTGGTAATCTTTCGGAACGCAGGCAATTGTAGAGAGCGATGCGAGAAAAATGCCAAATCTGCCAGATACTACATTATTTATAGCTGCTAGTGCATGCTACACAAGGGCTACAGGCCTTTTTTCCCCCTTAAACTGGATAAAATCCGCCAAAAACGTCCGTACCGGACCCATCGCGGCTCCCAGCCCGGCGCAAGCGCAGGCGCCGGGCAAACGCACCGAGCTTGATCCATGTCAAGGGCCGTTGGCGCCAAGGGCCGTAGCCTAGCGGGCATGCAAGCTGCCCGAGCCACGTCCCCACCTGCCGTCACGCAAGCTGGTTTGCTGGGCATGTCGGCCGGCAGCCCGATGTCCGCACTGGCTGCACTGGCCGTGTTGGACGACCCGCAGGAATGGGCTGCTTTCAGTCGGCGCTGCGGTGAAAAGACCCATGGTGACAGTCAAGACGACGCAGCCTCCGGGCTCTGGGAATCCCAGGTGCTGGTGCGCGGCATGCACTGCGCAGCATGCGCGCAGGCGCTGGAGCAGGCGCTGCTGGGCCTCGAAGGCGTGGTGTCGGCACGCGTCAGTGCGGCTAGCGGGCGGGCCAGCATCACCTGGTCGCAAGCCCAGACGCGGCCCTCCGAGTGGCTGGCCGCGCCGCGATCGCTGGGCTACCAGCTGTTGCCCGCATCAGATGCGTTTGCCCGCGCCGATGGCCGCCACGAAGCCCGCCTGGCGCTGTGGCGCTGGCTGGTGGCCGGGTTTTGCATGATGCAGGTGATGATGTACGCGGTGCCGGGCTACTTTGCGCACGCGGGGGACATCACGCCCGATATTCAGAAGCTGCTGCGCTGGGCGTCTTGGGTGCTCAGCCTGCCCGTGGTGCTGTTTTCTTGCGGCCCGTTTTTTTACAACGCATGGCGTGACCTGAAGCGGCTCAGCATCAGCATGGATTTGCCGGTGGCCCTGGGGATTGCCGTGACGTTTGCCGTCAGCAGTGCCGCCACCTTTGACGCGCAAGGCTGGTGGGGGAATGAGGTGTACTTTGACTCCCTCACAATGTTCGTGTTCTTCTTGCTGACAGGCCGCTGGCTGGAGCAGCGCCTGCGCGCGCGCACCGCCGGGTCTCTGGACGCGTTGATGCAGCGCCTGCCGGAGACTGTGGAGCGCTTGGGTCTTGACGGCGCTTTCACGCGGATCGCCGTGCGGCGGCTGAACGTGGGCGATGTGGTCCGCGTGCTGCCGGGCGAGGCTTTCCCGGCAGATGGCACTGTGGTTGCGGGCGACACGTTTGCCGATGAGGCGCTGATGACGGGTGAATCGCGCCCTGTCGAGCGCGCGGCGGGCAGCAGCGTGATGGCGGGCAGCTACAACATTTCCAACGCCGTGCAGGTGCGTGTGGACCAAGTGGGCGCAGCCACGCGCTACGCCCAGATCGTGGGGCTGATGGCGCAGGCCGCCACCGACAAGCCTCGCCTTGCCCTGCTGGCGGATCGGGTCGCCAAACCGTTTTTGGCCTTCGTGCTGCTGGCTGCCTTGTTTGCAGTGGCATTTTGGTGGCGCACCGACCCGACTCGCGCCTTGATGGCCGCAGTGGCCGTGTTGGTTGTCACTTGCCCCTGCGCGCTGTCACTCGCGACGCCCGCCGCGATGCTGGCAACAGCGGGCGCCCTGGCACGGCGCGGGGTGCTGGTGCGGCGCATGCAGGCCATTGAGTCCCTGGCCAGCGTCGACACGATTATTTTTGACGAGACCGGCACGTTGACCGATTCGGCCATCGGATTGCGGGCTGTACACCTGCGGCCTGGCCGTACGCAAAATGTGACGCACCCTGTGATGCAAACATTGACGCGGGCACGCGCGCTGCAAATCGCCGCCAGCCTGGCGCAGCATTCATTGCACCCCGTATCGCGGGCGCTGGTCGCAGCAGCCACGAGCGCTGAACTGCTGAGCGTGGTGAATATGAAAGCGTTGCCCGGCCTGGGCCTTCAGGGCGAGCTGGGCGAACCGGACAGCGCCACAGCGTCTGGCCGCGCAGGCCGGCTGCGCTTGGGATCGGCGCGGTTTTGCAATGTTGAATTCTTGCCCGAATCTTTGGCGGGCGACGCAATGCAGGTCTACCTGGCGGACGGCAACGGCTGGCTGGCCCGTTTTGACCTTGACGAAATGGTTCGCCCCGACGCGGGCAAAGCGGTTGCGGCCTTGCGGACGATGGGCATTGCCGTGCAGGTGCTCTCGGGTGACCGGGGCCTGGCTGCGCGGCGGGTGGCCCACCTGCTGGGCGTGACTGACGTGCAGGGCGACTGCACACCCCAAACCAAGCTGGCGCATCTGCAACACCTGCAACAACAGGGGCGTAAGGTGATGATGGTCGGCGACGGGCTGAACGACGGCCCGGTGCTCGCGGGTGCAGATGTGTCCATGGCCGTAGGCCTGGCCGTGCCGCTGGCGCAGGCCCAGTGCGACTTTGTGATGCCGGGCGGTCACCTGATGCTGCTGCCCGTGATGCTGGTCCAGGCGCGGCGCACGATGCGCATCGTGCGGCAAAACCTGGTTTGGGCCGCCGCCTACAACGCGGTGTGCGTGCCCTTGGCGCTGGCAGGCTGGCTGCCAGCGTGGTTGGCGGGGCTGGGCATGGCTCTGAGTTCGCTGATGGTGATTGCCAACGCGGCGCGGCTGGCACAACTGGTGCCATCGGCACAATCTCAACAAGCGCTTTCCCCCATCGTGGCAAGGCAGGCTTGATGGACATCCTGTTCCTGCTGGTTCCCCTGTCGGTGCTGCTGGCCCTGGTGGTTGTGGGCGTGCTGGCATGGGCCGTGTGGTCGGGACAGTTTGAAGAACTGGAAAGTGAAGGCCAGCGGATTCTTGGGGATGACCCGGTTCACCCCGATGAAATGGCGCAAAAACCAAGCGCCAGCAAACAAGCTTGATCTATATCAATACGCAACACCACTGCCCTCCAGACACTCCGAGCTAGCTCAAAAAAAGAGGATTTCCCCAATGAGTGCTGTACTGCCCCTGCCGACTCTACAAACGCCGCAACGGGTTTGGTCAGCATCCAAAGCCACGGTCTACAACGACAAGGTGGTGCGCCAATTTACCGTCATGGCGGTGGTGTGGGGCGTGGTGAGCATGCTGGTAGGGGTATTCATTGCCGCGCAGATGGCCTGGCCCGATCTTAACTTTGGCATCGCGTGGCTGTCGTTCGGGCGTCTGCGTCCGCTGCACACCAACGCCGCCGTTTTTGCCTTTGGCGGCTGTGCGCTATTTGCCACCAGCTACCACGTGGTGCAGCGGACCTGCCAGACACGCATCATCTCGGACAAACTCGCCGCGTTCCATTTCTGGGGCTGGCAGGCCGTGATCGTGGCCGCAGCCGTATCACTGCCTCTAGGTTTTACGCGGGGCAAGGAATATGCCGAACTTGAATGGCCGATCGCGATTTTGATCGCCCTCACCTGGGTTGCCTACGCCATCGTCTTTTTCGGCACGGTCGGCATCCGCAAGGTCCGGCACATCTACGTGGCCAACTGGTTCTATGGCGCGTTCATCATTGCCGTGGCCATGCTGCACATCGTCAACGCCGCCGTGGTGCCCGCAGGCTGGATGAAGTCGTACTCAGCCTACGCGGGCGTGCAGGACGCCATGGTGCAGTGGTGGTATGGGCACAACGCCGTGGGTTTTTTGCTCACAGCGGGTTTCCTGGGCATCGTCTATTACTTCATCCCCAAGCAGGCCGAGCGGCCGGTGTATTCGTACCGGCTGTCCATCGTGCACTTCTGGGCATTGATCTTCACCTACATGTGGGCTGGGCCGCACCATTTGCATTACACCGCCCTGCCCGACTGGACGCAGTCGCTCGGCGTAGTGTTCTCTCTCATCCTGCTGGCCCCTAGCTGGGGCGGCATGATCAATGGCGTAATGACGCTCTCAGGCGCCTGGCACAAGCTGCGTGACGACGCGATTCTGCGCTTCATGATTGTGGCGTTGTCGTTCTACGGCATTGCCACGTTTGAGGGGCCAATGCTCTCCATCAAGACCGTCAACGCACTGTCGCACTACACCGACTGGAACATTGCCCATGTGCACGGCGGCACGTTGGGCTGGGTCGGGTTTATCTCCATGGGCGCGCTGTATTACCTGGTGCCGCGCCTGTTTGGGCAGACAAAAATGCACAGCGTCAAGGCGATTGAACTGCATTTCTGGATTGCCACCATCGGCATCGTGCTGTACATCGCCGCCATGTGGATTGCCGGCGTGATGCAAGGCTTGATGTGGCGCGCCATCAACCCGGATGGATCATTGACCTACACCTTTGTGGAAAGCGTGAAGGCGACGTTTCCCTTCTATGTGGTGCGGTTTTTTGGCGGCGTGCTTTATTTGAGCGGGATGTTGGTCATGGCCTGGAACGTGGCCCAAACGGCCTGGGCCGGAAAGGCTGTCAACGCTCCGATCCCGATTGTTCCTGCTGGCCTGGCCCACGCATAAAACCCAAAGGCGACCCAGATGGCATTCACCCACGAAAAAGTAGAAACCAGCAACACGCTGATGATCGCGTTGATTTTGATTGTGCTGGCGGTGGGCGGGCTGGTTGAAATTGTGCCGCTGTTCTTCCAGAAATCCACCACGCAGCCGATCAAGGGCATCGTGCCGGATTCGCCTTTGAAGGTGGTGGGCCGGGACATCTACGTGCGCGAGGGCTGCTACAACTGCCATTCGCAAATGATCCGTCCGCTGGTTGCGGAGACGCTGCGCTACGGCCACTACTCTGTGGCAGGCGAATTTGTCTACGACCATCCTTTTCAGTGGGGCAGCAAGCGCACCGGGCCTGATTTGCATCGCGTGGGGGGCAAGTACAGCGACGACTGGCAGCGCCAGCATTTGATCGCTCCGCGCGATCTGGTGCCCGAGTCCATCATGCCTGCGTACCCGTGGCTTGAAAAAACGCCCGCAGACTTTGAATCGATCCAGTCCCACATGAAAGCCCTGCGCACCGTCGGGGTGCCCTACAGCGATGCCGAGATTGCCAACGCGCCCGCCGAGGTGAAGGGCAAGACCGAGCTGGACGCGCTGGTCGCGTATTTGCAGGGCCTGGGCCTTGCATTGAAGTAACAGGCAGGGAAAACGCAAGAGAAAGCGGGGCAATGCATGGATATCAATATTCTTCGAAGCGGTGTGACGTTGGCAGGCTTTGTGCTGTTTGTTGGCATTCTGGTGTGGGCCTGGCGCCCGGATAAAAAAGTTCAATTTGACGAGGCGGCGCAATTGCCGTTTCAGTCTGACTAGCTGAACGGGAGATGCTTGCATGAGTGACTTCACAAATGGCTTCTGGCCTTGGTACGTAGCGGCCATCAGCCTGTTCTCGGTGCTGGCTTGCGGCTTGCTGCTGTACCTGGCGAGCAAGGCGACGGTGGTGACCCACCCTGGCAAAGTTGCTGACAACACCACCGGTCATGTGTGGGACGAAAACCTGAGCGAGTACAACAATCCGTTGCCGCGCTGGTGGCTGTGGCTGTTTATTTTGACCATCGTTTTCTCGCTGGTTTACCTTGTGGCGTTTCCGGGTCTGGGCAGCTTTTCCGGCTTGCTGAAATGGAGCGCAGAGGGCGAACACCAGCAGGACGTGACCCAGCTTCGCGCCGACGTGGCGCCGCTGTACACGGCATTTTCAGCCCAGCCGGTAGAAGCGCTGGCCAAAAACCCGCAGGCGCTGGCGGTGGGCGAGCGGCTGTTCATGAACCACTGTTCGCAATGCCATGGCTCCGACGGCGCAGGCAGCAAAGGCTTTCCGAACCTGACCAACGCCAACGCCGCCTGGCTTGGCGCCCGCACGGCCGAGCACATTGTGCAAACCGTGACCAATGGCCGCACGGGCCTCATGCCGCCCATGGCCGCCGCCGTTGGGGGCGAGGCTGAGATGAGTGAGGTGGCGCACTACGTTCTGTCGCTCTCAGGCAGCCCTCACAACGACATCAAGGCGTTTAGCGGCAAAAAACTGTTCAGCGCCTGTGCCGCGTGCCATGGCGTTGACGGCAAGGGCAACAAAACGCTGGGCGCTCCCAATTTGGCCGACGACTACTGGCTGCACGGCTGGGGCGAAGCAGCTATCGTCAGCATGATCAAAAACGGCAAAAGCAACGTGATGCCCGCCCAGTCGCCCAAGTTGTCAGCCGAGCAGATTCATGTGGTGGCAGCTTATGTGTTCAGCCTGGCAAAAACCAGCACAGGTGCTGCGGACAGCGCAGCCAGCGCCAAGCCACCGTGACGTCCAAGTGACGCAAATATGACTCAGAGGGTGATTCCGATCTTGGCAGTGGACGACTCGTCCAGCGTGGCGTCGCTGTACGCGTCCGAGGCCAAGATCTATGCACGTGGCGTGTCGGGCTGGTTCAACCACTGGCGCTGGGCCATGGTGTGGGCAACACAGCTGGTGTTTTATGGCTTGCCCTGGTTGTCCATGAATGAGCGCCAGGCCATGTTGTTTGATCTGGTTGCGCGGCGTTTTTATATTTTCAATTTGGTGCTTTATCCGCAGGATTTGATCTATCTGACGGGTTTGCTCGTCATCAGCGCCTTGTCGCTTTTTTTGTTCACTGCAGTGGCGGGACGACTGTGGTGTGGCTACGCT
>JANYJD010000273.1 GCA_025358555.1 Rhodoferax sp.
GACCAAAATAGCGCCATCCATCTGGGCGGCACCGGTGATCATGTTCTTGATGTAGTCAGCGTGGCCTGGGCAGTCGACGTGGGCGTAGTGGCGATTCGCCGTTTCGTACTCGACGTGGGCGGTGTTGATGGTGATGCCGCGCGCTTTTTCTTCAGGGGCTGCGTCAATCTGGTCGTAGGCCTTGGCCTGGCCGCCGAACTTGGCTGCCAGCACGGTGGTGATGGCCGCCGTCAGCGTGGTCTTGCCGTGGTCGACGTGGCCAATCGTGCCGACGTTGACGTGGGGCTTGGTGCGCGTGAATTTCTCTTTTCCCATTTTCAAACTCCAAAGGAAGCAAACTTGCCATTCAAAAAACTGGTGCCCATTCCGGGAATCGGACCCGGGACCTCTCCCTTACCAAGGGAGTGCTCTGCCACTGAGCCAAATGGGCCTTTTCATTGTCAAAACACTGTCATGCGGCGTTGCTGAGACCTTGCCGCGCATGAGCGCTGTCTGCGGTCTCGCGCCTTGCCTGACAGCGTTTTGACAATGAAAAGCGTCACTCTTGCAACCACTTAAAAAATCAACCACTGAAAAACCAAAACCCAACAAACCTGGAGCGGGGTAGGAGAATCGAACTCCTCGCTTTAGCTTGGAAGGCTAAGGTATTGCCACTATACGAACCCCGCGCGAAATCATCAATCTGCGGCAAAAAAAGTCATAACATCGACAGGTCAAAACCGACTTCAAAATTCTTTTCACTGGTGGAGAGGGCTGGATTCGAACCAGCGTACTCGTAAGAGGGCAGATTTACAGTCTGCTGCCATTAACCACTCGGCCACCTCTCCTTTAGCGAACCTATGATTATGCCATGAATTTATGGCAGCACCGTCAGGCCACTCAAGCCCAGGTGATCGGCTCAAGGCCATTGGCGACCAGAAACGCGTTTGACTCGCCAAAATGGCCGCAGCCGATGAACGGCTTAGGCGGGCGCAGGGCCGACAGGGGTGACGGGTGATTGGCCGTCAGCACCAGGCGCGGCACCACAGACAAGGTTTGGGCCGATCCCTGGTTTGGCTGCCCGGTCGGGTTAATCAGCAAACTTCCCTTGACTTGGGCATGCGCACCCCACAACATGAAAACCACGGCCTGCCGACTGGCTGCAACCGCTTGGATCACGGCGTCAGTAAGCGCTTCCCAACCTTGCTTGGCATGGCTGGCAGGCATTCCCTGCTCCACCGTCAAGCACGTATTCAAGAGCAAAACTCCTTGCTGCGCCCAGGCCTCCAGCGAACCGTTGACTGGCAATTGCACTTTGCCCGCATGCCCACCCCCACACGACTCCCGCGCAATTTCCTTGAAAATGTTTCGCAGCGACGGCGGCAGCTTCACGCCCGGTGCCACCGAGAACGCCAAGCCTTGCGCCTGGCCAGGCCCGTGGTACGGGTCTTGCCCCAGGATGACCACTTTGACGCGCTCCAGTGGCGTCAATTCCAGCGCCCGAAATGGCTGCGGCGGATAAACAATCGCGCCCTGCGCCAAGCGGTCTTGCACGAAGTGGCCCAAACGCAGCGCAGGCTCGCTCGCCAAAAAACGCGAGATGACGGGTTGCCAGTCTGATGCCACGGGCCAGTGCCCGGGTTGCCAACGAAGCAATGACGTCGCCTGCGTGAAATCGCCTTTTTGCGGGTTTTCAAGGGTTAAATTGGCCTGTAGCCCTCGTCCATATTGCATAGTCAGCTATTCAAAATATAGTATTTGCAGCCACTGCCCGCGTGGCGTTTGATGCACAGGCAGCCACCGGCCCGGCCCCACTCCACGCTTACATCACTCGTTACGCCACGCTTTACACCGTGTGAAACAGCCCGGCCAGCGCCTCGCCCGGATCAGGCGCGGTTATGAACGCCTCGCCCACCAAAAACGCGTTGACGCCCGCCGCGCCCATGCGCAGCACGTCGTCACGCGTCAGGATGCCGCTTTCAGTCACCACCAGCCGGTTGCCACTGGCCAATTCAGGCACGTCCTTGAGCATTGCCAATGTGGTGTCGAGCGAGACTTCGAACGTCTTCAGGTTGCGGTTGTTGACGCCCATGACCGGCGTTTTGAGCTTCAGGGCACGCGCCGCCTCGGCGCGGTCATGCACCTCGACCAGCACGGCCATGTCGAGTGCCCTCGCAATCGCCTCAAAATCGGCCATCTGCGCGTCGTCCAGGCAGGCTGCGATCAGCAAAATGCAGTCGGCCCCCATGGCGCGGGACTCGTAAATTTGGTACGCATCGACCATGAAATCCTTGCGCAGCACGGGTAGCTGGCACGAGGCCCGCGCTTGCTTCAGAAAATCCGGCTCGCCCTGGAAGAACTGCCGGTCGGTCAGCACCGACAGGCAAGACGCGCCGTGCTCGGCATAGGTTTGGGCAATGTCGGCGGCAAAAAAGTCGTCGCGCAGAATGCCTTTGGACGGGCTGGCTTTCTTGATTTCGGCAATCACCGCTGGTTTGCCAGCGGCGATCTTGGCACGCATGGCACCCACAAAATCGCGCGTCAAGATGCGCGATTCTGCGTCGGCCCGCATGGCCGCCAGCGGTTTTAGCTTCTTGGCTGCAGCGATTTCTTCGCACTTGACGGCGATGATTTTGTCCAGAATGTCGGTCATTGATTCATCTCTCTTGGTTCTTTTGGGAACGCATGGAAGCCTGCCCCGCGTCCTTCATTTCTTCAGGTTTTCAACTGTTGCGTCAGGCTCACCAATCGATCCAGCCTAGCCTTGGCTGCTCCAGATTCAATAGCTGCCCGCGCCTTTTCCACGCCGGCTTTCATCGTGTCAGTCACGTTGGCCGCGTATAGCCCGGCACCGGCGTTGAGAATCACGATGTCTTTGGCCGCGCCGGGCTGGTTGTCCAGCACGCCGATCAGCATGGCTTTGGACTGCTCGGGCGTCTCAACCCGCAGCGCGCGGTTGCTGGCCATCACCATGCCGAAATCTTCGGGGTGGATTTCGTATTCGGTGATTTCGCCGTTTTTCAGCTCGCCCACCAGCGTGGCGGCGCCCAGGCTCACCTCGTCCATGCCGTCTTTGCCATAGACCACCATCGCATGCTCGGCCCCCAGGCGTTGCAGCGCCCGCACCTGAATGCCCACCAGATCCGGGTGAAACACGCCCATCAAAATATTTGGCGCGCTGGCCGGGTTGGTCAGTGGCCCCAGCAGGTTGAAGATGGTTTTGACGCCCAGTTCCTTGCGAATGGGGGCCACATTTTTCATCGCCGGGTGGTGGTTCGGCGCGAACATGAAGCCCACGCCTACCTCGTCAATGCAACGGGCAATGGCGGCAGGCGAGAGATTGATGTTGATACCCAGCGCCTCCATCACGTCGGCGCTGCCGCTCTTGCTGCTGACGCTTCTGCCGCCGTGTTTGCTGACCTTGGCCCCGGCGGCCGCGGCCACGAACATGGCGCAGGTGGAAATGTTGAAGGTGTGCGAGCCATCACCACCGGTGCCCACAATGTCCACCAAGTGGGTCTTGTCGGCCACCACCACCTTGGTTGAGAACTCGCGCATCACCTGCGCTGCGGCGGTGATTTCGCCAATGGTTTCCTTTTTCACGCGAAGGCCGGTGATGAGCGCGGCCATCATCACCGGCGACAGCTCGCCGTTCATGATGAGGCGCACCACGTGCAGCATTTCGTCATGGAAAATCTCGCGGTGCTCGATGGTGCGCAGCAGCGCTTCCTGGGGGGTGATTTTGAGGGTGTTGGGCATGGTGTCTTGACTCTGTGGATCTGGGCCTGCATAGACGCAAAGTGAAGGAAAGTGACTTAAATCGACAGACTGATAGATGGCGTTGAATGCGCGGAATGACTGCGGCTTGTTTTGGCTTTTCTGAAGGGTCTACACGCGATTGTCGGCCAGCGCCAGCTTGACGCCGAAATAGACAAACAGCGCGCCCGCGCCGCGCTGCAGCCAGGCAATGGCGGATTGCATTGCGCTGGACCGGTTGACTTGGATTTGCAGCCGCTTAGACACCCAGGCCGCACCCAGCCCGTAGCCAATGTTGATGGGCAGGGCGTTCAGATTGAAGAGCAACCCCAGCAGCGCAAAACTCAGCGTCTTGCTGGCTGCATCCGGCGCGATGAACTGCGGCAGAAAGGCCAGAAAGAACAGCGCGACTTTGGGGTTGAGCGCGTTGGTCCAAAAGCCCCGGATGAATACTGACATCAGGCCAGCCGGATCATTGGGTTGACCGGTGCTATCGGGGCCGTTCAGATTGGATTTTGTGCCGTTTTTAAGATCAATTTGGCTTGTAGCCGTTGTCCTGCATGCATAGTTAGCTTCTGTTTTTATAGTATTCTGCTTTTGGCGAGGCCAGAGCATCGACACGCCCACATAAACCAGATAAACCGCGCCCAGCCACTTGAGCACGGTGAATGCCGTGGCAGACGCCGCAATCAGCGCGCTCACGCCAATGGCCGCTGCCGCAATGTGAACAAAGCAGCCCGCCGTGATTCCCAGCGCCGCCGCCACACCCGCGCGCGCGCCCCGCAGGCCATTGGCCACGATGTACAGCACGTCGGGGCCGGGCGTGAGGTTGAGCAGCAGGCCTGCTGCGATGAAGAGGTAAAGGTTGTCGATGCCCATGCGAAGGTGCCAGTCAGCGTTTGAAGAAATCCTGGATGGCCTGCACCGCCTGGTCGATGCCTGCCGCATCCACATCCAGGTGGGTCACAAACCGCAGACGGTACAGGCCCGTGGCCAGCACGCCGCGCGACTTGAGGTAGGGAATCAGCTCGGCAGACCGGGCCTTGGCCGGGCCCGCCAAATCAACAAAAACAATGTTGGTCTGCGGCGCCTCAACCTGCAAGCCGTCGATGTCGGCCAGCCCGTCCGCGAGCCGTTTTGCCAGCGTGTGGTCGTCTGCCAGGCGCGCCACGTTGTGCTCTAGCGCATACAGCGCCGCCGCAGCCAGCACGCCCGCCTGGCGCATGCCGCCACCGGCCATTTTGCGGATGCGGTGGGCGCGCGCGATGAAATCCCGGCTGCCACACAGCGCCGAGCCCACCGGCGCGCCCAGGCCCTTGCTGAAGCAGACGGAGACGCTGTCGAAGCATTGGGCGATGCGGCGCGCCTCGTGGAAGGGGTTGGTGCCATTGGCCGTCGCTTGGGCCACCGCCGCATTGAACAGCCGCGCCCCGTCCAGATGGCGCGTCAAGCCTTTGGCCTTGGCGAGTTGCGTGGCCTGCTCAACATAGTCAAACGGCAGCACCACGCCGCCCCAAGTGTTCTCCAGCGCGAGCATGCGCGTGCGGGCAAAGTGCGCGTCATCCGGCTTGATGGCGGCTTCAATATCAGCCAACAGCAATGTGCCATCGGGCTGATGGTTCAACGGCTGCGGCTGGACGCTGCCAAACACCGCCGCGCCGCCGCCTTCCCAGCGGTAAGCGTGCGCCATTTGGCCCACGATGTACTCATCGCCGCGCTGGCAGTGGCTCAAAATCGCGCAAAAATTGCTCTGCGTGCCAGTGGGCACAAACAATGCCGCCTCAAAGCCGAGAAGGGCCGCAATCTTCTCTTGCAAGGCGTTGACGGTCGGGTCGTCGCCAAACACATCGTCGCCCAGCGGCGCGGCCAGCATGGACTCTCGCATCTGCGCTGTGGGCTGGGTGACGGTGTCGCTGCGCAGGTCAATAGTCATGGATAATTTGGCTTGTAGCCCTTGTCAAATATGAATAGTTTGCTATTTAATTCGATGTTAAACGAATGCAAGAGTTCCCGAAAATGCCTTCCAGTTTCTGCTTGCGCGACGTTACACGGATTTTAGCGGTGGTGCAGCCGAGGCAGCTCGAATATAGTGGTCATTCAAGGCTGAAGCCCCCGTGTACAGTGCATAAAAAGCTATATAAAACATAGCGTTTTCATTCAGAACAGCGCAGAACACCGCAAAACTTGTCGCCTCGACGCCAGGCCCCGGCTAGAAATGCGCAAGTTCACATCAAAAAGTTTTTCAACATCGCGTGCCCATGCTCGGTGAGGATGGATTCTGGGTGGAACTGCACGCCTTCAATGCGCACGTCTTGCGCAAAGCCGGTGTGCCGCACGCCCATGATTTCGCCGTCATCCGTCCATGCGGTCACGGCCAGCACGGCAGGGCGAGTGGCGCGCTCTATCGCCAGGGAGTGGTAGCGGTTGACCGTGAATTTTTCGGGCAGGCCGGCAAATACGCCCACTTGGGTGGTGCTGATCACGCTGGTTTTGCCGTGCATGAGCTGTTGCGCGCGGATGATCTTGCCGCCAAACGCCGCGCCAATGGCCTGGTGCCCCAGGCATACGCCCAAAATTGGCAGCTTGCCCGCAAAGTGCTGTATGGCGGCCACTGAAATGCCCGCCTCGTTGGGCGTGCACGGGCCGGGAGATACAACCAGGCGGTCGGGCTTGCGTGCGGCAATGCCGTCCAGCGTGATCTCATCGTTGCGGAAAACTTCAACCTCAGCCCCCAGTTCGCCAAAATACTGAACGATGTTGTAGGTGAAGCTGTCGTAGTTGTCGATCATTAACAATTTCATGAAAGTCCTCCAGCGCACATGGTGTTACCGGTATCGGGCATGTTCGGGAAATACCGCGGAACTGGCTTTGCCAGGCCGCTGGTATTGCCCCCTGCAAGGGGGGAGGAGGCCACACGAAGTGGGCAAGCCTGGGGGTGCGACAACATTACTCCAACCCCTCTTCCACCAACTCGGAGGCCCGCAACAGCGCGCGCGCCTTGGCTTCGGTTTCCTTCCATTCCAGCTCGGGGACGGAGTCCGCCACCACGCCGGCGGCGGCCTGCACGTAGAGCACTTCGTCCTTGATGATGCCGGTGCGGATGGCGATGGCGACGTCCATGTCACCGGCGTAGCTGAGGTAGCCGCACGCGCCGCCATAGATACCGCGCTTGGTGGGCTCCAGGCGGTCGATTATTTCCATGGCATGGACCTTGGGCGCGCCGGTGAGTGTGCCCGCGGGGAAGGTGGCTTTGAGCACGTCCATGCTCGTCATGCCCTCGTTCAAGGTGCCTTCAACGTTGCTGACTATATGCATGACATGGCTGTAGCGCTCCACGTCAAAGGCATCGGTGACTTTCACGCTGCCAATTTTGGCAATGCGGCCAATGTCGTTGCGCGCCAGGTCGATCAGCATCACATGTTCAGCGCGCTCTTTGGGGTCGTTGATGAGTTCAATCTCGGCGGCTTTGTCCTGCTCGGGGCTGGCGCCGCGCGGCCGCGTGCCGGCGAGTGGCCGGATGGTGATCTTTGTCTCTGGTGGGCCGTTCGTGGTCACCTGCTCTTGCCGCACCAGGATTTCGGGCGACGCACCCACCACATGGAAGTCTCCCAAGTGGTAGTAATACATGTACGGCGACGGGTTCAGCGAGCGCAGCGCACGGTACAGTGACAGCGGCGATTCGGTATAGCGCTTCTTGATGCGCTGGCCCACCTGCACCTGCATGAAGTCACCCCCGGCGATCAGCTCTTTGGCTTGTTCAACGGCGGCAATGTAGTCGGCCTTGGCAAAGTCGCGTTCTGCCGGGTAGCTTTGCGTGGGCCGCACGGTGGGGGCGCTCACTGAGTATTTGAGCTTGTCCTTCAAATCGCGCAGGCGCTTTTTGGCGTTGGCGTAAGCCTCAGGCTGGGTTGGGTCAGCGTAGACGATCAGGTACAGCTTGCCCGAGAGGTTGTCGATGACGGCAAGCTCTTCGCATTGCAGCAGCAAAATGTCAGGGCAGCCCAGGGTATCGGGCGGGCAAGATTTTTCCAACTTTTTTTCGATGTAGCGCACCGTGTCATAACCAAAGTACCCGGCCAGGCCACCGCAAAAACGGGGCAGGCCGGGGCGCAGCGCGACCTTGAAGCGCTTTTGATACGCGGCGATGAAGTCCAGTGGGTTGATGCGGGAGGTTTCCACCACTACGCCGTCCGTCACCACCTCGGTGGCGGCATCTGCGCCAAAGCCGGTGGCGCGCAGCAGCGTGCGCGCGGGCAGACCGATAAAACTGTAGCGGCCAAAGCGTTCCCCGCCCACCACCGATTCAAGCAGGAAACTGTGCTTGCCGCCCTGGCTGGAATAGGCCAGCTTCAGGTACAACGACAGCGGCGTTTCCAGGTCGGCAAAGGCTTCCGCCATCAGCGGAATGCGGTTGTAGCCCTGCGCACTCAGGGATTTGAATTCAAGCTCGGAAATCATGGTGTGGCCTCTCAGTCTGGCGGGGCTCGGTCGCCCGGCCTGCTGCGCTTATGGCAGCGATCATTCAACAAGTACCGGGACTGAGGATTGCAATTGCCCCGGCAGGGGGAGCGGCAGACGCCTTGTCAGGGTCAGCTAGGATCGATTTGGCTGAGCCACCATCAGCTGTCTAGTCGGCCGCGGGAGTTTTCGGCGCGCAACCGGCGGTTTGTCGCTCGGTCAGGCGCAGGCAAATGTCGAGCAGGGGCGCCAAAGCCAGGCTCCCCGGTCGCTGCTACCTTCGATGCTGATGCGGTGAATGAACATGGCACCAGTGTAGCAAAGGGTGTGGCCACCGATTCGCTCGCAAACCCTGTTGTCATGCCGCTTGGCCTGAGTATCATGCTGACGGGAAATCACTTTAAAACCAAATGGGTGGCAGGCGGGATCGCATCGCGCACCGGCACCGCCCCAAGGAGACACCCATGAACCCATTGAGCCAACTCGTCACGCGCCTTGTCTTGATGGCGTGCGCCGCCTCATTTTCGAGTGGTCTGCTGGCAGCCACGGTTGAAATTAACGGCGTGAAGGTGGAAGATTCAGTTGACGTGCGAGGCAGCAAATTGCTGCTCAATGGCGCGGGCACGCGCACCAGAGGCCCGTTCAAGGTGTACGTGGCGGGGCTTTACCTGGGCAAAAAGGCGGTCACGCTTGACGAAGTGGTCAGCCAGCCCGGCCCAAAACGCATCAGCATCACCATGGTGCGTGACATTGACGCGGGGGACCTTGGAAAGCTTATGACCCGTGGCATGCAAGACAACATGGGCTCAGCCGAAATGTCCAAGCTGGTGCCCGGCCTGATACGCATGGGGCAGATGTTCTCGGAACACAAAAACCTCGTCGTCGGCGACAACTTCATGATCGAGTGGGTGCCCGGCTCGGGCAGTGTCATGACCATCAAAGGCAAGGTGCAAGGGGAGCCTTACAAAGAGCCCGAGTTTTTCAAGGCGATGATGTCGATTTGGCTGGGCCCTGTGCCGGCAGATTTCAAGCTGAAGGACGCGCTGCTCGGGCTCAAATAGAGAAGCCGAAACGCAGCAAATTTGTCGAGGAAACAGCGCTTGCGCACTGATTGCTCCTTAAAATATAGCAAACTTTGCACGCTAGACAAGGGCCACAACCTCTTTTGATACGAATTTCCGCAGACACTGGCCAATGCAATCGATAAATTTGCATACAAAAATAAACCAACTTTATGAGGATTCTCCTATGTAGTCCGCTTAAAATCTGATTTTGTATGCAAAACTTGCAATCATCTGGAAATCTGCGATGCTGAACCTCGACTTTCACCCCATTGGTCGCCACTTTCTGCAAATACCCGGC
>JANYJD010000284.1 GCA_025358555.1 Rhodoferax sp.
TGTCGCCATGAAGGCATTCAGCCCCATCACCTGCTGGCTGGGCACGGCGGCGGTCTCAAGCGCTGCGGCGGCAAGTCCGGTGAGCAGCTTTTTATTATGAAGCGCAGCCAGGTCAAGCACCTGGTCGCCAATCGCCACGCCGGCATGCCAGTCGGTGGGCTTGCCGCGTTGCGCAAACACGGCATAGGGCAGATTCTGGATCGCGAAGCTGGTGTGGCCATTGGCAGACGCTACCCAACTGCGGGCGGCGGTATCGTGGGTGGGGTTGAGTTGGGTCATGTCATGCTGCCATCAGTTTGTCATCGAAGATGGCGACTGCGCGCGTCCAGCCCGCCGATGCGCCACGGATCTTGTGCGGAAAGCATGAGATGTAAAACCCGGTGGGCGGGAGCACCTCCAGGTTGTGCAGCTTCTCCAGGTGGCAGTAGCCAATGTCGCGCCCGGCCTTGTGGCCTTCCCAGATCAGCGATGCATCTTTGGTTTCGCCATATTTGACGGCGGTGTGCACGAACGGCGCATCCCAGCTCCAGGCGTCGGTGCCGGTCAGGCGGATGCCGCGCTCCAGCAAATACATGGTGGCCTCGTAGCCCATGCCGCAGCCGCTGGACACATAGTCGGCACTTCCATAGCGCTTGCCCGCGCGCGTGTTGACCACCACAATCTCCAGTGGCGACAGCGTGTGGTTGATGCGTTTGAGCTCGGCTTCCACGTCAGCCGCCTGCACCACGTAGCCATCGGCAAGCGACGTGAAGTCCAGCTTCACGCCGGGCTGGAAACACCAGTCCAGCGGCACCTCGTGGATGGCAATCGATGGCTCCTGGTGCCCCAGCGCCTTGTTCATTGTGCTATGAAAATGATAAGGCGCATCCAGGTGTGTGCCGTTGTGGGTAGAGAGCGCCACGGTTTCCACGGCCCAGCCTTCGCCATCTGGCAGATCGCCTTTTTTCAGGCCGGGGAAAAACGGCTGAATCTGCTCAAAGGTGTTTTCATGCGTGAAATACTGAATCTTGGGCGCAAAAGCAGGAGGATCGGAAAGCACATCGTTTTCAAGAAAGATCGACAGGTCGACAAATTTGCGGGGCATGGTTTTCTCCAATTAAGACAAACAGGGAAACTCGAACAAAGCACGGACCGGCTCAGGGCCGCTGCCAGGCCAGCAAGCGACGCTCCAGCACGGCCAGCAGGCAGTTGCTGGCAAAACCAATGGCGCCCAGCAGCGCGACACCGGCAAACAACTCGCTGGCGCGAAACGAGCGCGCGGCCAGCAGAATCGCCTGGCCCAGGCCGGCTTGCGAGGCGATCATCTCGCCCACCACGGTGACGATCAACGCCACCGTGAGCGACAGCCGCATGCCGGCCAGGATGTCGGGCAAGGCATTGGGCAGGCCGACCTTGAAGACAAAGCTGGTGGGGCTCATCTGCAGGCCAGCCGACACCTCGCGCAGGCGCACATGTACCTGCGCCAGCCCGTGCACGGTGGCCAGCAGCACTGGCCACATGGCGCCAAAGCCGACCACGGTCAGCACCATGTTGGAGGAGAGGCCAAAGATCGAGATGGCCAGCGGCATGATGGCCGACGCGGGCAGGGGCCGCAGGAATTCCAACGTGGGGCCGATCCAGGCGCGTGCGGTGGCCGACGAGCCGATCAGCGCCCCCAAGGCCACACCCAGCACCGAGGCCAGCAGCCAGCCTAGCACCATGCGCTGCACCGTGGCCACCGTGAAGGCGCCAAGCTCGCCGCCGCTCAGTCCCTCCACCAGCGCGGCGGCCGCCGCCTCGGGCGTGGGCAAAAACACCTTGCTGACCCACTGCTGGTGGCTGGACAGCCACCACAGCGCCACAGCCAGCACCAGCAGGCCGGCCGACTCAAGCAAGGCGCGCAACTTCATGGCGGACCCCCGGCGCCGGCCAGCACTTCACCCATGCGCACGGCCACGCGCTGTTGCAGGGCCAACGCCGCAGCGTTGATGATGTAGCCGACCACGCCGATCCAGAACAGCCAGGCCATCATCAATTGGGGCTCCATGCTTTGTTGCGACATGATGAGCGCGTAGCCCATGCCGCTGGGGTTGGCGGCGATCTCCACCGTGACAGCCACCACCAGCGCGATCGCCACGCCCAGGCGCAGCGCCACAAACAGGCGCGGCACAATGGCCGGCAGCACGATCTTGCCCACGCGCGCCAGCGGGCTCAGGCCCAGCGCACGCGAGACCTCCAGCAGGCTGGGCTCGACCTGCTGAACGGCGGTCTGCGTCAGGATCATCAGCGGCCAGAAGGTGGCAAAGGCCACCACGCTGATCTCCAGCCGCAAGCCGAAGCCGAACACCAGCATCGCCAGTGGAATCAGCGCCACCGAGGGAATGGGCCGCAACACCTCCACGGTCAGAAACCCGGCCTGTGCTGCGCGGCGCGACAGCCCCATGGTGATGCCCAGCAGCAGCCCAAGCAGGGTGCCGATCAACAAGCCCGCGCCCGCACAGGCCAGCGTGAAGCCGGTGGCCTGCAGGATGGCGCCTTCGCCGGTGGACAGCAACGCCTTCCAGAACGCCAGTGCCGCCGCAGTGGGCGGCGCGATGGCGTCGCTGTCTTTGCCGATGGTGCGGGCCCACCATTCCAGCACGGCCAGCAGCACGGCAGGAAAGACCAAGGGGCGGACCCAGCGCAACATCTCAGTGGTGCCCCAAAAAGCCATACAGTTCGCGCCGCAGGCGCAGGAACTCCGGCTGCTCTTTGGTCAGCAGCTGGTTGCGCGGGCGCGCAATGGGCACGTTCACCATCGCCGCCAGGCTCGGTTTGTCGGGCGTGGGGCCGGTGCGCAGGGCGATCACGCGGTCGCTCAGGTAGATCGCCTCTTCCAGGTCGTGCGTGACAAACAGCACAGTCAGGCCCTGCTCGCGCACCAGACGCGAGACCTCGTCCTGCAAGGCCTCGCGCGTCATCGCGTCCAGCGCACCAAAGGGCTCGTCCATCATGATCACGTCGGGCTGCTGCGCCAGGCAACGCGCAATCTGCACCCGCTGCTGCATGCCGCCCGACAGCTGGATGGGGAACTTGCCGGCGTGTTCGGTCAGGCCCACGGTCTGCAATACCTTCTGGATGCGCGCCGGGCGCTCGGCCTTGGGCACGCCGGCTGCTTCCAGCGCCAGGCTCACGTTGTTGGCCACCGTGCGCCAGGGCAGCAGCGCGCGACCGTAGTCCTGGAACACAAAGGCGACCTCGCGCGAGGGCTGCTTCACCACCTCGCCATTGCGCCGCACGCAGCCGCTACTGGGTGCCACGAACCCGGCCGCCGCGCGCAAGAGCGTGGTCTTGCCGCAGCCCGAGGGGCCGATGATGCAGACGAATTCGCCGCGTGACACCGTGAACGAAGTGGGCGAGAGGATCTCGCGCCCGCCCAGGTGCACGCCCAGCGACTCGAACGACAGCAGCTCAGCGGTCATTGCAGCCTGTTTGCCGGGTCAAATTGGTCATTTGCCCTTGTGGATATTGCATAGCTAGCTATTAATTAAATAGTATTCAGGAAGTCCCGACAAGCGCTTATTTGACGATGAGCTGCGGCACGTTGAGCGTGGTCTTGAGCATGTCCTGCTCTTTCATCAGCGCGACCCACCAGTTAAGCTGCTTTTCTGTGACCACGGCGCCGGGTGGCGAAATTTGCATCTTGGCAGCCGCCGGGGCGGGCGTTTTCAGGTACTTGACCGCATACTCGCGCACAGCAGCATCATTCTTCGGGTTGCTCACAAACGCCGCGCCTTCCACCACGCCCTGGGCAAAGGCCTTGGCCGCCGCCGGGTTGGCCTTGACCCATTCGCGCGTGGCCACGTGCACGATGGTGGGCTGGCCGTCGCCCAGAAAAGTGGTGTAGTACGAGGCCACATAGCCGGTGCCGGTTTCGACAATGCGCGCCATGAACGGCCCGCCCGTCACCACCGCGTCGATGGAGCCGCCGCGGATCAGGTCGGCGTGTTGCGGGAACGGCGTCTCGATGAAGTTGACCTTGCGCCAGTCCACCCCATTGACCTTGAGCCACTGGCGGAAGGTCACGTGCAGCAGGGCGCCCAGGCCGGGCACGCCGACCTTCTTGCCGACAAAATCCTGCGGCGTCTTGATGCCCGAGCCGGCCCGCGCCGCCACCCCGATCTCGGTGTAGGTCTTGGAGAGCACGCCGCCACCGGCCAGCACGACCTGGTCGAGCCCGCCGTCTACCGACTGCAGAAACACCGAGGGCGTGGGCCCGCCAATCTGCAGCGAGCCAGCCTGGATGGCCGCCGGAATGGTGGAGTTCAACGGAATGAACTTTGGCTCCACCTCCAGCCCGCGCTTGGTGAAGTAGCCTTGTTCCACGGCAGCCAGCACCGAGAGGAAGTCCCCCACAGCGGTGTAGCCGAAGGCGATCTTGGTGGTCTGGCTGCGCGCAGGCAAGGCCAGCGCAGCAGTGGCTGCGGCCAGAGTGGCAAGAGCCTGGCGACGTGTGCCTGGGAGGGTGAATTGACGTGGGTTCATGGCTTGGGACTCCTGGTGGTGCAAAGCGGGTTGGAAGATTGGACAGACGCTTGGGCGGCAGGCTTGTTACGGGGCATGGCCCAAGGTTTGGCGCGGGGCTTGGCTCGAGGTTTGGCCCGAGGTTTGGGAGGAGTGGCGCGCGGCGCAGCCAAGGCGCTGGCCAGTGCGGCGCGGATGCCGCCCACGATGAAGCTGGCCAGTAGCAGGGCGGCGGCCGGGTCGGCCGAGGTGTTCTCGCCTTTGGACAGGCGCTCGATGCGCGAGTCGCTGATGTGGTGCAGCAGCGAGCCCAGCGCAAACTGGTAGACCCAGGCGACCTGCCCGCGCGTGGTCTGCGGCAGCGCCAGGTGCAGCGCGTCGATGAAGGCGTGGGCCAGCGGGTCGAAAAAGGCGCGCAGCACCTGGTCGGTCTCGTCTGTGGTGTGGTAGAGCTCGCGCGCCACCAGGAGCGCGTAGTACTCGCCCTCGCTGCTGCTGCGCAGGCGCAGCACCGGGCCAATGAAGGCCTCAATGATGGCGGGCAACGTGCGCGGGTCTTGCGCGTCCAGCGGCACCGCGCGCAGCCGCGCCACGCGCTCCTCGATGGTGCTGTTCCAGTGCGCAAAGATGGCGTGAAACAGCTCATGCTTCTGCCCATAGTAATAGCCCACCAACGCCAGCGGCACGCCAGCCTCTTCCGCAATCTGGCGAATGGTAACCGCGTGGAAGCCGCGCTGTGCAAACAGCTTCTCCGCCGCCAGCAGGATGTCATGCTTGCGGTCGGGTTTGCGGTCAGGGTTGGCCACAGCCTTGGGCGCAGGGCGTACACGGGCATCCATGCGGTGTATTGAACACTTGTACAAATAAGTTGAACATTCGTACAAACCCTGATGATTTTTGCCCTGAAAGGGGGTCAACCAGTCCGTCCAGGCCGATGCGCCGGGGGTCAATGTCGTCACGTGTTTCCAGATAGTCAACCACTTTGCCAGCCCAGACTTCGGTGCTGCGCACGGCTGGCATGCCATGCAGGCGCAACGCCTCTCCGGTGCCGGGCGGGTCCAGGTACAAAACCGAAATGCCGCCTTGCGTGAGTTGCTGCGTCAGGGCATTGGTGTACAGCGTCTCCTTGGTGCAGTCCAGGCCGTTGAGCATTCCCAAGGCGTTGGTTGAGGCGGGTTTGGTGCTTGGCTTACACGTGCAAACGGACGTGTCCTACACGGTTTGCTGACCGATGTTCGGAAAATCAGGGCTGGGCAATACCGTCCTAAACATTTGGAGTACCTACATGAAACAACTTCTCATCGCCACCGCAGTAGCCCTCGCTTGCAGTGCAGCCCTGGCCCAGACACCGTCCACCCCAGCCAACCCCGCCAAGGCGGTAGAGCAGGGCGCCGTGCCGACAGCACCCCGGACCGCCGCCGCCGCCGAAGCCAAAGTGGATGCAAGACAAGGCGCAAACCCTGGTGCCTCCGCCACTACCGCCGCTAATCCCGCCAAGGCCGTAGAACAAGGGGCTGTGCCTACGACATCCCGAACCGCAAGTAAAGCAGAGATGAACGTTGAGAAACGTGACATGGCTGCCATGGACACTAACGGCGATGGCATGATCTCACGCAAGGAATACGATGCGTATCACGGCAACATGTGGAAAAAGATGACGCTGAAAAACGGCATGGCAATGCAAGCTGACGTGCAGATGATGCTCAAACAAGGCCTTGGCGGCATGTAATTGCACTTGTACTTGGGCGCTGTACGGGGGGTGGGGTGGTAGGCTTGGCATATGAGCCGTCACCACACCCCCCAAATCCGCCTGTACCAGAATTGGCTCGAGCAAGAACGCGGCCTGACATTTGACTCCTACGACGCGCTGTGGCGCTGGTCCACCACGGATCTCGCGACATTCTGGCAAAGCATCTGGGATTATTTTGATTTGCAGTCGCCCACGCCGCACTCTGCGGTGTTGCTGGAGCCAATTGGGGCCGACGGTACACCCTCGATGGTTACCGCACAATGGTTTGCGGGCGCGCAAGTCAACTATGCGCAGCAGGTGTTCCGCCATGTAGATGCGGCCCACGCCGCAAGCTTGTCGGCCATCATCAGCCACAACGAAAAGAGCCTTGGCAACGAGCCAGCGCGCGAGATCGTCTGGCTGGCATTGCGCCAGCAAGTCGCCTCGCTGGCCCTGCACCTGCGCGCGCAGGGCGTGCAGCCCGGCGACCGCGTGGCCGCCTACCTGCCCAATATCCCCGAAGCGATGGTGGCGTTTCTGGCCACTGTGAGCATTGGCGGCGTGTGGAGCATCTGCGCGCCCGACATGGGCACAGCCGCTGTGCTGGACCGCTTCAGGCAGATTGAACCCAAGGTGCTCATAGCCTGTGACGGCGTGCGCTATGGCGGGCGCGACATTGACCGCCTGGGCGTGGTGGCCGAGCTGTGTGCAGCGTTGCCCACGGTGCAACATGTGATCTTGCATCACACCTTGGGTCTGGATGCAAATACTACTAATAAAATAGCTAACTATGCACAGTACACAAGGGCTACAGCCCGAAATGACGCCCTAACATCAGCATTTGAGCCCGTTTGGCTGCCATTTGACCACCCGCTGTGGATCGTCTACTCCAGCGGAACCACCGGCCTGCCCAAGCCCATCGTGCACGGCCATGGCGGCACGGTCATTGTGGCGCTAATGGGGCAAGGGCTGCACAACGATCTGGGCGCAAGTTATTCCGAAAACAACTTTGGCGAACGGTTTCACTGGTACAGCTCAACCGGCTGGGTAATGTGGAACGCGCAGATCAACGGCCTGCTGTTCGGCGCCACCTGCTGTATTTTTGATGGCAACCCGGCGGGCTGCACGGTGGATGCGACGGGCAACAGGCTCGCGGCTGACTGGGGCACGCTGTACCGCTTTGCCGGTGAAGTGGGCGTCACCTTCTTTGGTGCAGGCGCCGCCTTCTTTGCGAACTGCATGAAGGCCGGCATTGACCTGTCCACTATCCCCGGCCTTGAAACCGTGCGGGCCTTGGGCACCACAGGCTCGCCGCTGTCTGCGGATGTGCAAAGCTGGGGCAGTGAGCAGTTTGAAAAAATTGGAAACCAGAAAAAAATGTGGTGGGCCAATATCAGCGGCGGCACAGACTTCGCAGGCGCATTCATCGCCGGCAACAGGGAGCTGCCCCAAATCCCTGGCGAAATGCAGTGCCGCGTGCTGGGCTGTGCCGTTGAGGCCTGGAATGAGCAGGGCGAGCCTGTCATCAACGAAGTGGGCGAACTGGTCTGCACCCGGCCCATTCCCAGCATGCCGTTGTACTTCTGGGGCGACGAAGGCCACAAGCGCTATCTCTCAAGCTACTTCGACACCTACCCCGGCAAAAACGGCTTGGGCGCGCCGTGGCGGCACGGCGACTGGCTCAAGATCAATGACCACGGTGGCTGCATCATCTATGGCCGCAGCGACGCCACCATCAACCGCCATGGCCTGCGCATGGGCACCAGTGAACTCTACAGCGCGGTCGAGGCCCTGCCCGAGGTGCTGGACAGCCTGGTGGTTGACCTGGAATACCTGGGCCGCGACAGCTACATGCCGCTGTTTGTGGTGCTGCGCGAAAGCATCGTGTTGGACGACGCCATGCGCACCAAACTCAACAACGCCATCAAGACCGCCTTGAGCCCGCGCTTTGTGCCCAACGACATTTTCCAAGTGGCAGAAATCCCGCGCACGCTATCTGGCAAAAAACAGGAACTGCCGATCAAGAAGCTGCTGCTGGGCCAGCAGATTGAAAAGGTCATCAACAAGGAGGCCATGGCCAATCCGGGCTGCCTGGATTGGTATGTGGCGTTTGCGTTAAAGCATGCGTCTGCGAGGGGTTGACGCAAAGAGTCGAAGGCGCAACCGTGGTACCGCGCGCATTCCACCCCAATGCAGCTGGGCACATTGCCCAATCACCCCGCTTTGCTTTCGCGAGAGATAGACGCTGATTGTGCGACGGCGCGTGCGAGCCGATGCGATGAGCGCATGCAATGCACCGCAGACGCTGCGACCTGACAAGCCCGATACGGGGGAGGTCGCCACGCACAGAGACGTTTCAAACCACGCTTGCCCCACAACGGTCTTGGCCCACGAGGTCTGCCCAGGATCAATCGCGTTCAAAATCTGGTGGCATCATCATCAACAACGCTTTGCGCATCGTTGAACGCCTAATCTAGCCACCCATACTGCCTTCACAGGCCGCCCGCCGCAGCCGAATTCTCGGATCAATCTACAGCGGCTTTTACCCGTTCACACCCACTGCACACACCCTCACCGGGGCTGTCCAACAAACGGACAGACAAGCGGCGAAGCGCGATCTATCCTTATTCGTTGGGCGTCACTGCGCGCACGCTGCTATGTTCTTCTTGAACGAATGGAGGAATTGCTGGGGCTCGCATGCGCTCTGAAGCTTGCTTTGTGTGACTTGCATTGATGGACTACTTTTCCCAGAGTTGACCATTCGCGCCGCAGTTGCGCTCGAGCCCGACCATGACTTCTTCCGCCGTGTACTTCTTGCTCCTGCATCCGTCGATTGATACCTGAACATAGGCGCGGCAATTCTTCGGAAGGCCCGATTCCTCACCATAGGTGGCCTTGGAGTTCGGATCGCAGGCCACAAGGCCAAACAACAGGAAACACGAGAGAAGGACTCTGAAGATGCTCATGCTTTGCTCGCGGTAGGTCTTGGTGACGCCCAACGCTGGGATTCACCGGCGCCGCAGCGTCCGTGTGGAATGACCAGTTGGACCGAGTCATGGCTGCGGCACGCCAAGATCTTTGCAAATTTTCAATGCAAGATGATCGTTTATCTCGTTGTGGCGAGGAATCGCACTACGCTTGTTCAGAGTAGGGTTGTGCCACCAGGAATGATTCCCGCCCTCTCGAAGAAGTGAGCACCCGTGGGCAGTGATGTGTCGCAACAAGTCGCGACGCTTCATACTGCAATATTTAGCTCTTCGTAGCCACCGCCAGCGGCATGACGGGCTTCGTCTCGATTCATTTCCAGCGCTTCAACCAGCGTAACGCGCAGAGACTCCACCAATTCGTCCCGGGTACGCTCCTGGCAATTCACACCGGGGACTTCTTCGACCCAACCGATCCACCATGGGCCGTCTTGCTTCACAACTGCTGTGTATGTTTGGTTCATGTACGCCCTCAAAGCTCAATACTACCGCAGCACGCTGGCGGTCACTCCGACGCGGTCTAACGTTCGACTTAAGCGGCCTGCCGTAGGCAGGTCCGCTTGAAGGAAGGTTTAGCCCGCTGTCTTGGAGAGCAAGGGGAAGGCTGCCGGATTGCGAATGGACTCGACCGAAAGATCTGCATCGAGCTGCGGCCAGTAGAGGTGATCTTGAGTCGGCCACTGTACGTCCGAGAGTTGCTCAATCGTTGCCTTCTTGAACCACGGGAACTCCCCAAATGGAACGAGCAGTTCTTCTGCGTCGAGGAGCAGCCAAAAGCCGTGCTTCGACACGTGCGTGACCTCAGCTCCCGAAGTGATGGTTCCAGCCATTTCGGATTTCCTCGATGTGAGCCTCGACTATCGCCTGCGCTTCTCGCAATTGGCGCCCTGAGAGGCCCGTGTGGTTCGCTAATGCTACTCCGGGAGTGAGCCGGAACTTTGCCTCCCCGTCCGGGTGTGCCACATGGACGTGAATGCGCGCTTCTTCGCGGGAGAAGAAGAACAGACGAAACTGACCGTCGCGTACAACTGTTGGAGCCATTTGCGAACTGTACCGGACTGCGCGCCCACAGCGGGCTAACGCAATCTCCACCGCAGCACGCTGCAATGTAAGCTGGTGGTTTCACCCATAAAAAAGCGACACCTGCTCCCATTTCATATACATAGTTTGCTTCATTAAAAATAGCGTGAAACCCGGCAATCCATCACAAATGACTGACCCGCCCGAGAAGCTATTTTGACAAAGTTGCCGCATTCTGGCTGTCACAAAGAGCGACGTTCATCCGAGTCAGCTTCCAGTGCAATGGGGTCGTTCACAAGAGGCAGTTCCGCCGCCGCGACCGGACCAAAAACAAAGGGCAACGAACAACGAAAAACGGACAACGAAGTCAGCAGCACCCGATCAAAGCGCCCAAGTCATCTGCGTCGAAGGCCGCTGACTGAATGCCAAGTACCAATCAGCCACCTTGGGGTAGCGGCCACGC
>JANYJD010000041.1 GCA_025358555.1 Rhodoferax sp.
ACGGTTTGCCCGCAGGCGCAGGGGCCCAAAAAAGAAAGTGGCAGGGCTCTGGCAGCTTTCGGGCGGCATCTACCGCCAGCAGACAGCCTGCGCGCAGGCCCCAGAGCCACAACGGCACGGGTTCATCAGTACCGGCACAGCTGCCCGGTGCGGGCTGGCAGCGCAGCCATTTGTGCGCAGCCTGCACGTCGTCTACCCAAGCAGACCAAGTGGCATCGCCAAAATCGCAACTGCTGTCGCCACAGCCCAGCAAATCAATCTGCAACACGTCGTAGCCCGCAGTGGCCAGTGCGCGGGCTTGCCCGGCAGCCATTCGCCGCGATTTGTTCATTTCTTCGGCAAACGGGTGAACATAGAGCACCTGCCCGAGCACGGTGTTCCCCGCAGCCCTGTGATAGATGCAAAAGCGTTGGCCGCCTGCGGGTGAGGGGCTGGGCAGAAACAAGGCCTCGGCATGAGCCTGAACTGGCATGGCAGGCACCGTGAATCCGGCGCCCTCAGGCAGGCAGCTTGCTGTTGACGTAGTCGACCAGCGAGCCGACCGTTGCAAACGTGCTGCCGTCCATATCGTCATCGTCCACAACGAGCCCGAAGTGGTTTTCCAGTCCGGTAATCAGCGACACCACTGCCATGGAGTCGAGCTCAGGAATGGCTCCCAGCAGGGGCGTGTCCAGGGTAAAAGTGCTGCTGCGCCCATCCAGACTTAGCACTTCATCTATCAGGCGGATGACTTCCTGTGTTACTTGCAATTTACGCTCCGAAAATGTCGCTGGGTTTGAGAGAAAGGGCTAGTTAAGAGTTTAGTAGGTTTGATTTCGGGCAATCGCACAACTCGGGCTTGTGAACAAATTCAGCCGGATTTGTCAGTTATTTCCGCAATGGGCGTTGCGTAATTGTGTTCGCCCAGAGTTCTGCCGCCCGCTCAAGCCCTAGTGCGGAAAAATGACACCCATGCTGCCGCAAGCTGGCTTCAAGAAGTGTGTCGGTATCTGGACCCAACCGAAAACGCGGATCGCTTGCAGCTTTCGCCTCAATTGCATAGCGCACAGCCGCATAAGCCGTAGAACGGCAAACCGTGGAGCGGGCCATGACAATTGGCGCATTTGAACCTGCCTGCTCCAAAATTTTTGCCAGTTTGACTAAACCGGCACCATACGCCGCTGCGGTAGTTCCCAAGCGGGCATCTGCCTCGCCTTGTTGCCACAGGATAAGGTGAGGCATGAGATCCAATGCCCGCATTGACTTGACCTGGTTAGTTAGGCGAGCGCCAAGAGGGCTATTTTCTCCCACCCAGTCTTCTATCGAAGTTGCGTCAACGCCGATAACAGCCAGCACCAGTGATCGTTGAGGTTCAAGCCTTGAAAAATACTGCGGCAACCTTTGCCAGATGCTTGCGCCGCGTCCGGTGCCGCCCGGAAGGGGATCTACCGCCAGGATGCATTGCCTTTCGGCCACCAGCACGATCGACTGTACGGCGCCCTGTGCAAGGACGCCGTGGTTAGCCGCATTGGATTGCCCGATGGCTAGCACGACCAAGGGACGCTGGGCGGCAATTGAGGCGCATGAAACGCGCTGCTCCGCGCCCACACGGGCAATCTGCCCCAGTTTTGCCTCCAATGCGGCCTTGTCTATAGCGCGTGCGCCACAAGTCACTCCCAATGCCACTATCCCCAGGAATGCGCCCGCCAATCTGTGCATAACTAGCTAGGAAATGACGGCGTCAGCCTAGCCCGATTCCGGTAACGGCTCCTGATCCACCGCATCGCTGGTTGTTCCACCCAGCGTGTCAATTGCCCGGCAAGCAGCAGACTGGCTGCGAGCGCAAACAGAATTGTCAATTCCAAGGGCACGCCGATGGACCGCAGCCTGAGCTGGATCGCCCATCCAATATTTTCATGCAGCAGGTACAGCGGATAGGACACCGTGCCAAGCCAGACCAGTGGCCGCAACCGCAGGATCGGCAGGTTGCCTCTGGCGGCCAGAAACACGGCAGTCGCCAGCCCCACTGCCAACACGGCGACGAACGTTGACTCGCAAACCCACAGCGTGGCGATGGCCATTGCAGAAGTCAGGGCAGGCACACGCCAACGGTGTGGGCCCCGCCGGTTCGTCGCTAGGTAGATAGAGATTCCCAATGCAAACCATGGCAGGTACTGCAAGATTGCCAGCCTGAAAATGATCCAGGGAAGGTCTATGCTGAACCAGCGCGCAAGCATGTAGTAACCCAGTCGGAGGAACAATAGCGCGAACAGCGCGAAGTGCAGCCGGTCGAGCCATTTCAGCCTGTACAGCAGAAGCATTCCGCAATAAAACAGCAACTCAACTTCAAGCGTCCAGTACACGCCGTCAACGTGCCCAACTCCGAAGAGCCCGTGCAGCATTGCCATGTTGGCGAGCGCCGTGCCGGTACTCACCAGCTTGCCGGGCAGGCCCAGCAGATGGCAGATGGAAACGGTCAAAAAAATCGCCGCCCAGTACGCTGGAAACAGGCGGCTGAACCTCGACACCACAAAATCCAGGGGCCGCGCCGTCTTCTCAAGGGTCATGAAAATTACGAAACCACTGATGATGAAAAATAGATTCACACCGTAATGCCCGCCTGGGAACGAGACTGCAGACGGCGCGCCCGGCTGGAACAGGTCGGTGAATTGTGTCGTGTAATGAAACAGCACAACAGCCAGTGCTGCCACGCCACGTAGCGCATCAACTTCAACCAGACGATCAGACCCTGGATTTGGCATAGATCAGAAAATGAAGATTAAAAATGGCTGTAGCCCCTGTGTTGTATGAATAATACGCTATTTATATAGTAGTAAAAATGAAATCGGCGTAGTTTGCTGGGTGCAACTCATGCGGGCTCAGGCGCTTTCTCTTCAGCGCTGCTTTCAAACTGTGGGTGTGATTTTAGGGTTCATGCGCCAAGTGGGCTGTGAGATACTTTTATTCCGAACATATTTCGAGCCTGCTGCAGCCGCTCTGCCTTTTACATTTCCATGACTGAATCCATCCTTTTGCCAGAACTGATTGCCCTGACGGCTCAGCGCATGGCGCACGCCATCGCGCTGACCAGTGGCGCGTCGAATGTGAATTACGGCGATCTGGGTGAGAACGTGAACCAGTTTGCGTCTGGATTGATGGGTTTGGGTCTGGCGCGGGGCGAGCGGGTGGCGATCTACCTTGAGAAGCGTTTTGAGACGGTGGTTGCGAGTTTTGGGACGCCCGCTGCGGGTGGCGTGTTTGTGCCCCTGAATCCGCTTCTGAAACCCGAGCAGGTGGCTTTCATCATGCGCGACTGCAATGTCCGCGTGCTAGTGACGTCGCCCGAACGCCTGGCATTGCTTTCGGGCGTGCTTGATGAATGCCCCGATTTGGCCCACATCGTGTTAACGGGATCAATGCCAGAACCGGGCGCGAATCTGGAGCCCTTGCCAGTGTTGGGGTGGCAGGACATGCTCAACAGCCCCGCGCGGCCAGGCCATCGGGTGATTGACGTCGATATGGCGGCCATCCTGTACACCTCTGGCAGCACCGGCAAACCCAAAGGCGTGGTGTTGTCCCACCGCAACATGGTAGCGGGTGCCAAGAGCGTGGCGTCTTACATTGAAAACAATGCGCAAGACACGTTGCTGGCTGCGTTGCCGCTGTCGTTTGATGCTGGGTTCAGCCAGCTGACCACAGCGTTTCATACAGGCGCGCGGGTGGTGTTGCTCAACTATTTGATGCCGCGCGATGTGCTCAAGGCGATGGAGCGCGAAAAGGTCACGGGGCTCACGGCCGTGCCGCCTTTGTACATCCAGCTGGCGCAATTGGACTGGCCAGCAGCCATCAACGACCACCTGCGTTACTTTGCCAACACGGGTGGTCGCATGCCGCGCGAAACCTTGAATTTGCTACGGCAAAGGGTGCCTAAAGCGAAGCCGTTCCTGATGTATGGCCTGACCGAGGCCTTCCGCTCAACCTATCTGCCGCCTGAAGAGGTCGACCGCCGCCCGGATTCGATCGGCAAGGCAATTCCCAACGCAGAAATCCTCGTGCTACGGGAGGATGGCTCCGCCTGTGCGCCTGACGAACCCGGCGAGCTGGTGCACCGCGGTGCCCTGGTGGGGATGGGCTACTGGAACGACGCCGAGAAAACGGCCGAGCGGTATAAATTGCTGGCCGCAGATGCGTCGGGCAGGCAGCCGGGCCTGCAACTGCCCGAGTACGCGGTTTTTTCGGGCGACACAGTGCGCCAGGATGCTGACGGGTTTCTTTACTTTATTGGCCGTCGCGATGAAATGATGAAGACCTCTGGCTACCGGGTGAGCCCGACCGAGGTGGAGGAGGTTTTGTACGCCACCAAGCTGGTGGGCGAATGTGTGGCGTTTGGGGTGGATCACCCGGTTTTAGGGCATGCTATACATGTAATAGCTACTTATGCAGTACCCACTAGGGCTACAGGCATAAACGACCTTTTTTCTGAGTGCAAATCACGCATGCCTGCCTACATGGTGCCGGCAGGCATCGAAATCGTGGCCGGTCCACTGCCGCGCAACCCCAATGGCAAAATCGACCGCAAACTGCTGGCAGCTGAATGGCTGGCCCGGCGTGGATGAGCGTGTCCGCTAGCCCCAAGCCGTCCCTGTTTTCCTGTCTGCTGCAAAATTTATAGTCCAATCGAAACCTATGTCAGTCCCTGAACGCCTGTTGCCCGTGCATGAGCCCATGAACCAGTTCGCCGTGGGCGATGGGGAACTGCTGGTCGGCGGACAGCGCCTCTCTGTTCTTGCGACAAGAGTGGGGCAAACGCCTTTCTACGCGTACGACCGCTCTTTGCTGCGGCGTTGCGTGGCACACCTGCGCGAAGCCTTGCCTGCAAGCGTGAAGCTTCATTACGCCATGAAAGCCAACCCGATGCCCGCCGTGGTCGGGTTCATGGCGGGCCTGGTCGATGGCATCGATGTGGCATCTGCAGGGGAGCTTAAGGTGGCGCTAGACGCGGGTGCCAACCCGCAGGAAATCAGCTTTGCCGGGCCTGGGAAGCGGGATGCCGAGTTGCGCCAGGCGGTCGCTTCGGGCGTGCTGGTCAACATCGAATCGTTTCGCGAGGTGGTGGCGCTGCGGGAAATATCCAGCGAGATCGGCTTGCCCGCAAGGGTAGCGGTGCGAGTGAACCCTGACTTTGAGCTCAAAGGCTCGGGCATGAAAATGGGCGGAGGCCCCAAGCAATTCGGTGTGGACGTTGAGCTGATGCCCGAGCTGCTGGCGCAAGTGGGTCGGGCCGGATTGGCGTTTGAGGGTTTTCATTTGTATGCGGGCTCGCAAAACCTGCGGGCTGACTCGATTTGCGAAGCGCAGCAAAAGTCCTACGAATTGGCAGTTCGGCTGGCCGAACATGCACCCATGCCGGTTAAATTCCTGAATCTGGGCGGCGGGTTTGGCATTCCGTACTTCCCAGGTGAAAAACGGTTGGACATTGCGCCCATTGGCGAAAATCTTGAGCGTCTGGCTTTGCGAGCCAAAACCGAATTGCCCCATGCAGAGTTTGTGATTGAGCTGGGGCGCTACTTGGTGGGAGAGGCCGGGATTTATGTCGCCCGCATTGTTGACCGCAAAGTGTCGCGTGGCCAAGTCTATTTGGTGGCTGACGGTGGGCTGCATCACCACCTGTCCGCCTCGGGCAATTTTGGGCAGGTCATCCGCAAAAATTACCCGGTGACCGTGGGCAACCGGGTTGACTCGCCGGCCAAAGAGGTGGCGTGCGTGGTGGGGCCCCTGTGCACGCCGCTGGACCTGCTGGCAGATCGCATGGAGTTGCCTGTCGCTGCGCAGGGTGACCTGGTCGTCGTTTTCCAGTCAGGCGCCTATGGCGCAAGCGCCAGCCCACAAGGATTTTTGGGCCATCCGCCGTGTCTTGAGATTTTGGTTTAGCCCACCGTGCCCACCGTGACAGAGACGCCAGGCGTGTACCATCAGTCAGGCCGTTTTTTGAGGCCAGGGCATCGGGGCCAGGATTTTGGAGTCAGGATTTGATCAAGATTTTCAGTCATTACCTTCACAGGCGAACCTTGCTACAGGTCTTTTTTGACCTGGGGTTGGTTGTGGCGACTGTGGTGCTATCAATCCTGTGGCAAGTTAACGACTTGGCAGCTGGCGCAGCGGTCGCGGTGGCCTGCGCTTTTTTGCTCGCAACTGGCATGCTGGCGATCAACTCCGGCCTCGGTTTTTACCAGCGCGTTCACAACCGCTCCGTCGGCCAGTCCCGGGCCCGGGCGGTGCTGTCGCTGTCATTGACGCTGATGCTGGCGTATGGCATTTTTCGCCTGCTGCCGCTGACTTTGAGCGACAAAAAACTTTTTGCGTTCTCAGTCGTTGCCAGCATTGTGATTGTGCTGGTGCACCGGGTATACGCAGCCCACTCCACCTCGCAGTCGATGGTGCGCCAGCGGATCCTGGTCTTTGGCACTGGGACGCGCGCAAAACTGGTGGGCCGGTCTTTGAAAAAAGCAGATCCCAACGTCGATCTGGTGGGTTACTTTGCCGGGCCCAATGAAGCAGTGACCGAGGTGTCTGCCTGGGGCGTGCTGACACCAGACAAATCACTGACTGACATCGTTGTTGACGAGCAGGTTGATGAGATAGTCGTCGCCCTGGCCGAGCGCCGTGGCGGCAGCATGCCGTTGCGGGAATTGCTGGACTGCAAGCTGCACGGCGTGCGGGTGGTGGACATAGCAACCCATTTTGAGAAAACGCTGGGCCAGATCAGGCTAGATTCCGTCAATCCAGGCTGGCTGATTTTTGGCGATGGATTCAACCAGGGCATGTTGCGCACCTTGGTCAAACGGCTGTTTGACATCGTCTTTGCAACAGTTCTGATCATCGTGTCGGCACCCGTGATGCTGCTCACGGGCATTTTGATTTTGCTGGAAAGCGGTGGGCCCATCCTGTACTTGCAGGAGCGCGTGGGCCTGAATGGCCGGCTTTTCAGCGTTGTGAAATTTCGCAGCATGCGCACCGACGCAGAAAAAGACGGCAAGCCGGTTTGGGCTGCGGCGCAGGACGACCGGGTCACGCGCGTTGGCCGCATCATCCGCAAACTGCGCATTGATGAATTGCCTCAACTGATCACCGTTTTGAATGGCGACATGAGCCTGGTTGGTCCGCGCCCCGAGCGCCCTTTTTTCGTCGACAAATTGACGCAGGAAATTCCCTACTACTCGGTGCGCCTGAGCGTCAAGCCGGGGTTGACGGGCTGGGCCCAGGTACGCTACCACTATGGCGCCACCATGGAAGATTCGGCTGAAAAGCTTCAATACGATCTTTACTACGTGAAGAACCACACCTGGTTTCTGGATCTTGTCGTCCTGTTTGAAACCGTTGGTGTGGTGTTGACCGGCAAAGGCGCCCAGTAGCCCATGGGGAATTGACATGGACACTGGCCATGCTGCTTTAACCGCCTGGAGTTATGGCCTGGTCGGTGCAACCTACCTGGCTTTTGCCTTGCGCCTTCTGCAACTCGGGGTGTTGCGTGCCCCCAGGGATTTGCCAAGGGCTGCGCTGTTCTTGGCAGTTGCGTTTTGCTCTTTGTGGGGCTGGATGATTCTGGGGTTCGTGTACACCAGACAAGCTTTCTTTTTGCTGGCAGGGGATCTGGCTGACTTGCTCCGCTATGGATGCTGGTTTGCGTTTCTGTTGCTCATACTTCGACCTCGTGGGTCCGAAAATTCGTCGCAAGGCATTGGCTGGTTGGGGGCAACCGCTGCCGCGCTTGTATTCTTTGGACTTGTTGCCCGCCTTTTTGGCGCCTCAGGCATTGATGTTCTTGGCGATCCTTCCCGCCTGATTTTGTTCAGCTCGATGGCGCTGCCTGTTTTTGCACTGGTGCTGGTTGAGCAGCTCTTCAGGAATGTGTCGGAGGACTCCCGCTGGAACGTGAAGCCTCTGTGCTTGGGGCTGGTGGGCGCGGCTTCGTTCGACGTTTACCTGTACTCGCAGGCTGTGCTATTCAACCGGCTAGACAGCGATGCATTGAGCATCCGGGGAGCGGCGCACACCTTGATGGTGCCTTTGCTGCTGCTTGCCAGCACCCGACGCGCCAACTGGATTTCCAAGATCCAGCTATCCAGAAAAGTGGCATTTCACTCGGCTACCCTGCTCATCGCCGGGCTCTATCTGATCTTCGTGTCTGCCGTTGGGTATTACGTCCGGTTTTTTGGAGGCGAGTGGGGCCGGGCCTTGCAGCTCGGCCTGGTTTTCTTTGGCGTTCTTTTGCTGATTGTGCTGGCGCTTTCCGGCACCGTACGCGCTAAATTGCGGGTCTTGCTTGGCAAGCATTTTTTCCGCTACCGTTACGATTACCGCGAAGAATGGTTGCGCTTCACAAAAACGCTGTCGGACCAGAACTCTCCCCAGGAAATGGGCCAGCAAGTGGTTCGCGGGCTGGCGGATCTGCTGGAAAGCCCAGGGGGTGGGTTGTGGATGAAAAACCGGGGCGAGCCGACGTTCAGCCAGACGGCGCGGTGGAATCTGGCGCAGGCTAGCGTCAAGGAAGATGCAAACTCTGCTTTGTGCAAATTTATGACCAGTAGCGGCTGGGTCATCAATCTGGAAGAATACCGGTCTTCTCCACGCAGGTATGGGGTTTTGACCCTGCCCGCCTGGCTGCAGGAGGTTGAACAGGCGTGGCTGATTGTTCCCCTGACCGTGGGAGAGGAAATGATCGGGTTTGTGGTGCTGGTCAGGGCGCGCACCCGGGTTGATGTGAACTGGGAGGTCAACGACCTGCTCAAAACTGCGGGACGCCAGGCGGCCAGTTTTCTGGCGCAGATGCAGGCGACCGAAGCGCTGCTGGAAGTGCGCAAGTTTGATGCTTTCAACAGAATGTCTGCGTTTGTGGTGCACGACCTCAAGAATATCGTGACCCAACTGTCCTTGATGCTGAAGAATGCCCAGCGCCACAGTCAAAACCCGGAATTCCAGCAAGATATGCTGATGACTGTGGAAAATTCCCTCGACCGCATGCGCCAGCTCATGTTGCAATTGCGGGAAGGCGCAACACCGTCTGGCACGGCGGTCGGTGTTGATCTTTGCGAAATTGTGGAACGAATCGCAGCAGTGGCGCTAGGACGCGGGCGCAAGCTTGAGGTTGACCTAATTCACCGGATTGGAACCCGTGGGCACGAGGAGCGTCTGGAGCGCATTATTGGGCACGTTGTGCAAAATGCCTTTGACGCCACAGACGCATCTGGCAGGGTTTGGCTGACCCTTGGCAGGTTGGGTGGCCAAGCCCGCATTGAAGTGGGTGACACGGGGTCAGGTATGTCGCAGGATTTCATCCGGGACCGCCTTTTCAAGCCATTCCAGACCACAAAGCAGGCAGGAATGGGCATTGGCGCCTATGAGAGTTTTCAATATGTACAGGAATTGGGTGGAAAGATTGAAGTTGACAGCGAATTGAACCGGGGAACGAAGGTCACAATACTGTTGCCCATGTTTGAAATTCACACTGAATCAGATCTTCACGCGCTGGAATCCTCATGACCACTGAAAGAATGCGCTCGCTCCTGATTGTGGAAGACGACATCGCATTGCAAAAGCAGATTAAGTGGTCCCTGGACCAGTTTGATACAGTAACGGCCAACGACCGGGAAAGTGCCTTGGTCCAACTTCGCAGGCACTCGCCAGCGGTCGTCACCATGGACTTGGGGCTGCCGCCGGATGCTGATTCTGTGTCAGAAGGGTTCAAACTTCTGGAGCAAATTCTGGCAGTGGATTCTGATACCAAAGTGATTGTGCTCACCGGCCAAAACGACCAGGCCAATGCCCTGCGCGCCATTGCGTTGGGTGCCTATGATTTCTTCGCCAAACCGTTTGAGCCAGAAATGCTGACCTTGACGATTGGCCGCGCCTTCCGGCTGTTTGAATTGCAACGGGAGAACCGCAGGCTTCAGGCGCTGCACCAGCCGGATGCGCTGGCGGGCCTGATGACCCGGGACCCAGAAATGCTGCGCATTTGCCGCACGATTGAGAAAGTTGCCAGCAGCAACGCCACGGTCATGCTGTTGGGTGAGAGTGGCACCGGCAAGGAAGTGCTGGCGCGCGGCCTGCATCAAGCATCCCCAAGGCGGGCAGGCAAGTTTGTGGCGATCAATTGCGCGGCAATTCCGGAGAATCTGCTGGAGAGTGAGCTGTTTGGCTACGAAAAAGGGGCCTTTACGGGGGCTGCCAAGATGACGCTTGGCAGGATTGAGACGGCGAACGGCGGTACTCTGATGCTGGATGAAATCGGCGATTTGCCATTTCCCCTGCAGGCTAAATTGCTTCGCTTCATCCAGGAAAGAACCATCGAGCGGATCGGCGGCCGCCAGGAAATACCGGTGGATGTGCGGATTGTCTGCGCGACGCACCAAGACTTGAATGCCCTAAGCAAGGAAAACCGTTTTCGTGAAGACCTGTATTACCGCCTGGCCGAGATCGTCGTGAACATTCCGCCTTTGCGGGCGCGGGTGGGCGACTCTGCATTGTTGGCGCATGCGTTCGTTCGCCGGTTTTCCCAGGAGCAAAACCGCGGCTCCTTGCTGTTGGCCGATGAGGCTGTCCGTGCGATTGAAGCGCACCAATGGCCGGGCAATATACGGGAGCTGGAAAACTGCATCAAAAGGGCGGTCATCATGGTTGACGGAAACCAGATAACGCCGCTGGACATCGGACTTAAAACTCCTGCGCAGGATGAACCCGAAAATGCATTTGATTTACGCACGATCCGCGACAACGCAGAGACGAACGCCATCGTCGCAGCCCTGGGCCGAGTCAACGGAAGTGTCGTGAAAGCTGCGGAATTGCTGGGTGTGAGCCGCCCAACCCTGTACGACCTGATGCATCGTCTGGGTCTAAAGTAAACATGTCTACATCACTATTTAATGTAAGGGCCAGACCATGATGAACTTCAACAGATCAAGCATCAGCCTTGCGATTTCAGGGCTGTGTGTATCGCTGCTGCTGCTTGCGTGCGGCGGCGATGACACGGCTTCATTGCTTGCTTCCGCAAATGACTACTTGGCGAAAAATGATGCCAAGGCCGCCGTGATTCAAATCAAGAACGCGTTGCAGAAAAGCCCTAACTCCGCCCAGGCCAGAATGATGTTGGGGTCTGTGTTATTGGACACGGGTGATGTTGCCGCAGCCGAAGTTGAGTTTCGAAAAGCGCTTGAGCTGAAGCATGCGCCTGACTTGGTAGTGCCCCAATTGGTAAAAGCGATGCTGGGGCAAGCTCAATTCAAGAAGGTCACCGATGAGTTTTCAAAAACATCGTTGGAGTCGGCGCATGCAAAAGCCGAGCTGCAAATCTCCCTGGCTGCCGCCTATGCCGCTCTCGGCAAAAATGACCTTTCTCAAGCCGCACTGAATGCTTCGCTGGCGGCAGAGCCAGGTTTTGCCCCCGCATTGCTAGCGCAGGCACGGCAAAAGGCGGCCAGCCGTGATTTTGACGGTGCACTGGCAATGGCAGACGAGGTTATTGCCAAGTCTCCCAAAAGCTTTGATGCCTGGAAGCTCAAAGGCGACATCCTGTACTACCTGAAGAGCCAGCCCGCCGAGGCGTTGGCAGCTTACGGCAAGGTGGTTGAAATCAAGCCCGACATCTTGCTGGGACACACTGGCATTTTGACCATACTGTTGGCTCAAAACAAATTGGACGAAGCGGCAAGGCAGCTCGAGCAGCTCAAGAAAATTGCGCCCAACCATCCGCAAACCGTGTATTTGACGGCCCAATTGGCGTACCAGAAAAGAGACTTCAAGACAGCGCGCGACTTGTCTCAGCAGCTTTTGAAAGTGGTGCCAGACAACGCCAGGGCGCTGCAATTGGCCGGCGCAGTGGAGCTGCAGCTCAATGCTCTGGTACAGGCAGAAACGTTCCTCGCCAAAGCGCTGCAACTGTCGCCCGATCTTGTGTTGGCACGGCGGCTGCTGATCTTGACCTACCTTCGCTCGGGGCAACCTCCAAAAGCGTTGACAGCGTTAACGCCATCCTTGAACAAGGATTCGATTGACCCGGACATGTATTCGGTCGCCGGCGAGGTTTATCTGCAGAACGGCGATGTCAAGAAGGCCGAAGAATACTTTGCAAAAGCCAGCCAGCTTGATCCCAAAGACGCCCGCAAACGCACGTCTTTGGCATTGACGCACATGATGGACGGGAAGGAAGATTCTGCATTTGGGGAACTGCAGGACATCGCCGCATCGGACAGCGGTGTGAGCGCAGACCTCGCATTGATCAGCGCGCATTTGAGGCGCAAAGAATATGACAAAGCCCTGAGCGCCATTGACACGCTGGAAAAGAAGCAACCTGACAAACCGCTGCCTGCGCAACTGCGCGGCACCACGCAGTTGGCCAAACAGGACTTGGCTGGCGCAAGAAAGAGTTTTGAGCGTGCGCTGGCCGTTGACCCTGGCTATTTCCCGGCGGTGGCCAGCCTTGCAGGCCTTGACATGGCCGACAAGAAGCCGGAAGAAGCCAAGAAGCGGTTTGAAGCCGTGCTCGCCAAAGACCCTAATAATGCCCAGGCCCTGTTGGCGCTGGCCGAACTGGCGGCCAGATCCGGTGCCAGCAAAGATGACATTGCAGCCTTGATTGCAAAAGCCGTGGCAGCGACTCCAACAGACGCCGCACCACGGATCTTGTTGATTGACTTCTATTTGCGCAGCAAAGACGAGCGCCAGGCGTTGTCTGCGGCTCAAAATGCCGTCGCGGCGATTCCAGGCAACGCGGACTTGCTGGATGCGCTTGGCCGCGTGCAACAAGCCTCAGGGGATGCAAACCAAGCCATCGCGACTTTCAACAAACTGGCAGCCTTGCAGCCGCTGTCACCCAAGCCTCAAATGCGAATTGCAGACGCGCAGATGGCGGCAAAAAACAAAGTCGCGGCAGCCCAAAGCCTGCGCAAGGCACTTGAGATCAAACCCGACACTCTGGAGGCCCAACGCGGTTTGATATTGCTGGGTCTGGAAGACAAGAAATACGCGGAGGCGCTTGTCTTGGCCCGCAGTGTGCAAACGCAACGTCCGAAGGAGCCAGTTGGCTATATTTTGGAGGGTGATATTGCCGCAGTGCAAAAAAACTGGGACGCTTCCGCAGCCGCCTATCGAACCGGCCTCAAAGAAGCGCCGTCGTCCGAGCTGTCACTCAAGTTGCATGCTGTTTTAGCCGCCTCGGGCAAGGGCGCTGAGAGTGATAAGTTTGCCGCGAGCTGGCAGAAAGACCACCCCACTGACGCGGCATTTCAGTTTTACTTGGGCGACGTGGCAATCAAGCGCAATGACTACGCCGCCGCCGAAAAAAATTACGCTGCAGTCATCAAGCTGCAGCCCACCAACGCCATCGCATTCAACAATCTGGCATGGGTGTCCGGACGTTTGAACAAAGACACCGCCATCGGGCTCGCCGAAACCGCCAACAAATTGGCACCGAATCAACCCGCATTCATGGACACCCTGGCGATGCTGCTGTCGGATAAAAACGAGTACGCCAAGGCTTTGGAGTGGCAGACCAAGGCCGTAACGGCCCAACCACAAAACACATTGTTCAAGCTGAACTTGGCGAAAATCCACATCAAAGGCGGCAAGAAAGATTTGGCTCGCAAAGAACTGGACGAGTTGGCGAAATTGGGGGACAAGTTTGCGGGACAACCTGAAGTAGCTAAATTACTGAAAGAAATTTGAGCATGTCGATTTTTTTTACATATGCGGCGCTTCGTCAGTCGTTGTTTAGAATTTATTGATATAAATCAACGGCGTTTGATTCCCGGCATAAAACGTGCTTTGTAACTGTAATCCTAGCGCAAAGCATCAATGCCTGCGAGAAATCAAGATGCATGCTTGGCATGCGAATGCTAATTTTCGAATTAGTGGAAATGAAACAGTGAGGTATGGTCATGGACAAAATTGAGAATCAACTGGTGCAGCCCGAATCTACATCTACAGGGGAGGGTGGGGTTCATCGTCGGCGTTTTGTGCGTGGTGTGGGAATTATTGTCCCGGTCGCACTCACAATTACATCAAGGTCTGCCTCTGCGGCAGGCTGCCTTTCCGCCTCCGCCAGTGCGTCAATCAACCTTGCAAACAGTCGGCCCAACCGTGTTTCTGATGGGATTTGCAGCGGCAGAAACCTTGCATACTGGAAAACTGCGGCGCCCACGGATCTCACCGCACGAAATCAGCAATTCAGTTTAATTTATATCAATGGTTTTCTAGGTCCTCCAGCTCTTTCCATGGAGGGTGTCATGAATTTGGCGGGTGTGGACGCGTTAAGCGCCCATCTGGCGGCCGCATGGTGCAATTTTTTCAAGGGGTCAGTGGATCCCAAAATACTCAGTCTGACCACCCTCCAAAGTATGTGGGCGGGCCGTACCGCCGGCTTCCAGCCAATTCCTGGCAACGCGTCAGTGGTTTGGACTGCCGCCCAAATGGTTACTTATCTGCAAACCACACAATTGAGTTGATTCTTGAAGCCTCTTTGATGGTGGCTTATTTTGCTGGGCCCATGGCTTGATCACTGCGGCCCCTGACCTGTGTCATCGGACCTGTGACGAAGGCATGCTGGTTTTCAACGAGAAAGATGGCCAAACTAGTCTGCTCAGCCATAGAAGTGCCTTTGTGTTGAATTGCTTGTCGCAAAACGGCCAATGCGACGAAGTTGAGTTAAAGACTGCCTGTGCAATGAATAGCACGACCGATGATGCCGAATTCAATTCCATCATTGCTGCCCTGCGCGCCTCAGGTCTTATCATCTGAGGATGAGGCTTGAAAACTTTACCGCTGGAGAGATCAGCAGGGCGTTGCGAGACGGCGAGTTCCGACTCCAGATTGGCCAATTTTCCCT
>JANYJD010000042.1 GCA_025358555.1 Rhodoferax sp.
CATTCTGGACGACCAGATTCAAAAGACCATCAAGCAGTTCATGCAGGTGGGCGCTACCGTGGGCGCGGTGACGGGCGATGCCAGTTCCAAAACCACGCAGTTGCAGCGGTTCATTGCCGATGGCAAGAAGATCATCATCTCCACGATCCAGACTTTTCCCTTTGTGCTGAAGGTCATTGGCGACGAACACCGGGGGCGCAACTTTGCCATCCTCATCGATGAGGCGCATTCAAGTCAGAGCGGCAAAACGGCGGCTTCGATGAGTGCGACGCTGGGTGATGTAGCAGAGGGTGCCGATTCAGACACTGACCCTGAAGACGTGGTGAACGATGCGATTGCGAAACGCATGGCCGCCCGCAAGATGATGGGCAATGCCAGCTACTTTGCCTTCACCGCCACGCCCAAGAACAGAACGCTGGAGATGTTTGGCGAGGCGCTGCCTGCGGATGCGCAAGGCATGGTCAGGCACAAGCCGTTTCACAGCTACACCATGAAGCAGGCGGTAGAGGAGCATTTCATTCTAGATGTGAGGCGACCCGCTGTTTGACAAGAAAAAGGCGAAGAAGAAATTGCGCCGGTATGTAGAGAGCCACGACCACGCGATCAAACTCAAGGCCGAGATCATGGTGGACCACTTCCACGAGCAGGTGCTGGCGGCTGGCAAGATTGGCGGGCAGGCGCGGGCCATGGTGGTGTGCAGCGGCATTGAGCGGGCGATTCAATATTTCCACGCCTTCAAGGCTTACCTGGCGGAGCGCAAAAGCCCGTACCAGGCGATAGTGGCGTTCTCGGGCGAGCCGGAATACGGCGGGGCCAAGGTGAGCGAATCATCCTTGAACGGCTTCGCCAGCCGCGACATTGCCGACAAAATCCAGAGTGACCCTTATCGGTTTTTCATCTGTGCCGACAAGTTCCAGACTGGCTATGACGAGCCGCTGCTGCACACCATGTATGTGGACAAGGCGCTGTCAGGCATCAAGGCGGTGCAGACGCTGTCGCGGCTGAACCGGGCGCATCCGCAAAAGCGCGACTGTTTTGTGCTGGATTTCCAGAACGACAGCGAGGGCATCAAACTGGCGTTTCAGGACTACTACCGCACTACGCTGCTGAGTGACGAGACGGACCCCAACAAGCTCAGCGATCTGAAGAAATCACTGGATGACGCCCAGGTTTATTCACCAGAACAGATGGCGCAGTTTGTGGCGTTGTTTCTGGCAGGCGTTGAGCGAGACCAGCTCGATCCGATTCTCGATGTCTGTGTGGCGGCATACACCCACCTGCTGGACGAGGACCAGCAGGTGGATTTCAAGGGGAAGGCCAAGGCTTTTTGCCGCACCTATGACTTTCTGGCATCCATCACGGCGGCAGGCAACGCCGGGTGGGAAAAGCTGTCGATCCTGCTGAACCTGCTGAACCTGCTGGTCGCCAAGTTGCCAGCGCCCAAGGACGAAGACCTTGCCAGGGGCATCATTGACGCCATTGACATGGACACCTACCGGGTGGAAAAGAAGGCGACGCTAAAGATTGCGCTGGCCGATGCGAATGCAGAGATCGACCTGTGCCGGTTGAGGGCGGCGGGCACAAGCCACTACCCGAGCTGGACCGGCTCAGCATCATTCTGAAAACCTTCAACGACAACTTTGGCACGCTGTTCACAGGTTCTGACCGAGTCGTGAGAAAAATCAGGGACGATGTCGTGCCAAAAGTGGCCGCCGACGTGGCTTACCTGAACGCCAGGGAAAACACGCCGCACACCGCCCGCATGGCGCACGACCAGGCGTTGGGCAAGGCAATGCAGATTTTGCTAAGGGATGACACCCAGGTTTACAAGCAGTTTGTGGAGAACGAATCCTTCAAGCGGTTCGTGGGGGACATGGTCTACGCGCTGACGAGCCAGCCGCCGCAGATGGATGCCTGACCCGGAAGAATGTCAGAGATTCATATGAACAACCGCCCCCGATGCCGCGCAATCTGCACTCCAACCTGCGCAGGCGCGGTACCGCCCAAGGTGTTGCGCGCGTTCAGCGAGCCGCGCAAACCCAAGCATTCGTAAACGTCTTTCTCAATCGACGGATTGAACTCCTGTAGCACCTTGAGCGGCAATTCCGACAAATCAACCTGGTGCGACATGGCGGCCTTGACGGCATGCGCTACCGTTTCATGCGCATCGCGGAAGGGCAGGCCTTTTTTGACCAGATAGTCGGCCAGGTCGGTGGCGGTGGCGTAGCCTTTTAACGCGGCGCGTTCCATCGCTTCAGGTTTGACGGTGATGCCGCCTTCTTTGACGCCGGTGGCGGCGTTGAGCTGTCCGCCGACCATTTCTGCAAATATGCGCAGCGTATCCTTCAATGTGTCCACCGTGTCAAACAACGGTTCTTTGTCTTCCTGGTTGTCCTTGTTGTAGGCTAGCGGCTGGCCTTTCATCAACGTGATCAGACCCATTAGATGGCCGACCACACGGCCGGTTTTGCCGCGCGCCAGCTCGGGCACGTCGGGGTTTTTTTTCTGCGGCATGATGGAACTGCCGGTGGTGAAGCGGTCGGCAATCTGGATGAAGCCAAAGCTCTGGCTCATCCACAAAATCAGCTCTTCGCTCAGGCGGCTGATGTGCACCATGGCCAGGGTTGACGCAGCCGTGAATTCAATGGCAAAGTCACGGTCGCTCACGGCGTCCAGGCTGTTCTGGCAGACTTGGGGGCCGCCGTTTTCATCGACCATGCCCAAGGTGACGGCGACCATTTCACGGTCAAGCGGGTAGCTGGTGCCGGCCAGCGCAGCAGCACCCAGTGGCAAATAGTTGACGCGTTTGCGAACCTCCTGCATGCGCTGTGCATCGCGCGCAAACATTTCCACATAGGCCAGCATGTGGTGGCCAAAACTCACGGGTTGGGCCACCTGCAAATGGGTAAAGCCGGGCAGGATCACGGCCACGTTTTTCTCAGCCACTTCCACCAGCGCTTTTTGCAGATCGATCAGTAGCGCGTCGATCAAATCAATCTCGCCGCGCAACCACAGGCGCACGTCGGTGGCGACTTGGTCGTTGCGGCTGCGGCCAGTGTGCAGGCGCTTGCCGGCAATGCCGACAAGCTCGGTCAGGCGCGCTTCGATGTTCAGGTGCACGTCCTCCAGGTCGAGCTTCCATTCAAACGCGCCAGACTCGATTTCGGCGGTGATTTTTGCCATGCCGTCCTGGATGGCGGCAAGGTCTTTGGCGCTGATGATCTTCTGTTTGGCAAGCATGCCCGCGTGCGCCAGAGAGCCCGCAATGTCGGCCTGCCACAGGCGTTTGTCAAAAAACACGCTGGAGGTGTAGCGTTTGACGAGGTCGCTCATGGGCTCCGAGAACAGCGCGGACCAGGCTTGCGATTTTTTGTCAAATTGATTTTTAGCCATAGTTTTGGGGTGCATGAATGGGCGGGCGGGCCAGGGTGCAAAAATTGCAGCGGGTACTATTGTCATCCGCCACCGTTCACCGGTATTGTCCCAAGGTGGCCCACTGCGGCAATGGAAGACTCCAAAATTTTATCGGCCTACCAGGAGCTGGCCCCGCTTGCCCGGCCTGAGCCGCTGGCGCGCGCGTTGGTTTTTGACGCCTGCCACGTAGGGGTGGTGCTGCGGGCCGTGCTGTTTGTGGAGGCGGTGGTGGCGGTTGGGGCCATGTTTGGCGCGGCGACTCCGGTGGATTGGTTGACGCGCCTGTCCTTGCTCACCGGCGGCGCTTTGCCGGCCGCCCTGGTGTGGTTGATTGCGGCGTGCAGCCTCAAAAAAGTGCTGGCGCGCCTGTCCAGCACCGCGCAGTACATGGCGGGGGTGCTGCTGGGCGCGCTGGCGGGGCTTTACGGCGGTGGCGTGCTGGCCATGGTGGGCTTGCTGGACCCGATTCCCTGGGTGGCGTGCGCGTTTTCCGGGATCACACTGGCGGCTGTGCTGGTGGCGGCACTGGTGCTGCGCGCCAAGGCCATCACGCCGGCATCGACCACGGCGCGGCTGGCCGAGCTGCAATCCCGCATCCGGCCGCATTTCCTGTTCAACACGCTCAACAGTGCGATTGCCTTGGTGCGCGCTGAACCCGCCAAGGCCGAGACTTTGCTGGAAGACTTGAGCGACCTGTTCCGCCATGCGCTCATCGACCAGGGCCAGTCTGTCGCCCTGGGCGATGAGATCGCCCTGGCGCGGCGCTATCTGGCAATTGAGCAGGTGCGGTTTGGAGAGCGGCTGCAACTGGAATGGTCCGTGGACCCGAGCGGCAACGCGGCGCTGCTGCCGCCCCTGCTGTTGCAGCCGTTGGTGGAAAATGCGGTGCGCCACGGTGTGGAGCCCAGCGCCGTGGGTGCACGGGTGCGAATATCCACCCAGCGGCGTGGCTCCCGGGTGGTGATCAAAGTGACTAACACCGTGCCCGAAGGCCCAGGCGAGCCGGGGCACGGCCTGGCGCTGGCCAACGTGCGAGACCGCCTGGGTCTGCTGCATGACGTGCAGGGCCAGTTTCAAAGCGGCTTGAAAGACGGTATTTTCCAAGTGCGGATTGAGGTGCCGGTGTGACTATCGGAGGGGTCTTGGCAATGTCTACCACAGGGGTTTTCCAATGACACTGAGAGTGATGGTGGTCGATGACGAAGCCCTTGCCCGCTCGCGCCTGCGCACACTGCTGGGCGACTGCACCTCGCCCGCTGTAAGCCTGGACGGCGAGGCCGCCAACGCCACGCAGGCGATGGAACTGCTGCGCCGCCATGTTTTTGATGTGGCCCTGCTCGATATCCACATGCCGGGCGCGGATGGGCTGACCCTGGCGCAGGCGCTGCGCGACATGCCCAACGCGCCCGCTGTGGTGTTTGTCACCGCGCATTCAGAGCATGCCGTGCGGGCGTTTGAGCTGGAGGCCGTGGATTATTTGACCAAACCGGTGCGGCTTGAGCGCCTGGTGGCATCGCTACAAAAAGTAGAGCGCATTATGCAGTCTACACGAGGGCTAGAGGCCAATTTACCGGTAGAAGTGCTGATTATCCAGGAGCGCGGCCGGTTGCTGCGGGTGCCACTGTCCGAGGTGGTCTACCTTAAAGCCGAACTCAAGTACATCACCGTGCGCACCGTCGCCAAAACCTATATTCTGGACGGCTCGTTGAGCGAGCTGGAAGAAAAATACAAGGCCCAATTCATGCGCATCCACCGCAATGCCATCATCGCCCGGCGTGCCGTGCGCGCACTGCAAAAGCACGTGGACCCGGAGGAGGGCGAGGGCTGGGCCGTGCGGCTGGACGGCGTGGAAGAACTGTTGTTTGTGTCGCGCCGCCAGGTGGCAGCGGTGCGGGAGGCCATTTCATCATGATCACTGTCCATCACCTGAACAATTCCCGCTCACAGCGCGTGCTGTGGCTGCTGGAAGAGCTGGGCCTGCCTTATGAGGTCAAGCATTACCAGCGCGATGCCAAGACAATGCTGGCGCCGCCAGAGTTGCGTGCGGTGCATCCGCTGGGCAAATCACCCGTGATCACCGACGGCAACGTGACCATTGCGGAATCCGGCGCCATCGTTGAGTACCTGATTGACTCGTATGGCGAAGGGCATTTCAAGCCGCCACCGGGCACGCCGCAGCGGCTGCGCTACACCTACTGGCTGCATTACGCCGAAGGCTCGCTGATGCCGCCGCTGCTCATGAAGCTGGTGTTTGACGAGGTGGAGAAAGCGCCCATGCCGTTTTTCATCAAACCCATTGCCAAAGCCATCTCGGGCAAAGTCAAAAGCGCGTTCATCAGCCCGCAAATCACGCAGCACCTGGATTACATAGAGGCTGAGCTGGGCAAGTCCATGTGGTTTGCAGGCAAGGAGTTCACCGGGGCCGACATCCAGATTAGCTTCGCTCTGGAGGCGGCCGAGGCCCGTGCCGGACTGAACGATTCACGTCCCCACCTGATGGCCTGGCTCAAACGCATTCATGCCAGGCCCGCTTACATGCGGGCGCTCAAAAAGGGCGGGCCGTATACGTTTTAGCTCAACCCGGATTGCGCAACCCCGCCGCAATCCCGTTGATCGAGATGTGGATGCCGCGCTGCACACGTTCGCTGCACACGTTGAAAGGCGGAGAGTTGGTATTGAGCTTGGCATTTCTGGCAGAAAAGGAAGGTTTCAGACCACACGCGCGTCGCGAAGCGCCTGTATCTGCGCCTCGTTCATACCCAGGCCTGCCAGCACTTCGGCGGTATGCTGCCCCAGTCTTGGCGGGGCCGTATCAGGCCCGATGCTGCGCTGGTTCCATTTGAAGCCGATTGACGGCACGGCAATTGTGCACCCGGTCACCGGGTCGAGAACCTGCTGACGCACTTCGCGCTGAGCGATATGTGGCTCTGCCAAGACCTCTCCCAAAGTGCGCACCTTGGTGGCGGGTACATGGGAGGCGGACAGCAGTTCTTCCCATTCGCTGGAACTGCGCTTACGCATGGCGGCTGTTAGCAATGCCCGGAATTCGCTGGCGTTGGCGAGCCGAAGTGCATGGTTTGCAAAACGGGCGTCCTGTAGCAGCGCGTCAACCTCCAGCACGCGGCACAGGCGCACCAATTGCGCCTCCTGGTTGGCGGTCAAAGATAGAAGTCCGTCACGGGTTTCAAAGATGCCTGAGGCCGGGCTGCCACTGGCGGCGGTATTGCCGTTGGCCTTGGGTTCGATGCCACTGTTTGTCAGGGCAGAAACTGTGGAAGCCATGGCCACTATGGCGGCATCTAGCATGGCCACGTCGACCATCTGCGCCTGACCGGTGCGGTCGCGCTCGCGCAGCGCCGCCAGCACCGCGAATCCGCCATAGATTCCCGCTAGGTAATCAAACAACGGCGGTCCGATCCGGTTCGGTACCGTCTCGGGAGTACCTGTCAGCAGAGTGATTCCGGATGCGGCCTGTACCACATGGTCATAGGCCGGGCGGCGGCTCATCGGGCCGTCCTGTCCGTAACCCGAAATCGCACAATAAACGATGTCGGCGCGTTGTTCGCGCGCCGCGGCGTATCCAATGCCGAGCCGGTCAGCCACGCCGGCAGAAAAGTTTTCCACGACGACATCGGCCTGCGCAATCAGGCGCAGCGCAATTGACCGCCCCTCGTCCGTCTGCAAATCCAGCGTCATCGATTTCTTGGCCGCGTTCTGGGCCACAAACTGTGCCGAAAACTCCGGAATACCAGTCACCGGCGCACCGCTGCGCGCCCAATCACCCTGTCCTGGCCGTTCAAGCTTGGTGACCTCGGCCCCCAGCAAGGCGAGCTGGTAGGTGCAATAGGGGCCGGCCAATACCGTTGTTAGATCCAGAATTCGGATGCCCTCAAGCGGGCGTGGCCGGTCAGTCGCTGTTGGGGTGGAGGCCATGTTCATTCCACCTTCAAGGCCAGTTGTTTGACGAGTTTTCCCAGGCGCTCGTAGTCATGCGCCATCTGCTTGGCGAAAGCCTCTGGACCTTCACCCGTGAGAATCAGGCCATTGGCGGCAAACTTTTCCTGCACATCGGGCTGCTGCAGAATAGCGAGAACGTCTTGATAAATTTTGTTGACGATGGCTGGGGGCGTGCCCGCCGGCGCCAAAATGCCGAGCCAGGGCACTACCGCAGTGAAAGCGGGCACCGCCTCGGCGAGCGAGGGCGTGTCGGGCAATTGCGCCAAGCGTTTGACTGTACCAGCCGCAATCGGCGTCAAACGGTTGGACTTGATATGCGGCAGCACGACCGACATTGACTCCTGCTGGATTTGCACGCGACCGGCGATCAGGTCCGTCGTCACTGCGGCTGCCGACTTGTAGGGCACGTGTTGTGCGATCAGACCGGTCTGAAGTTTCAGCATCTCCATGTTCAGGTGCGGCACTGTGCCGTTTCCAGCTGTACCGTAGTTCAAAGCCGTCGGATTGGCCTTGCTGTACTCCACCAGTGCCTTGAAATTGTTGACCTTGAGAGATGGATCCACCACCATGACAAAGCTTGGGAATGCGACGCTGACGATTGGCGCGAAATCTTTGTTGATGTCATACCCCACATTGGAGTAAACATGGGGGTTGATGGCCATTGCCGCCATGGCTGAGAACAGCAGGGTGTAGCCATCGGCGGGCGTCTTGGCCGCAAACTGCGCACCCAGGCTTCCGCCCTGGCCGGGCCGGTTATCGACGGTAACCGGTTGGCCCCATTTGGTAGCCAGTTTCTCGGCGACTATGCGCGCCAGCAGATCGGTGACATTGCCAGCCGCATAACTCACCACCATCCGTACCGGCCTATTGGGATAGGCCGCAGCGGATGGTGTCTGGGCACCTGCGGTCCCCGCCCCCAGCAGGGACAAGCCCAGCAGCAGATGGCGACACGCTCTGGACAAGGAGGCGGCGTTCCGGACCGCAGCAGCAGAGGCAAGGGCTGATCGCATGGGAGTCTCCTTCATGTCCTGGAAAACGCGCCGCAGGATGCTGCGCATCGGCAAGAGTGCATTGTGGTGTTCACACTCTTGTCTGTAAACTATTGATTTCGAATTCATTCATTCCAAAATCGTATGACTGGGCAAGCAACGCACACACAGGTGGCGAACCGCATTTCGGTCAATCGTCTTGACCGGTTGCGGGTGCGCCATCTGAAACTGCTGGAACTGGTGGCGACCGCAGGCTCACTCACGGCGGCCGCCAATGCGTTGCACATCAGCCAGCCCAGTGCGACCAAGATGCTGCAGGAACTCGAACTCGTTTTCGGCCGCACGCTGGTGGACAGGACCACGCGTGGCGGTACCCTGTCAGATGCCGGTGAACGCGCGCTGGAAAGGCTGCGCATCGCCACCGGCGCGCTGGACGCGCTGGGCCAGGCGCTTGCGTCGCAGGCCGAGCTGCCACTGGTGCGCATCGGCATGTTGCCGCTGGCCGGTGTTTCGCTGGTGCCCCGCCTGGTTGGCACCTTGTCTGTCAAAAGTCAGTTGCCCCGCCTGCAACTGATCGACGGCTCGGTATCCAGCGTGTTGGCCATGTTGCGCCAGGGCCAGATTGATTGCGTCATTGGCCGCGCGGAGACAAACAATACGCATGGAGATGGAGACGAATTCGACATCGTGCCGCTGACGGACGAACGCTTCGAGGTTGCTTGTGGACGCAATAACCCGCTCGTCCGCACGCGCAAGCTGGGCCTGCCCAGGCTGCGAGATCAGATTTGGGTTCTTCCCCCCCCGCACTACCTATACCCGAAAGGTTTTCGATGCGGCCTTCGTGAGCTTGGGCCTGTCGCCACCGCAGCCGCATATCGAAACCCCGTCCTTCCATACCAGCTTGGCGACGGTCGCCGAAAGCGACCTGCTGACGATCGCACCCCGCAGTGCCGTGGACTACTATGCCGGGCTTGGCAAGGTGCGCAAGCTGAGTTTGATGTATCCGTTCCAGGCCGACTACGCCGTGTTCATCACACTGAAGAGCACGGTCAAGCTGCCTGCGCTGCGACTGATCCAGACCACCTTGCAGCAACTGACAGGATGAATTCCTGTGTTTGCTCAGGTTCAGATAGCGTGAGACACCACACGAACTCGCGATGAGTTTGCGACGGCCGTTCGGTCATCCCTCAAAACCCTCACCCCGTATTGCGCAGCCCCGCCGCAATCCCGTTAATCGAGATATGAATCCCGCGCTGAACGCGTTCATCAGCCTGGCCCGCGCGGTAACGGCGCACCAGTTCCACCTGCAGGTGGTGCAGCGGGTCGATGTACGGGAAGCGGTGGCGGATGGAGCGCTGCAGCGCGGCGTTGTGGGCGAGGCGATGTTTGTCGCCGGTGATGATCGCCAGCGCGCTGGCCGTACGATGCCACTCGGCTTCAATCGCGGTGAAGATTTTTTTGCGCAGTCGCGCATCTTCCACCAGCTCGGCATAGCGTGAAGCCAAAGCCAGGTCGCTTTTGGCCATGACCATGTCCATGTTGGACAGCAATGTTTTAAAGAATGGCCAGTCGCGCTCCATTTTTTGGAGCAGCTTGCGCTTGTCTGGCAGAGCTTTTGGCCCATCTTCGTCCAGAAATTGCTGCACGGCGCTGCCAAAGCCATACCAGCCCGGCAGCGTCAGGCGGCATTGGCCCCAGCTGAACCCCCAGGGGATGGCGCGCAGGTCTTCGATGCGAGGCCCGCGAGTCGGCGCTGGGCCGCCCCGAGCCGAATCAGCCCCCTCGGGGCTGAGCCCTGCGGCTCCCGATGTGCCTGCGCACATCAGGACAGGGCGAAGGGCAAGCGCCTCAGGCGCGAGCACGTCCAGCGAGGACACGTCAGTGCCGAGCGTGGGGGTCGGATACCGTGATGCGGGGCGTGAGCCAATATTGAGCTGTGCAATTTCCCTGATGGGTGTGGAGTCGAAAAAATACTCGGTAAACCCGGGCGTCTCGTAGACCAAGGCCCGGTAAGCGGCCATGCTCATTTCTGACAACTTGGCCGCAGCCAGAAGAAAATCTTTGGTGGCGGGCTTGGTGGGCTGCAACAACGTGGCTTCCAGCGTGGCGGCGACCAAAGTTTCGAGGTTGCGCCGGCCAATCTCGGGGTTGGCATATTTGGAGCCAATCACCTCGCCCTGCTCGGTCAGGCGGATTTGCCCGCGAACCGTGCCGGGCGGCTGCGCCAGGATGGCCTGGTAGCTGGGGCCGCCGCCGCGCCCGACCGTGCCGCCGCGGCCATGGAACATGCGCAAAGTAATGTTGTGCGAATTCGCCAGTTCATCAAACAAATCCACCAGCGCAATCTCGGCGCGGTACAGCTCCCAGTTGCTGGTGAAGATGCCGCCGTCCTTGTTGCTGTCAGAGTAGCCCAGCATGATGTCCTGCTCGGCGCCGCTGCGCTTGACCATGTTGGCCACGCCGGGCAGCGCATAAAACTCGCGCATGATGGGCGCGGCGTTGCGCAGGTCTTCAATGGTTTCAAACAGCGGCACCACAATCAGGTCATGCGTGGCGGCTTCGGTCAGCAGGCCATGCATCAGGCCCATCTCCTTTTGCAGCAGCAGCACTTCTAGCAGGTCGCTCACCGTCTCGGTGTGGCTGATGATGTAGTGGCGGATGCTCTGCCTGCCATAGCGCGCCAGCAACTGCTTGGCGGCCTCAAAAATGGCAAGCTCGCTTGTGGCCAGAGCCGAGTAATCCGCCCCCAGCACGCGCAGGGGCCGTGCTTCGTTCAGCAGGCCCAGCAGCAGGGCGCGCTTGGCCGCCTCGTCCAGTCTGGCGTAAGCAGGCGCAATGCGGGCAGTGGCCAGCAGCTCGGCCACCACTGCTTCATGCTTGTCCGAGCTTTGGCGCAGGTCCACTGTGGCCAGATGAAAACCAAACACCTCCACCGCCCGGATCAGCGGGTGCAGGCGTTGCGCGGCCAGTGCCGCACCATGGTGGCTCTGCAGCGAGTCTTCCAGCGTACGCAAGTCAGCACAGAACTCTTCGGATTTTTTATACGGGTTTTGCGGCGCAATCGCGTGGCGCGCGGCATCGCCACCCGTGAGATCCTTCAGCGTTGCGGCAAGCCGTGAATACACACCCGTCAGCGCCCGCCGATAGGGCTCGTCTTGCCGGTGCGCATTGGTGTCGGGCGAGCGGTTGGCCAGCGCCTGCATCTCGGGCGAGCAGTTCACGAGCATGGCCGATATCGACAGCTCGGCACCCAGATAGTGCACCTCGGTCAGGTAGTGGCGCAGGGCTACTTCGGCCTGGCGGCGCAGCGCGTATTCCAGCGTTTGCGCGCTCACATTGGGGTTGCCATCGCGGTCGCCGCCAATCCACTGGCCCATGCGCAAGAAACTGTGCACTGGGTGGTTGCCCAAGTGCCCTTCCAGCTCAGCATAGAGCTTGGGAATCTCGCGCAGGAAAGTTGATTCGTAATAGCTCAGTGCGTTCTCAATCTCATCGGCAACGGTCAGCTTGGTGAAGCGCAGCAGCCGGGTTTGCCAGAGCTGCATCACGCGCGCGCGGATCTGCGCCTCGTTGGCGGCCAGCTCTTTGGGGCTGAGCGCGTCTTTGGCAACATTGCCTGCCAGCGCGCGGGCGCGGATCTCGTCACGCTCGCCCAGCAGGCGGGCAATGTCGCGCTCGGCATCCAGAATGCTCTTGCGCTGCACCTCGGTCGGGTGGGCGGTCAGCACCGGCGACACAAACGCGCCTGCCAGCATGCCGACTATGGTTTTGGGCGTGATGCCAGCCCAGCGCAGCCGTGCCAGCGCCACTTCCACGCTGCCTTCCCGGGTGTCACCCGCGCGCTCGTGGATGGCGCGGCGGCGGATGTGGTGGCGGTCTTCGGCCAGGTTGGCCAGGTGTGAAAAATAGGTGAACGCGCGGATGACGCTCACAGACCGGTCGCCGCTCAAGCCTTTGAGCAGTTTCTTGAGCGCCTTGTCGGCTTCGGTGTCGGCATCACGCCTGAAGGCGACTGAGAGCTTGCGGATCTGTTCGATCAACTCAAACGCAGCCGGGCCTTCCTGCTCGCGGATCACATCGCCCAGAATGCGCCCCAGCAGTCGGATGTCTTCCACCAACGGGCGCTCATTGGCCTTCATTTTGGCCAGCGGGCCGGTCTTGGCCGCGGTGGTGTCGGGGTTCCCGCTGGCGCTGGCCATACTGCTGGTTCTGTTGCTTGTTTTGGTCATCAGCCATGCTAGCATTCTGAATGCTCAAAGGGCACTTTCAGATTACCAACAGGTTACGATTTTGAACCCCACTTCCCAAGCCCCTATCCGTTCTTCGGCAAGCGCCAGTTTGGTGATCGCCACGCGCGAGAGCCGCTTGGCCCTGTGGCAGGCCGAGCACGTGCAGGCCCTGCTTGCGCAGTCCGGGCATACCGTTCAACTTCTCGGCATGACCACGCGAGGCGACCAGATTCTGGACCGCTCCTTAAGCAAAGTCGGCGGCAAGGGCCTGTTTGTCAAAGAGCTGGAAACCGCGCTGGAAGAAGGCCGTGCCGACCTGGCCGTGCATTCGCTCAAAGACGTGCCCATGGACCTGCCCGAGGGCTTCAGCCTGGCCTGCGTGATGGCGCGCGAAGACCCGCGTGATGCGTTTGTGTCGAATCAGTACATATCGCTGGCAGATTTGCCGCAGGGCGCTGTGGTCGGCACCTCCAGCCTGCGCCGCACGGTGTTGCTGCGCGCGCTGCGGCCGGACCTGAAAATCGAGCCGCTGCGGGGCAATCTGGACACCCGCCTGCGTAAGCTCGATGAAGGCCAATACGCAGCCATCGTGCTGGCGGCAGCGGGGCTCAAACGCCTGGGACTGGCAAGCAGAATTGCCAGCGTGTTTGAGACCGAGGTGATGCTGCCCGCAGCGGGGCAGGGCGCTTTAGGCATTGAAATCAGGAGCGATCGGCAAGATTTGGTCGCCGCGCTGGCCCCCCTGGCCGATCAGGCCACGTGGCTCGCGGTGGCCGCAGAGCGTGCCGTGAGCCGCGCCATGGGTGGCAGCTGCTCCATGCCGCTGGCGGCACATGCGGTCTGGAAGAACGGGGAAACTGCCGCCCCTGTGCTGGAAATCAACGCCGCTTGGGGTGAGCCAGAGCTGGGGAGCAAGAGTCAACAGGGCAATGGAAAAGGCGCAGAGCTGCCGCACCCTCTGGTGCGTGCCGGCCTGTCCGCGCGGGTGACCAATCTTGAACAGGCGGCCGCCCTGGGCGAGCAGGTGGCTGCCTTGCTGGTGGCAGGTGGGGCCCAGAGTCTGCGCAGGGAAACTTGAATGCGTGTTGTCGTCACCCGCCCTGAGAGCGATGCGCAGAGCTGGGTGCACGGCCTGCGCGGGGCAGGGCATGAGCCGCTGCTCCTGCCGCTGATTGGCATCGGCCCCGCGCAGGATGCAGCACCCATGGAGCAGGCCTGGCGCAGCTTGCCCGATTATTTGGCGGTGATGTTTGTCAGTGGCAACGCTGTCAAGCACTTTTTCTCATCAAAGCCGCCTCTAGCCCTTGAATTCAGTGAGAAATCAGCTATAAAAACAAGAGCTTGGGCGACTGGTCCGGGGACCGTGCGCATTTTGCTGCGGGCCGGCGTTGACGCCAGCCTGCTGGACGCACCGGCGATGGATTCTGGCCAGTTCGACTCTGAAACCCTGTGGGCGGCGGTTCGGCACCAGGTGGAGCCCGGCATGCGTGTGCTGATTGTGCGAGGTGCCGCCACAGCCGGCCGGGCCGGGCCCGCCGCCGCAGAAGGCCAAACTGATGCCGCAGCCATGGGCACGGGGCGTGACTGGTTTTCCCGGCAGCTGACTGAAACCGGTGCCAAGGTCGATTTCGTCGTGGCCTACCAGCGCCGCCCCCCTGAATTGAGCGCAGATCAGCACAGCCTGGCCTGCGCGGCCTCTGCAGATGGCTCGGTCTGGCTGTTCAGCAGCAGCGATGCCATCGCCAATTTGGCGGCCTGGTTGCCGGGGCAAAGCTGGCAGCGGGCACGCGCCGTGGCCACGCATGCACGCATTGCAGCCAGTGCGCGCATGCTCGGTTTTGGTGTTGTTTGTGAGTCACGTCCGCTGCTGGCCAGCGTATTGGGCTCGATAGAATCCATGTGATGATCCCCGCCCCGAACTATGCTGCCAGTCCCGACGCGGCAGAAGCAGCATGGGTGGGTGCGGTTTCTCCCGCCCAGCCCGGGCGGGCGCGCGGCCTGATGCTGGTGCTGTGGGCTGTGGGCGCCGTGGCGGCCGCTGCGCTGGTGGCCAGCGTGTTGCTTTGGCAAAAACTTTCCAATATCCAGGAGCAGCTTGCCCGGCAAAGCGCCGAAGCTGGCACGCAAGCCATTGAGGCGCGGGCCATGGCCCGCCAGGCACAGGAGCTGGCGCGCGAGACGGCTGCCAAGCTGGCGGTGTCAGACGCCCGCTTCAGCGAAGTGGCGCTGCAGCGCACCCAGCTTGAAGAGTTGATGCAAAGCCTGGCGCGCTCGCGCGATGAAAACCTGGTGGTCGATATTGAATCCGCCGTGCGGCTGGCGCAGCAGCAGGCCCAGCTCACCGGAAGTGTCGAGCCACTGCTGGCCGCGCTGAAAACCGCCGACCAGCGCGTGCTGCGCGCGGCCCAGCCCCGGCTCACGTCGCTGCAGCGCGCGATTGAGCGCGATGTGGGCCGCATCAAGGCCACGGCGCTGACGGATACACCGGCCTTGTTGATCAAGATGGACGAGCTGGTGCGCCTGGCCGATGACATTCCTGTCGCCAACGCGGTGGCCACGGTGACCGCCATGGGGTCCCTGAAACGCCAAAATGCCGAGCCCTTGCCCATCTGGTGGCAGCGCGCCCTGCAGGTGGTGGGCGACGAAGCGCGCGGCCTGCTGCGGGTGAGCCGCATCGAGCAGCCCGACGCCGCGCTGATGTCGCCCGAGCAGTCGTTTTTTGTGCGCGAAAACTTCAAACTCAAGCTGCTCAATGCACGGCTGGGGCTGCTGGCGCGCCAGCTTGAATCATCGCGCGCGGACCTGGCAGCGGCGTCCATGTCGCTGAACAAATATTTTGACGCAACGTCGCGCAAAACCCAGAACGCCGCCACGGTGCTGCAGCAAGTGCAATTGCAGATGAAAACGCTGGAATTGCCCCGGGTGGACGAAACCCTGGCCGCACTGGCCACGGCTGCTGCCGGGCGCTGACGGCCCACGCCAGGGTCCGCCCGCCACCTGCTCCGCCACCATTTTCATGCGCATCGTCCTATCGATCCTGACGCTGTTCGCGATTGCCGTGGCAGTGGCGCTGGTGGCAGGCAACAACCAGGGCACGATCACGCTGTTCTGGCCGCCGTACCGGGTTGACATGTCCCTCAACTTGGTTCTGCTGCTGCTGGTAGGCGCGTTCGTGCTGATGCACATTGCGCTGCGGGCGCTGTCGGCGCTGTTTGCCATGCCGCGCGAAGCCCGGCGCTGGCGCCTGCAGCACAAAGAGCGGGCCCTGCATATGGCACTGCTGGATTCGCTTTCGCACCTGACGGCGGGGCGCTTTATCCGCGCGCGCAAATCCGCCGAGCTGGTGCTGGTACAGGAAACCGCGCTGGAGCGGGGTGGCGACAAGCTGGCCTACGGCGCGCAACTGCGCGCCTTGTCGCATCTGGTGGCGGCAGACAGCGCCCACGCCTTGCACAACCGCGATGCGCGGGAAGACCATTTTCAGCAGGCACTGCTGCAGGCCTCCCTCAAAGACGCGCAGGAAACGCGTGAGGGCGTGCAACTGCGCGCAGCCCGCTGGGCGCTGGACGACCGGGACGCCTCCGCCGCCTTGCGCTGGCTGGATGAATTGCCACAGGGGGCGGCACGGCGGACCATTGCTCTGCGCCTGCGCCTGAAGGCGGCGCGCCTGGCGCACCAGACCCGGGTGGCGCTGGAGACCGCGCGCCTGCTGGCCAAACACCGGGCATTTTCCGAATTGGCGGGGCAAAGCATCGTGCGGGGCCTTGCGCTGGAGCATCTTGGCGCGGCGCATGATCCGGCGCAGCTTCAAAAAGCGTGGGCAGACTTTGACGGGGCGGAGCAAGTGATGCCCGACATCGCCATTGCCGCAGCGCAACGCCTGCTGGCATTGGGCGGCGATGTGGTCATGTCACGCCTGTGGCTGCTACCAGTGTGGGAGCGCATGGTGCACGGCCAGGGAGCGCTGCCAGATGTACAGCGAGTAAAGGTTATCGAGACGCTGGAGCGCGGGTTTGCGCTGGCGCAAGGTGCGCCCGATGCGCCATGGCTGACGCGCATTGAGACCGCGCAGCTGCGCAGCCCCGGCGACGCCATGCTGCAATATCTGGCGGGCATTGCCTGCATGCATTTGCAGCTGTGGGGCAAGGCGCAGCAACTCCTGAAGCAGTCGCTGCCCTTGCTGCGCAACAGCGCGCTTGAGCAGAATGCCTGGCTGATGCTGGCCGTGCTGGCCGAGCAGCGCGAAGATGCCAGCGCCGCGACCGAGGCCTACCGCAACGCCATGAGAAGCCGGGAAGACGACGCTGCCACGCCCATTCGCGGTTGATTTACGGGGGCGAAAAAAAGGGGCATCCATCGTGCCCCTTTTTTTATGCCCCGAAGGCACCGCCCAGTCCGGCAGTCGCTTGCCGGCAGACTGTCATGCTTTGTCTACTGCGGCGTGTTCTGCTCAAATGGCAGCGTCATGTTGCGCAGGTCGCGCTTGGTTTCCACCAAAACCAGCGGGCTGCTGTCCAACTGCGCGCCTGCGGGGCGTTCACGCGGCACATGGATCGGCCTGGGTTCGGCCGCAATCGCGGCTTTGACAGCCGCGGCTTTTTCCGGATTGGAATTCACCCAGGCCAGGCCCGCCGTTTGCGCCACCTGGTTGAGCGAGTCCACCGGCAGCTCAAAGGTTTGCACTTTGGGCAGGCCCTGGGCTGGTGCCGTCGACGCTGGCGTGGGCGCAGGTGCACTCGGCCTTGGCGCTGGCACTGGCGAGGGCGTTTTTGACTCTAGCGGTGTTGGCGCAGGGGCTGGTGTTGATGCTGGTACCGGCATTGCCATAGACGCTGGCGCGTCAGTGACCGCAGTTTCTGCGCTGACCGCAGTTGCAGCCGCGACCGCGGGTGCCGCAGATGCAGCAGGCGCTGCAGCGTTTACTGCAAAATAGCTAGCGCGTGGTTCACGGTCTACGGGGGCTACGGCCAAATTTGATCCTCTTGAATCAGTGGCAAAGCCCTCCAGCGGCTGCTGATTGTCAAGCGGCGCACGGTCCTGGCGCTCGCCGCGCTCTGGGCGCTGCGGCATGTCACCACGTTCCGCGCGGTCGCCACGCGGGCCACGGTCACGCCCATAACGGTCGCGCGAACGTTTTTCACGTCCCTGTCCGCCATCGGCATCCGTGCCTGCTTGAGGCGCGCCATTGCCTTCATCCAGTCCCTGAGGCGCGAACCCCGGATCACGCTGCGGCGCTGCGTCGCCGGCAAAGCCGTGCGCGGGGTCGGCGGCAGCACCTGCTTGCGCTGGGTCCTGCTGACGCGGGTTGCGGTCTGGCCTGCGCTCGTTCCGGGCTTCCCCTCGACCTTCAGCGCGACCTTCACCTCTTGCATCCCCGCGAGGTTCCTGGCGAGCCTCACCGCGCGCATCAGCTTGCGGCGCGTCGGTTCGGCCTTCGCCCTGCTCGCTGTCGTTGCCATTGCCGCCGTTGCCGCGTTCGCCACCGCGCTCAGGTCCTCTGCCACGCTCGCCACCCCGGCCGCGCTCTGGACGATCGCCACGCTCTGTGCGCTCTGCCCGTTCAGCATTGCGGGGCGCGCGGTCTTGCCTTGGCTCTCTCGAGCCGTCCTGGGCAGCAGCGTTGTCGCCATTCATGCCCGGCGCGGCAGAGGCTTCCAGTGCAACGGGTCTGCCTTCTGCATCAAAGCGCTCGCGTTGGCCTGGACCTTGGCCCTGACCTTGCAACGGGCGATCTCCGCGCTCCCCCCTGGCACCGCCCCGGCCACCGCGACCACCGCGTGCGCCACGGCCGCCATCGCGACCGCCTTCACGGGCTCCGTCACGGGCTCCGTCACGAGGCTCGGGCCGGGCACCATCACGTCCTTCACGATTTTCTCCGCGACCGTCTTGACGTGCGCCGTCGCGTCCACCCTCTCGTCCACCATCACGCCCACCTTCCCGCCGAGCGCCGTCCCTGGGTCCGCGTTCTCCAGGTTTGTCATCCTTTTTGCCGTCTGACAGTGGCTTGGCGGATGAGGTAGGAGCAGGTGTGGCCTCAGGCGTCAGGCCCAGCAGACCCTTGATCCAGCCAAAAAAGCCTTTTTCCACCGGTGCCGGTGTCGCGATAGCGCGCTCGGCCATCGGGGCGGGCTTGTGCGCCGGGCTGGTCGTGGCGTTTTGGGCCGAGTTATGTGTCGAGGTATGTGTCGAGTTATATGTCGAGTTATGCGTCGAGGTATGCGCCGAGTTATTCGCGTGCTGCGTAGGTGCCGCATGCTTTACCGCTTCGGGCTTTGGCACCGCAACCGGCGCTGGCGCATCGGGCAGCACGCCCTTGATGATGGGCGTTTGCTTGTTGGTGGGCTCCTGCGAGCGGCGCGTCACGCCGGTCGGGTCTTCCATTTCCTCAGCCATCTTGTAGCTGGCTTCCATGCCGTCCAGGCGCGGGTCGTCGTGTTTCAGGCGCTCCAGTTTGTAGTTGGGCGTCTCCAGTGTTTTGTTGGGCACCATCAGCACGTTGATACGCTGCTTGAGTTCAATCTTGGCAATCTCGGTGCGTTTTTCGTTCAGCAGGAAAGACGCCACGTCCACCGGAACCTGGCACAGCACCGAGGCCGTATTGTCCTTGAGCGACTCTTCCTGGATGATCCGCAAAATCTGCAAAGCGCTGGATTCGGTATCACGAATATGGCCCGAACCACCGCAGCGCGGGCAGGGGATCGACGCGCCTTCTGAGAGCGCCGGGCGCAGCCGCTGGCGGCTCATCTCCATCAAGCCGAACTTGCTGATGGTGCCGAATTGCACGCGGGCGCGGTCTTGCCGCAGCGCATCGCGCAGGCGGTTTTCCACATCGCGGCGGTTGCGGCTTTCTTCCATGTCGATAAAGTCGATGACGATCAGGCCGCCCAGGTCGCGCAGGCGCATCTGGCGGGCCACTTCTTC
>JANYJD010000161.1 GCA_025358555.1 Rhodoferax sp.
GCTCGGCCCCGGCCTTGAAGTGCGCATCAGCGTGGGCGTGGTCATGGCACAAAGCGGCGACACCATTGCGTCTGTCACCCACCGCAGCGACATGGCCATGTATGAGGCCAAGAGGCAGCAGGCCGCACTAGGAAGGTTGCATTAGCGAGGTTGAATCAGGGAGGTTGAATCAGACAAACTGCAGGGGCTTGAATTTGAAGTCCAGGGATAAAAACAACAAAATGGCCTGTAGCCCTTGTCTAATGTGCATAGCTAGCTATTAATAATATAGTTTTCAGCGTTGCGTCGAGAGCTCCAGCACCACTGGCGCATGGTCGCTGGGGCGCTCGTTTTTGCGCGGTGTTTTATCAATGGTGCAGGCTTTCACCTGCGGCTTCAAGGCCGGGCTCACCAGGATATGGTCAATCCGCAAGCCGTGGTTGCGCCTGAATCCAAAGTCGCGGTAGTCCCACCACGAGTAGCTTTTCTGTGGCTGTTCAAACAGGCGAAACGAATCGTGCAGGCCCATTGAAATCATCGCGTTCAGGTGGTAGCGCTCTTCGTCGGTGCAGTGGATCTGGTCGCGCATGCCAACCGGATCCCACACGTCGGCATCGTCAAAAGTGATGTTGTAGTCGCCCATCAGCACCAGCCTCGGATGCGTGGCGAGCTCGGCCTTCAGCCAGCCGCGCAGGCCCTTGAGCCATGCCATCTTGTACTCAAACTTGTCGGTGCCCGGTGCCTGGCCATTCGGAAAATAGCCGCCAATGACGCGGATGTCGCCCGCGTCAGACGCTACCGTGGCGCTGATGATGCGGGCCATATCGTCCTGAAAGCTGGGGATGTTTTTGACGACCTCGGTCACGGGTGTGCGCGACAGCAGGGCCACGCCATTGTAGGTTTTCTGGCCAAACCATTGCGCGTGGTAGCCCGCCTGCATGAAGGCATCTGCCGGAAATTTGTCGTCAGTCAGCTTCAATTCCTGTAGCGCTAACACGTCCACTGGGTTGACGCTTAGCCAGTCCAGCACCTGCTGCAGGCGAACAGTGAGGGAGTTGACGTTCCAGGTGGCAAGTTTCATGAGTTTTGGAATGGATATGTTTCCACTTCTGATCTTGCCGTAAAACGAGTCAATTCTCAGTGCTTGGCCGCAGGCTTGATCCGTTTGCCCAGTTCAATTTTGGCAATCGCATTGCGGTGAACCTCATCTGGGCCATCGACGATGCGCACAGTGCGCTGGTGGGCATAGGCCTCAGCCAGCCAGAAGTCCTGGCTAACGCCAGCGGCACCATGTGCCTGGATCGCCCAGTCCACCACTTTGCAGGACATGTTGGGCGCCACCACCTTGATCATCGCAATTTCGGCGCGCGCATCCTTGTTGCCCACGGTATCCATCTTCCAGGCGGCGTTGAGCGTCAGAAGCCGGGCCTGGTCGATCATGCAACGGGACTCTGCAATGCGTTCGTGCCAGACTGACTGCTCAGCCAGCGGTTTGCCGAACGCAATGCGCGCCTGAAGGCGGTCCACCATCATTTCCAGAGCGCGCTCGGCAGCGCCAATGGAGCGCATGCAATGGTGAATGCGCCCGGGGCCGAGGCGGCCTTGAGCAATCTCGAAGCCGCGGCCCTCGCCAAGCAGGATGCTGCTTACGGGGACGCGCACGTTTTCCAGCAGAACCTCCATGTGGCCGTGGGGTGCGTCATCGTAGCCAAAAACGGACAGGTGGCGCAACACGGTCACACCTGCCGCATCGCGCGGCACCAGCACCATGGATTGCTGCGCATGGCGCGGTGCAGCAGGGTCGGTCTTGCCCATCACAATGAAAATTTTGCAGTGGGGGTTGCCTGCGCCGGAAGAAAACCACTTGCGCCCATTGATCACGTAGTCATTGCCTTCGCGCTGGATCGTGCACTGGATGTTGGTGGCATCCGATGACGCAACGGCCGGCTCAGTCATCAGGAAACCTGACCGGATCTTGCCAGCAAGCAGTGGCTCAAGCCACTCGTCCTTTTGCGCTTCGGACCCATACCGTTCGATTGTTTCCATGTTTCCTGTATCCGGCGCCGAGCAATTGAACACCTCGCCGGACCAGGACACGCGGCCCATGATTTCGCACAGGGGCGCGTAGTCCAGATTCGAGATGCCAGGAACACCGCGGTGTTCATGCGGCAGGAACATATTCCACAGGCCAGCCGCGCGCGCCAGCGGCTTGAGCTCTTCTATCAGCGGCGACACCTGCCAGGCATTTCCCTGTTGCCGGAATTCGGCCATCTCCCGGTGGTAACGCTCCTCGTTGGGATAAATATGCTGGTCAAAGAACCGGTGCATGCGCTGCAGCAGGTCAAGGGTTTTGGGGGAAGGTTCGGCAAGCAAGTTGAATCCTAATGTCAGGTTGATGAATTGCAAGTGCAGCGGACTGCTCTGGACGAATTAAAACTCTTCGAGTTCCGGCATGCGGTCGCTTGCGCGACGATGCCATGATGTGCCGTGGATGGCCTGCCTGGGGCTGTCGACGTTCCTGCCAAGCAAGTCGGGATGTGCGCGCCCTCACATTCTGCGCAACTCAATTGCAACGGTATGTTCCTTGCATTTTTCATTCTGTCGTTGCAGAGCCCTTTGCCGGCCTGAGTTGCCATGACCGGTTGCACTGGCTTCAGGCCTCACGGCGCAGCGCAGGGAACAAAATCACATCGCGGATGCTGGGGCTGTCAGTCAGCAGCATCATCAGCCGGTCAATGCCAATGCCGCAGCCGCCTGTGGGCGGCATGCCGTATTCAAGGGCGCGCACGAAGTCGTGGTCGTAGAACATGGCTTCGTCGTCGCCGCTGTCCTTCGCCGTCACTTGGGCGTTGAAGCGTGCCGCCTGGTCTTCAGCGTCGTTCAACTCGCTGAAGCCGTTGCCGAATTCACGGCCTGTGATGTACAGCTCAAAACGCTCGGTGACCTCGGGGCGCTCGTCATTGGCGCGGGCCAGTGGAGATATCTCGGTGGGGTGCTCCATGATGAAGGTGGGCTGCCAAAGCTGGTCTTCCACGGTTTCCTCGAAGTACAGCACTTGCAGGCTGGGCAGTGAACGCGTCGAGAGCTTGTGCCTGGCTTCGCTCATGCCCAGCTTGCGCAAGGCGTTGGTGAGCCACTGCGCGTCGTCCACGCGCATTCCAGAGCCGTCGTCCATCGCCCGCGCAGCTTCGGTGTGCTTGATGATGGCCTCGCGAATCGTCAGCCGCTCAAACGGCTGGCTCAAATCGACCAGTTTGCCTGCGTAGCTCAATTGCAATGAGCCCGTGGCTTTTTGCGCGGCGTCCCGAACCAGCGACTCGGTGAAGCCCATCAGGTCAATGTAGTTCCAGTAAGCCGCGTAGAACTCCATCATGGTGAACTCGGGGTTGTGCCTGACGCTGATGCCCTCATTTCGATAGCTGCGGTTGATCTCGAACACGCGCTCAAAGCCGCCCACAATCAGGCGCTTCAAATACAGCTCTGGCGCGATGCGTAGAAACATTTCCTGGTCCAGCGCGTTGTGGTGCGTCTTGAACGGCTTGGCGTTGGCACCGCCGGGAATGGGGTGCAGCATGGGCGTCTCCACCTCCAAAAACTCATGCGCCACCATGAACTCGCGGATGGAGCTGACAGCCTTGCTGCGCGCCACGAAGCGCTTGCGTGCGGCCTCGTCGGTCATCAGATCGACATAGCGCTGGCGGTATTTGGTCTCCTGGTCGGCCATGCCATGGAATTTGTCAGGCATGGGGCGCAGGCTTTTGGTGAGCAGGCGCAGGCGGGTGGCGTGGATGGAGAGTTCACCGGTCTTGGTCTTGAAGATGCGGCCCTCGGCGGCGACGATGTCGCCCAAGTCCCAGTGCTTGAATTGCTCGTAGATCTCAGCGCCGATCTCCTCACCTTTGACATAAATCTGGATGCGCCCGCTGCTGGGGCCGAACGATGAATCCTGCAGCGTGCAGAAGCTGGCCTTGCCCATCACGCGCTTGAGCATCATGCGCCCGGCCACCTTGGTGGTGACGTTGAGCGCGACGAGTTCATCGGCCGTGTTGCCTTCGTACGTGGCAAACATGGCCGCCGCATGATGAGTCGGTTTGAAGTCGTTCGGGAAGGCCACGCCTTTGCCCTCACGCTGCTGCTGCCGGATGGCCTTGAGTTTTTCGCGGCGCTCGTGGATCAGCTGGTTTTCGTCAAGCGGGGCGGGTGCGGCGGCGGGCAGGGTGGCTGGCGTAGTAGGGTCTGACATGGGGCGCGGTGCAAAGCAACTGATTTTATAGGGACGCGCTGCCGGGCTATCATCCCTCACTCTTTGACGCCACACGATGCTCTACCAAATTGTTTCTCTCCTGCTCGAAATTGCCGTGGGCCTGGTCGCGGGGGCCTGCCTGTTGCGGCTGTACATGCAGTATTTGAAGGTGCCGCTGTCCGTGCGCTCTGGCAATCCGCTGGGCGGATTCATCTTTGCGCTGACCGACTGGATCGTGCTGCCTTTGCGCCGCCTGGTGCCATCGGCCGGGCGCTGGGATCTGGCCAGCGTGGTGGCTGTCTATTTGCTGGAGCTGGCCCAGTACCTGATCTTGTGGTGGGTGGGTGGGGCGATGGTCACCGGGCCTGGAGCCGCCTTTGCCGTTGTGCCGATTCTGGCGGTGTTTGGTGTCGTGCGGCTGGCCCTGTCAGCCATGACCGGCCTGATGATCGTCTATGCTGTGCTGTCGTGGGTGCAAACCAATTCCGTTTTCACCACCATCATCGAGCGCCTGTGCACCCCGCCGTTAAAGCCGATTCGCCGCATGGTGCCCCTGGTAGGCGGCATTGACCTGTCGCCGCTGGTTTTGCTGGTGCTGCTGCAGATTGCGGCGATTGTGCTGGCAGCGGTGCAAGGGGCGGTGCTGCGCTAGTCACGCAACCGCGTCCGCCGGCTGGCGCAGCAACATGGCAAGGGTGTCGGCGATTTTTTTACGCAACTCGCGGCGGTCGCAGATGAAGTCGATGGCACCTTTTTGCAGCAGGAACTCGGCGCGCTGAAAGCCTTCAGGCAACGTTACGCGCACGGTGGATTCGATCACGCGTGGGCCGGCAAACCCAATCAAAGCTTTGGGCTCGGCAATCACCACGTCACCAATGAACGCAAACCCGGCGCTCACGCCGCCCATGGTGGGGTCGGTCAGCACGCTGATGTAGGGCAGGCCCTTCTTGGCCAGACGGGTCAATGACGCGTTGGTTTTTGCCATTTGCATCAGGCTCAGCAAGCCTTCCTGCATGCGCGCACCGCCGGTTGCCGTGAAGCAGATGAAAGGCACTTTTTGTTCAATCGCAGTTTCCACGCCGCGCACAAAGCGCTCGCCTACCACCGAGCCCATGCTGCCGCCCATGAACTCAAATTCAAAGCAGGCCGCCACCACGCTGATACTGTGCACCGCACCGCCCATGACCACCAGCGCATCGGTCTCGCCGGTATCGTCCATGGCTTCTTTGAGGCGTTCGGGGTATTTGCGGTTGTCTTTGAACTTGAGCGGATCGACCGGCAGCACTTCCTGGCCAATCTCGAATCGGCCTTCGTTGTCCATAAACACATTGAGCCGCGCCCGCGCGCCAATGCGGTGGTGGTGGCTGCAGTTGGGGCAGACGTTCTGGTTTTGCTCCAGATCGGTCTTGTACAGCACGGCATCGCAACTTGGGCATTTGATCCAAAGGCCCTCGGGCACGCTGCGCCGGTCAGCGGGGTCGGTGTGCTGGATTTTGGAGGGGAGAAGTTTTTCTAGCCAGGACATGGTATGTTCCTTTTGATGCTGAATTATGAATCCAAAGCCGTTCGAATTCCGGCCAGGAACTCTGCGGCCACAGGCGTCACTTTGTCGCGCGGCTGCTCGTCAATCAACTGGATGATTTTGCTGCCAATCACCACCGCGTCGGCTACGTTGCCGATGGCTTTGGCAGTGGCGGCATCGCGAATGCCAAACCCCACGCCGACCGGCACATTCACAAACTGCCTGATGCGCGGCAGCATGGCCTCTACAGCAGCCGTGTCCAGCGTGCCTGCGCCTGTGACGCCTTTGAGCGACACGTAGTACACGTACCCCGTAGCGATGCGGCCAATTTGCGCCATGCGTTCATCGGTGCTGGTGGGGGCCAGCAAGAAAATCAGGTCCATGCTGGCGGCTTTGAGCGCAGCCGCGAAGGCCTCGCATTCTTCGGGCGGGTAGTCCACCACCAGCACGCCATCAACTCCTGCGGCGGCGGCGTCGCGCACGAAAGGGCTTTGAGGGCTTTGCGGGCTTTGCGCAGAGGAATTGGCCAGAGTGGCAACATGCTTCTGGTTGTAGCGTTCAATCGGGTTGGCGTAACCCATCAGCACGACGGGTGTGGCAGAGTCCTTCTGGCGAAACCGGCGCACCATCTCCAGCACGTGCACCAGGCCAATGCCAAAGGCCAGTGCCTTGTCGCCGGCTTTTTGAATCACCGGGCCATCGGCGCTGGGGTCGGAGAATGGCACACCCAGCTCGATCACGTCAGCGCCTGCGGCCACCATGCCGTGCATCAGTTCGGCCGTGATGTCGGCGAATGGAAAGCCGGCGGTGACGTAGGGGATCAGCGCTATGCGGTTTTGCCTTTTCAAAGCGGCAAAAGTGGTAGCGATGCGGCTCATGCCATGGCTCCGATCTTCACCGATGGGACGCTTTGGACGCCCTGGACGCTCTGGACAATTTGCACGGTTTGTTCCTGATTGGCCCCGCCGCCTTTCACAGACTGCCCTTTGCAGCTAGGGCGGCAAAAGAAATCGCCATGGCTCAAATCCGCCACCGTGCCAATGTCTTTATCGCCCCGGCCCGACAGGTTGACCAGAATCGACTGGTCGGTGCGCATGGTTTTGGCCAATTGCATCGCGTAGGCGACCGCGTGGCTGCTTTCCAGCGCCGGGATGATTCCCTCGGTGCGGCACAGGTAGTGGAAGGCTTCCAGCGCCTCCTTGTCGGTGATGCCCACGTATTCGGCGCGGCCAATGTCTTTGAGGAAAGCGTGCTCGGGGCCGACGCCGGGGTAATCCAGGCCTGCGCTGATGCTGTGCGTCTCGGTCACCTGGCCGTTGTCGTCCTGCAGCACGTAGGTGCGGTTGCCGTGCAGCACGCCGGGGCTGCCGCGTTGCAATGACGCTGAATGTTTGCCGCTGTCCATGCCTTCGCCGGCCGCCTCGATGCCGATCAAACGTGTGTTGGCGTGGTTGATGTACGGGTAAAAGATGCCCATGGCATTGGAGCCCCCGCCGACGCAGGCCGCCACCACATCGGGCTGATCCGTTTTGCAGCCAGCCGCTCTGAGCATCTCGGGCATCTGCACCAGGCACTCCTTGCCAATCACACTCTGGAAGTCACGCACCATCATCGGATAGGGGTGGGGGCCCGCCACGGTGCCGATGATGTAGAAGGTGTTGTCCACATTGGCCACCCAGTCGCGCATGGCTTCGTTGAGTGCGTCCTTCAACGTCTTGCTGCCGCTCTCCACTGGCACCACCGTGGCACCCAGCAGCTTCATTCGGTAGACGTTGGGGCTTTGGCGTTTGACGTCTTCGCTGCCCATGTAGACCACACATTCCAGCCCGTAGCGGGCGCAAATGGTTGCTGCGGCCACGCCGTGCTGGCCCGCACCGGTTTCGGCAATCACACGCGGCTTGCCCATGCGTTTGGCCAGCATCGCTTGGCCGATGGTGTTGTTGACCTTGTGGGCGCCGGTGTGGTTCAGGTCTTCGCGTTTGAGAAAGATTTGCGCCCCGTGGCCCTTGCCGTCCGCCATTTCGCGGCTCGTGCGGGCGGCGTGGTAGACGGGGGAGGGGCGGCCTACAAAATGCGCCAGCTCGTATTCAAATTCGGCGATGAAGGCCGGGTCAAACTGGTATTTGGCGTAAGCGGCTTTGAGTTCGTTGATGGCGTGGGTCAGTGTTTCTGAGACAAAGCTGCCGCCGTAAATGCCGAAGTGGCCTGACGCGTCAGGCTGTTGGTAAGTGTTCATGATTTGATCAATCCAGTTCAATGGAGGACAGATCAAAACTTGGCGCGCGGCTAAGGCGGCTAAGGTTTGGCGATCTGTCCTGCGGTGTTGTCGAATTGCCCGTCCGCTGCGCGCACGGCAGCAACAAAGCGGTAGATTTTGTCGGCGTCCTTGATGCCCTTGACAGGTCGGCCGTCCGGCCCGTCGAGCTCGACGCCGGAACTCACATCCACGGCCAGCGTTTTACAACGTGGTCGCACCTGCAAAATGCCGTCGGCCACGTTTGCAGCAGTTAGTCCACCACTCAAGACGAGGTGAGCGTTGACGCTTGGAGGAAGAAGTGACCAATTGAAAACCTTGCCGCCGCCGCCGAAACCCTCAACGTGCGCGTCGAGCAGGATGGCTTGGGCTTGTGAATAATCCTGCGCGTATTTTACGAGGTCAAAACCTTTTGCGCCAATCATGTCATCCTGGTCCAGCGGAATGCGCGCGGCCCGCAGGTAGGCATGGCGGCCATGCAACGTTGCCTCCCGGCACCGAACTGGCGTCTCATCACCATGAAATTGGGCTATAGCCCTCGTCAGATATGCAAAGTTAGCTATTATATTAGTAGTTTTTTCATTGACGTACAAAAGCACGGGCGTCACAAACGGCGGCAGCCGCGAGGCTAGCTCTGCCGCGCGTTGAATTGACACACAGCGCGGGCTTTTGGCGTAAAGCACAAAACCAACCGCGTCTGCGCCAGCGGCTACGGCGGCATCGATATCCTGCTCACGCGTCAGGCCGCAAATCTTGATCCGGGTCCGTTGGGCATTCAAAGGCTTGACATTCATGGAATGGAATCATACGCATCCGTGCGATCCGGCAATCCCCAATGGGCATCGTAGCGGGGGCCCAAAAAGTACAGGCCGTCGGGGGAAAAGGTGGGGGCGGCGGCATCCCGGTCGCGCGCTGCAAGCACCTCACTGATCCACTGCGGCGACTGTTTGCCCTGGCCGATGGCGATCAGGCAGCCCATAATGTTGCGGATCATGTGGTGCAGAAAAGCGTTGGCTTCAAACTCAAAGCGCCAGTAAGCGCCGCGTTGTGAGATGTCAATGCGCTGCAGAGTTTTCACGGGCGACATCGCCTGGCAACTGGAAGCGCGGAAGGACGAAAAGTCGTGTTCCCCTGTCAGCAGCACGGCTGCCTGTCCCATCATTTGACGGTCAAGCGGTTTGTAGACCCAGCCTACGCGCCCGGCGTCCACACTGGGGCGGACCTGCGACTCCAGCAGAATGTAGGCGTAGCGCCGGGAAATGGCGCTAGCGCGGCAGTGAAATGCGTCAGGCACCTCGTACGCCCACTGCACGGCGATGTCGCGTGGCAAATGGGCATTGGTGCCGCGTACCCATGCGTGGGTGTCGCGCGCAAGATCGGTGTCGAAATGAACGACCTGCATCAGGCCATGCACACCAGCGTCGGTACGGCCCGCGCACACGGTTGAGATGCGGCCCCCCGAATCTTGGCCGGTGAATTTGGCCAATGCGGCTTCCAGCTTGTCCTGCAGTGTAAGGCCCGACAACTGGCTCTGCCACCCCTGGTAAGCCTGGCCGTTGTAGCTGATGCCGAGTGCCAGCCTCACTGCAAGCCTGGATTTGGAAAGTGAAGGCGGCAGCTACAGAGGCGGCATCAGCTCAGACTGCTCAACGCGTGCTGGGCGCGCAGCTTCATGTCGCCAGACGCCTCGGAAATCACTTCTTCAATCAGCGCACGGGCACCATCGTCATCGCCAATAGCGCTGAATTCTTCGGCCAGCGACAGCTTGGTGGCCAACGGGTCTTCCTGCGCCGACGCGGCTGCTGTTGACGCAGAGGTCCCCTCGGTTGAGTCGCCGAGGTCCAGCGAGAGTGAGCCCAGGTCAAACTCAAGCATGCCGCTTTCGGGCGCTTTGTGCGCAGCCGCCCCGGAGGTTTCAGACAGGAGCGGAATTGGCGCCGTGGACCCAAAACTTACGGCAGCCTGGTGGCGGAAGTCTTCGCTGTCGCCTGGCGCTGCAGGCAGTATGGGCAGGGTCTGGTCCAACTCGGGCAATGCAAATTTGACCGTGTTCTGCTGTGCGGTGCCAGAAAAATCCGTCGCCACAAACCCGTGCGTGCTTGGCACAAGGTCGAAGTCAAGTGCGCCAGGACCGGTCTCTACCCGGTCCATGCTGGCCGTGCGCTCGGTGCTTCTGAGTTCACTCATAACACTGGCATTTTCTTCGTCCAGTGAGAAATCCAGATCCAGATCAAGGTCAGAAGGGGCGCTGCTTGCGGGCGGCAATGGCAATGACATTGGGATAGTGCTGGCGATCACGCCGCCCGCAGCCGCCAGCGGCGCAGGCTGCGACAGCGCCCCAGCCCGGCTGGGCTCACCGCCAGGCTGGTAAAGCGCATTCGAAGGATCGATGCCCAGGCCCAGTTCGCATACGCGCTGCCAGTCTGGCCCTTCGCCGCTGGTGATTTTGTAGGCTTGGTTGGCGACGCGCTCAAAGTTATTGGCATCGCGCCGCTTGGCGTAGATCTCAAGCAATTTCTGCTGGATCGCAACACGTCCCGGATTGGCTTTGGACGCCTCTTTCAGAATCTCTTCGGCCTGCATGTCGCGCCCGTAGGCCAGATAGACATCAGCCTCGGCGACCGGATCAACGTCATCGGCCGCATCCAGCTGACTGGGAGAATAGACCATTGATGAGCCAGTTTGCGCCGCATCGTTGGTGTCAACGCGCTGGCCACCGCTGGCGCCAAAGAATGAGTCAGGCTGCAGCCGACTTTCAAGGAACGCGCTGTCGGCCTCACTCGCCTTTTTCTTCTGGCGTGACCGGTAGATGCCAAACCCTGCGAGCAGTGCAACCAGGCCAGCGGCGCCGGCCGGAACCAGCGGATTTTCCAGAAGCTGGTCGATGAAACCGGGTTCGGCCGCTGGCATTGGCGCGATGGGTGCGGGGCGTTTTGCCGGCGCCGGCGCAGCGCTTGAGATCGCGGCTTGGGGCACCACTGGCACCGCCGGAGACGAGGCCAGTGCAGCGGGTGCCCCCGCAGTGCTTGCTACCGGTACGCCTGGCAAAGCCCCAGCGCCGACTGTGCTGGGTGGTGCCACCGCCGGGGTTGCTGGGGAGACGGGCGCTATGGGCGACATGGGCGCTGCTGGAATTGGCAAGGCCGGGCTGGACGCCGCGCCAATCTTGCCCAGTTCGCTGATGTTTTTGGAGAGTTCGGCTTGTTTGCTGGACGCGTCTTTGGCGGCACGTTCTCTGGCTATTTTGTCGGTGTTGGCTTGCGCTTGAACCGCCCCTTTGGAGAGGGTCAATTTATCAGGCGCATTGGTGCTGGCCTTTTTGTCGTCAACTTTGGCCTGGACACTTCCGCTGGATTGGCGGTCTGCCACCGCGACCCGGGTTGTGGGCGCATAGCCTGCCAGTTTCTTACGGAAATCGTTGAAGTCTTTGCTTTGGGCAATGACAGTCTGGGTCGCTTCGCTGGCGCTGATCGCCTGGGCCTGCTCAGCCGTCGGCACGGTGACCAGGGCACCGCTCTTGATGCGGTTGATGTTGCCTTCGATGAATGCATTGGGGTTGGCGCGCAGCAAGGCGACCAGCATCTGGTCCAGGGAAATGCTGGCCGGTTTGACTGTAGCCGCGATCTTGCTGGCGGTGTCACCGGATTTAACCCTGATCTGCCGTTCGCCTGCGGTGGCTGGTTCGGCTGCCGGTCTGGCCACCGAACTGGCAGCCGCAGCCTTGGGTGAGGCGGAACCCGCCGGGGCAGGCACCGGTTTTCGGGGTGCGGCGGCGACTGGACGCGGCGGCGACGTACCGACTGGGTTGTCGGCCCTTGGCGCGGCGGGTGGGGTTGCGGACGGCGTTGCCACTACCTGGGGCAAAGTCGCTGTTGGTGCTACGCCGCCACGCAGGTTTGGCGGATCAAACAGCATCGTGAAATCCCGCACGATGCGTCCCGTTGACCACGTGGCCTCAAGAATCATGTCAACAAATGGCTCGTTGACCGGCCGTTCGCTGGTCAGACGGATGTAGGCGCGTCCATCCGGGCGCCTCTGCAGGGATACGCGCAAACCCGCCATGGCGGCGTTGTAATCCAGCCCCGCAGAGCGGAAGGCCTCAGGCGACGCGACTGCGGCCTTGAGGGTTGAAGACTCTTCAGCGTTGATGTCCGGTACGTCAATTTCAGCGCGCAACGGCTCACCCAACGCGGACTGCACCGTGATAGACCCGAGCGACAGTGCCGACGCACTGGGAGCCCACAGACCGATGAGCCCAGTGGCCGCCGCGGCGATGGCGGTCTTGTGCCAAAGATGTGACTTAAGCTTCAATTTAATAGCCTCCATTGTTCGGGCGTGTGGCAAATATCGCGCGTTATGCGACCCATTGCCTCGACACTCAAAACGTGAAAAGTACGTTAACATCAATGTCTTAGCCTGACAAGCTAAGAAAGCTTTTAACTTCGCGCCGGGTGCAGGCGCAACCCTTTCTTGACGCCTTGATGTTGTCAAACGACAACGGCCCACGTCCCGGTCAACCCGTAGCGGGCACTTTGGGCGGGCGAAACCCGCGATCAAGCCGCCAGCAGAATTCGCAACATCCGCCGCAGCGGCTCGGCAGCGCCCCACAGCAGTTGGTCGCCAATCGTGAATGCGCCCAGATATTCGGGCCCCATGGCGAGTTTGCGAACCCGGCCAACCGGAATGTCCAGCGTGCCAGTCACAGCCACCGGCGTCAGGTCCCGCACGGTGTCTTCGCGCGTGTTGGGCACCAGTTTGACCCACGCGTTGTCGGCGGCAATCATGGCCTCAATGTCTGCAACAGGCACGTCCTTTTTCAGCTTGAAGGTCAGCGCCTGGCTGTGGCAGCGCATGGCGCCTACGCGCACGCAAAATCCGTCAATCGGCACCGCAGCCGTGCCAAAGCCTTCCCCCTGGCCGAGGATTTTGTTGGTCTCGACCATGCCTTTCCATTCTTCTTTACTGGTGCCCCAGCCAGCGTCGCCGCGCTGCTTGCCAACGCCAAGGTCCTTGTCAATCCAGGGAATCAGCGAGCCGCCCAGCGGCACACCAAAATTGGCAGTCTCAGCCGCGCTCATGGCGCGCTGGCGCGCGATGACTTGCCGGTCAATGTCCAGAATTGCGCTTTTAGGGTCGTCAAGCAGGGCGCGGACTTCGGCATTCAAAGTGCCATATTGGGTCAGCAGCTCGCGCATGTGCTGGGCGCCGCCGCCGCTGGCTGCCTGGTAGGTTTGGGTGCTCATCCACTCAACGAGCCCGGCCTTGTACAACGCGCCCACGCCCATCAGCATGCAGCTCACGGTGCAGTTGCCGCCAATCCAGTTGTTGCCACCCTTGGCCATAGCGGCCTGGATGACGGGCAGGTTGACGGGGTCAAGAATGATGACCGCATCCTTGTCCATGCGCAGCGTGCTTGCAGCGTCGATCCAGTGGCCGCGCCAGCCAGCAGCGCGCAGCCGGGGAAACACGTCAGATGTGTAATCGCCGCCTTGCGCGGTAATGACAATGTCGCATTTCTTCAGAGCCTGTATGTCAAACGCATCCCTTAACGTGGTTTCGTTTTTGGCCTGCGCCGGGGCTTTGCCGCCTGCGTTGGACGTGGAGAAGAAGACCGGCTCGATCGAATCGAAGTCATTTTCCGCAATCATGCGGTCGATAAGCACCGAGCCGACCATGCCGCGCCAGCCTACAAGGCCGACGGTGTTTCCAGAGGTTTTCATGTTGTTTGCCCTTTTCAAAATTTTTTTTTGACCCAGCTCATCGAGCCGGCGGGCACGACGAGGCGGGCTTGTCAGCCTTTGGTGCCTGTCGTTTTAATTGACTTGTGGATCGCAATCATGCAAGTATTGTAATCAAGCCAGAGCTGCGACGACCGCAGTGCCCATTTGGGCCGTACCCACCTTTGTCATGCCGTCGCTGTAGATGTCTGGCGTTCTCAGGCCTTGGCGCAGCACCGCGTCCACCGCTTTTTCAATGCGCCCAGCGGCTTCGGCCTGGTCCAGGCTGAAGCGAAGCATCATGGCGGCGCTCAGAATCGTTGCAAGCGGGTTGGCAATGCCCTTGCCGGCGATATCCGGTGCGCTGCCGTGGCTGGGCTCGTACAGACCCTGATTTTTTGCGTTCAGGCTGGCAGAGGGCAGCATGCCAATGGAGCCAGTAAGCATGGCGGCCGCGTCAGACAGAATGTCGCCAAACATGTTGCCGGTGACGATGACGTCGAATTTTTTTGGCGCTTTCACCAACTGCATGGCGGCGTTGTCCACGTACATGTGGTCAAGCGCCACGTCGGGGTATTGCAGGCCAACTTCTGAGACCACGTCTTTCCAGAACTGGAAGGTCTCCAGCACATTGGCCTTGTCAACGCTGGTCACGCGCTTACCGCGTTTGCGCGCTGCCTGGAAAGCCACATGGGCGATGCGCTCGATCTCCGGGCGGGAATAGCGCATGGTGTCAAATGCTTCTTCCGCCCCCGGGAAGTGCCCGTCCACCGCGATGCGGCGACCGCGCGGCTGGCCAAAGTAGATATCGCCTGTCAGCTCGCGGATGATGAGAATGTCAAGCCCGGCGACCAGTTCCGGCTTCAGGCTGGAGGCATTCACGAGTTGCTCGTAACAGATGGCGGGGCGGAAGTTGGCGAACAGCCCCAGGTTTTTGCGCAAGCCGAGAATTGCCTGCTCTGGGCGCAGCGGGCGATCAAGTTTGTCGTATTTCCAGTCGCCAACGGCACCAAACAGGATGGCATCGGCTTGTTTGGCCAGCTTGAGCGTGGCATCCGGCAGGGGATGCCCAAAAGCCTCGTAGGCCGCACCGCCGACCAGGGCGGTTTCCGATTCAAACGCCAGGCCAAGCGCGTTTAAAACCTTGACGGCCTCGGCGACGATTTCTGTGCCGATGCCGTCACCGGGGAGAATGGCGATTTTCATGGAATGACAATTTGAGAGTTTGTGAGTGGCGGCGGTACCGGGCGATGGCGGCTCGCGCCGTCAACCGCGTTGGCCGTCGTTGAATACCGGTGGCTGCGCGGGTGTTTGCAATGGGGGTGGCGCAACCTGGGTGCCAACCGCCAGCTCGGCCTTGCGCAACTCAGCGCACAGATAACTGTTGGCCGGTGGCTGGCCCTGGACCGCCGCACAGATTTCGCGCAGGGAGTTTGCGCTTTGCGTGTTGCTCATGAGCACGCGCATTTCGTTGGGCAGCCGACTGAGAATGAGGGCGTTTTCCATGTTTGCGCATTGCGCGGCGTTAGCCTGGCGGTAGGCCGGGTCGCGGCACGCAGCGACCAGGGTGTTCAGGTCAGCGCGACCCATCAGGCCCTGGATGCTGGGATTCTTGAGCAGATCATCTAGCAGGCCGGCGTTTGCCTGAAGGCCGAAAAAAGCAGCCGTCAAGCCCAGTGCCAACGCAAATTTTCTCGATTGCATGATGTGCCTCAGGTTGCTGCGATGGTTCTTGCGAGCCACGGTTTGCCCGCCATTCGCGCGCCTTCAAAAGCCTTGATCTTGTCCCGGTGGCGCAGCGTCAGGCCGATGTCGTCAAAGCCGTTGACCAGGCAGTACTTGCGAAACGGCTGAATGTCAAAAGGCAGTTCCTCGCCCTGCGGTTTGACAATCACCTGGCGCGGCAGGTCCACTGTCAGCTGGTAGCCGGGAAATGCCAGCGCGTCGTCAAACAGCTGCGTTACCTGCGCTTCAGCCAACACGATGGGCAGCAGGCCATTTTTGAAGCTGTTGTTGAAAAAAATGTCGGCGTAGCTGGGTGCGATGATGGCGCGAAAGCCGTATTGGTCCAGCGCCCAGGGTGCATGTTCACGCGACGAACCGCAGCCAAAATTTTTGCGCGCCAGCAAGATTGACGCGTTTTTATAGCGGGTCTGGTTGAGCACAAAATCAGGGTTGGGTTTGCGGCTTGACGGGTCCTGGCCGGGAAAACCTGGGTCCAGATAACGCCAGGCGTCAAACAGGTTTTCGCCAAAGCCGGTCTTTCGGATTGATTTCAAAAACTGTTTGGGAATGATGGCGTCGGTGTCAACATTCTCGCGGTCCATGGGGGCGACCAACCCTTTGTGCACGGTGAATTTTTGCATGGGAGTAAATCTGGAGTCTATTGAACGATATTATAAAATATATAGCAAACTATCTATATAGGACGAGGGCTACAGGCGTATTTATTGGAATCTTGCAATTTTTAATAGTTGCTTGCTGAAAATTGGCCTGAAGGTCCACGGTTCAGGCAAACCGCCTTACGTCCACAAAATGCCCGTGCACCGCCGCCGCCGCCGCCATCGCCGGGCTCACCAGATGCGTGCGCCCACCGGCACCCTGACGGCCTTCAAAATTGCGGTTGCTGGTGGACGCGCACCGCTCGCCGGGCTCCAGCTTGTCGGCGTTCATGGCCAGGCACATGGAACAGCCCGGCTCGCGCCATTCGAACCCTGCCGCCTTGAAAATCTTGTCCAGGCCCTCTCGCTCAGCTTGCTCCTTGACCAGCCCCGAGCCGGGCACCACCAGCGCCAGCGTGACGTTCTTGGCGACTTTCTGGCCGAGTTGCTTCACCATGGCGGCGGCTTCGCGCATGTCTTCAATGCGGCTGTTGGTGCAGGAGCCGATGAAGATCTTGTCGACAAAAATGTCGTCCAGCCGCTTGCCCGGTTGCAAGCCCATGTAGGCAAGCGCGCGCTCGATGGCATCGCGCTTGTTGGCGTCTTTTTCCTTGTCTGGGTCGGGCACCTGGCCATCAATGCCCAGCACCATTTCAGGCGATGTGCCCCAGGTGACTTGCGGAATGATCTGGGCGGCATCCAGTTCAACCACGGCGTCGAACGCTGCGTCGTCATCGGACTGCAGCGTTTTCCAGTAAGCAACCGCCTGGTCCCAGTCAACGCCGCCCACAAACTGGCCGGTTATCTGATCTGTGCCAGGGGCCAGCAGACGGCCTTTAAGGTACTCGATCGTCTTCTCATCGACCGCCACGAGGCCCGCACGCGCACCGGCCTCTATCGCCATGTTGCAGACGGTCATGCGGCCTTCCATGCTTAAGCGCCGGATGGCAGAGCCCGCAAATTCAAGCGTGTAGCCGGTGCCGCCCGCCGTGCCAATCTTGCCGATGATGGCCAGCACAATGTCCTTGCCGCCGCAGCCCTTGGGCAGGATGCCTTCCACCCTGATCAGCATGTTTTTGGCTTTTTTGGCCAGCAGCGTCTGCGTGGCCATCACATGCTCGACTTCGCTGGTGCCGATGCCATGCGCCAGCGCGCCAAAGGCGCCGTGCGTGGAGGTGTGGGAGTCGCCGCAGACCACCGTCATGCCGGGCAGGGTGGCGCCGTTCTCGGGGCCAATCACATGCACGATGCCCTGGCGCTTTGACAGGAAGGGAAAGTAGGCCGCAGCGCCATACTCCTTCATGTTGTCGTCCAGCGTGGTGATTTGCTCTTTGCTGATCGGGTCGGCAATGCCGTCGTAACCCTGCTCCCAGCCGGTGGTGGGCGTGTTGTGGTCAGCCGTGGCCACGATCGAACTGATGCGCCAGACCTTGCGCCCGGCCTGGCGCAGGCCTTCAAACGCCTGCGGACTGGTGACCTCGTGCACGAGGTGGCGGTCAATATAGAGGACGGTCGTGCCATCTTCTTCCGAGTGGACGACGTGTTCGTCCCAGATTTTGTCGTAGAGTGTGCGCGCGGGCGTCTGGATCATTGTGCGTCCCATGGCTTTCTGTAAAGGTCACCGATTTTAGGCTGTGCCAGCGCGCGGCGGTGCAAAGAGAGGATCGGGCAGCGTCGCAGACAGAAAAGCCCGCGCGACGTTGTCATCTGGCGGGCTTCTGCAAATGGGGCACTGGCCCCAGTCAACCCGCTCAGCGCTTGGCCAGAGGCTGAACTTCGCGCCGGACCGAGCCTGTAAACAACTGGCGCGGACGGCCAATCTTGTACTCGGGGTCGCCAATCATCTCGTTGAGCTGGGCAATCCAGCCAACGGTGCGGGCCAGTGCGAACACCGCAGTGAACAGCGGCACGGGAATGCCGATGGCGCGCTGCACGATGCCGGAGTAGAAATCGACGTTGGGGTAGAGCTTGCGGGATACGAAATACTCGTCCTCCAGCGCGATCTTTTCCAGTGCCATGGCCAGCTTGAACAGAGGGTCGTTTTCCAGGCCCAGCTCGGCCAGCACTTCCTTGCAGGTTTCCTGCATCAGTTTGGCGCGGGGGTCGTAGTTTTTGTAGACACGGTGGCCAAAACCCATCAACTTCACGCCAGAGTTTTTGTCTTTGACCTTCTCCATGAACTCGCCTACTTTGCTGACACCGCCCATCTTCTGGATGTCTTCAAGCATGTTCAGGCAGGCTTCGTTGGCGCCGCCGTGGGCCGGGCCCCAAAGGCAGGCCACACCCGCTGCAATCGCTGCAAACGGGTTGGTGCCCGATGAGCCGCACAACCGCACGGTGGAGGTGGACGCGTTTTGCTCATGGTCGGCATGCAGCGTGAAAATGCGGTCTACTGCGCGCTCCAGCACCGGGCTGACCTTGTAATCTTCGCACGGCGTGGCAAACATCATGTGCAAAAAGTTGCCGGCGTAGCTCAGGTCATTGCGGGGGTACATGTAGGGCTGGCCCACGGTGTACTTGTAGGCCATGGCCACCAGCGTGGGCATTTTGGCGATCAGGCGGATGGCCGAAATGTCACGGTGCTGCGGGTTATTGATGTCCGTGCTGTCGTGGTAAAAGGCCGACAGCGCACCTACCAGCCCGGTCATGATGGCCATGGGGTGGGCGTCACGGCGGAAACCGCGCAGGAAAAACTGCATCTGCTCATTGACCATGGTGTGCATGGAGACGAGCCGGCTGAACTTCTTTTTGCCTTCAGCGTTGGGCAGCTCACCGTACAGCAACAGGTGGCATGTCTCCAAGAAATCGCAGCCGGTGGCGAGTTCCTCAATCGGGTAGCCCCGGTACAGAAGTTCGCCCTTGTCGCCGTCAATGTAGGTGATCGCCGACTGGCAGGCAGCGGTCGAAAGGAAACCGGGGTCATAGGTGAACTTGCCGGTTTGAGCGTACAGCTTGCGGATGTCGATCACATCCGGGCCGAGACTGCCTTGGTAAACGGGCATTTCAACGCTGGGGCTGCCGTTGCTGAACGACAGGGTGGCCTTGTTATCTGCTAATTTCATTTTTTGCCTTTCAGGGAGTTTTCCGCAACATACTTAAAACTTCACGCACGTCGTCCGTGTCCAAAGTGCCATCCACATCAGCAAGCGACTTTCGTGCCAGATTCAAGTCCAACAAATCATTGTCACTCAGCTCCATCAATGCGCTCAAGGCGCGCGCCTGCCTGACAGTCAATCCGCTCTCGAAGCGCCGGAAAAACCGCTCAATGAAGAGGTCATTCTCAAGCAGGCCCCGGCGGCAACTCCATCTCAGGCGGCTTAAGCCCCGCTCGCCGATCAGCGCATCCAGGTTTTCAAGGGCGACTTCCATCACTATGACGCTCTAGACTGTCCGCAGCACCATCATCTCCTTGATTTTTCCGATGGCTTTTGTGGGGTTCAATCCTTTGGGGCAGACATCCACACAGTTCATGATGGAGTGGCAGCGAAACAGCCGGTATGGGTCTTCCAGATTGTCAAGGCGCGCAGCGGTTCCTTCGTCACGGCTGTCTGCAATGAAACGGTACGCCTGCAACAAGCCTGCCGGGCCGACAAACTTGTCTGGGTTCCACCAGAAACTGGGGCAACTGGTGGAGCAGCTTGCGCACAAAATGCATTCGTACAGGCCGTTGAGCTCATCGCGCTCCTCGGGGCTTTGCAGGCGCTCTTTCTCGGGCGGCACGGTGTCGTTGATCAAATACGGTTTGATCGAGTTGTATTGCTTGAAAAACTGCGTCATGTCCACAATCAAGTCGCGGATCACAGGCAGGCCCGGCAATGGCTTTAGTGTGATGGTTCCAGTCAAAGTGCGCATGTTGGTGAGGCAGGCCAGGCCGTTTTTGCCGTTGATGTTCATGGCGTCAGAACCGCAGACGCCTTCCCGGCACGAGCGGCGGAACGAGATCGCCGGGTCAATCGCCTTGAGCTTCATCAGCGCGTCCAGCAGCATGCGTTCGCTGCCGTCCAGCTCGACCTCAATCGTCTGCATGTAAGGCTTGGCGTCGGCATCGGGGTCGTAGCGGTAAATTTTGAAAGTGCGTAGTGCCATGGTGAGATCTCGTGGATTGGGGCAGGCGTGCGGTAGTTGTTTTGCAGCGCGCGACTAAAAGCTGCGCACTTTGAGCGGGATGGATTCCACCGTCAACGGCGTCATCTGCACCGGTTTGTACGTGAGTTTGCTGCCCTGGCTGTGCCAAAGCGTGTGCTTGTGCCAGTCTGTGTCGTTGCGGCCATTGGGGTGGGCGGGCGTGTCGCCGTAATCATTGACGGAATGCGCGCCCCGGCTCTCATGGCGCGCGGCTGCAGACGCCATGGTGGCCTCGGCCGACTCAATCAGGTTTTCAACTTCAAGCGCCTCAATGCGCGCGGTGTTGAAGATCTTTGACTTGTCCTTGAGGTTGATGTTGTTCACGCGCTTGCGCAGCGCTGCGATCTTGGCCACGCCCTCGTCCATGCTGGCCTGGGTGCGGAACACGCCCGCGTGCAGTTGCATGGTAGCGCGGATGTCATTGGCCACGTCCTGCGCGTACTCGCCGCTGGTGGCGTTGTCCAGGCGCTCAATGCGGGCGATGGTTTTGTCCGCCGCACCAGCGGGCAGGCCTTTGTGCACCGTGGTTTTGTTGAACTCAACAATGTGGTTGCCTGCGGCGCGGCCAAACACCAGCAAGTCGAGCAGCGAGTTGGTGCCCAGGCGGTTCGCGCCGTGCACGCTCACGCAGGAGCATTCGCCCACGGCGTAAAGCCCGTTGATGACTTCGCTCTTGTTGTCTGCGTTTTGCGTGACCACCTGGCCGTGGATGTTGGTGGGTATGCCGCCCATCTGGTAGTGGATCGTGGGCACCACAGGGATCGGCTCTTTGGTGATGTCCACATTGGCAAAGTTGTGGCCAATCTCGAACACCGAAGGCAGGCGCTTCATGATGGTGTCTGCGCCCAGGTGCGTCATGTCCAGATTGATGTAGTCCTTATTGGGGCCGCAGCCACGGCCTTCCTTGATCTCCTGGTCCATGCAGCGCGACACGTAGTCGCGCGGGGCCAAATCTTTGTAGGCAGGGGCATAACGCTCCATAAAGCGCTCACCATTGCTGTTGCGCAAAATCGCACCTTCGCCACGGCAGCCCTCTGTCAGAAGCACGCCAGCGCCCGCCACGCCGGTGGGGTGGAACTGCCAGAACTCCATGTCTTCCAGCGGAATGCCCGCGCGAGCCGCCATGCCCAGGCCGTCGCCGGTGTTGATGAAAGCATTGGTCGAGGCGGCAAAAATCCGGCCTGCACCGCCGGTTGCCAAAAGCGTGGTTTTGGCCTCAAAAATATGCACGTCGCCGGTTTCCATCTCCAGGGCGGTGACGCCCACCACGTCGCCATCGGCATCGCGAATCAAATCCATGGCCAGCCACTCCACAAAGAAACTGGTTTTCTCTTTCACGTTTTGCTGGTAAAGCGTGTGCAGCATGGCGTGGCCGGTGCGGTCAGCGGCGGCGCAGGCGCGTTCCACCGCTTTTTCACCATAGTTGGCGGTGTGGCCGCCAAACGGGCGCTGGTAAATGGTGCCGTCGGGGTTGCGGTCAAACGGCATGCCCATATGCTCGAGGTCATAGACCACTTTGGGCGCTTCGCGGCACATGAATTCAATTGCATCCTGGTCACCCAGCCAGTCTGAGCCTTTGACCGTGTCGTAAAAATGATAGTGCCAGTTGTCCTCGTTCATGTTGCCAAGGGATGCGCCAATGCCGCCTTGCGCCGCCACGGTGTGGGAGCGGGTCGGGAACACTTTGGTCAGCACGGCCACGTTCAGGCCCGCGCGCGCCAGCTGCAATGATGCGCGCATGCCCGAGCCACCGGCTCCGACAATGACGACGTCAAATTTGCGCTTGGCTACAGAATAAGTCATGAGAAATGCCTTGAGGTGCCTTGAGTTTGAGAAGCTGCTGGACTAGTGTGGCCTGCTCACAGCCGCCACAGCACCTGAATCGCCCAGCCCGCACAGCCGACCAACCATACGATGGAAAAAATCTGCAGGCACAGGCGCAACGCAACGCTGGAGGTGACGTAGTCCATCCAGATGTCGCGCATGCCGACCCACACGTGGTAGATCAGCGCGATGATGACCGAGAAGGTCAGCACCTTCATCCATTGAGCAGAGAAAATTCCGGCCCATTTGTCGTAGCCCATGGGACCTTTGGAAAATAGGATATGGGCCAGCACGATGGCTGTGAACACGGCCATCAGGCCTGCCGTGACGCGCTGGGCCAGCCAGTCACGCAAACCATAGTGGGCTCCGACAACGATCCGCTTGGAGCCGTAATTGACTGAATTGGCTGACATGGCGTTTCCAGAAATTAGAAAGGATAGATAAGAATGGGTTGCAGTGCAGTGTTGCAGCGCCCGGCGTCAGTAAAACCCAAACAGCTTGGCACCCAGAATAAGGGTGAGCGCAATACTTGACACCAGCGTCACAGTGGCCGAAGCCTTGCCGAATTCCTTGCTGACGGCGGCGTGGCTAATGTCCATCCACAGATGGCGCAAACCCGCAATAAAGTGATGCAGGTAAGCCCAGATCAGGGCCAGCGCCACCAGTTTCATAAACCAGCCGGCCAGCAGGCAGGAGGTTGGCGTACACGAGACACCCCGATTAAACGCGCTGGTGAACCTGGAAAACGAGATTTCGCTGGAGACCGACACGTCAAACATCCAGATGATGAAGGGCAGCAGCAGAAACATGACGAAGCCACTGATGCGATGCAGGATCGACACAATGCCCGCCGCCGGCAGGCGGTAGGACGGCAGGTCGGTAAAGACGTTGATGTTGCGGAATTCAGGCCGTTTGCGGCGGGGGGCAGATGCCAACTCGGTCATGTGGAGGCTTTCTTGGAGATTATTGTTTTCTAACTATTTGCGCTTCGTCAGACAAAATTCTATTGCAATGCAGCAAACTGATGCGGGGCTTACAGAAAAATCCCCGTTAGGCGCTGAGTTGCCCCTGCGCTTTGCCTGTGGAGGTAGCCTCAAGGAGGCCTCAATTAAGCTCATTGCGGTAGTGATGAGTATCCGTCAGGTACAGGCCCCGGCGCATTTCCATGGGCGCGTCGTTGTAGGTGAAGGCAATCCGCTCGACGCTGAGCAGCGGCGTGTCGTGCCCGACTTTCAACAGCAGGCGCTGCGCTGCATCGGGCAGCACGGCGCGTATTTTTTCTGTGGCGCGCACCATGCGCACGCCAAACTCGGTCTCAAACAACGCGTACATCGGGCCGTGATAGTCGCTCAGACGCTCGGCCGTGAGCCCCTTGAAGGGCACGCCGGGCAACCACAGATCTTCCAGAATAGTGGGGCGGCCCGCAAACGACAGCACGCGGCGCACCTGCCACACAGGATCCCCCGCACGCAGCGCCAGCGCTTTGGCAACGTCGCTTGAGGCGCGCAGGCGTTTGCAGTCGATGATTTCGCGCTCGGCCGGGCCCTCGCTGCTGCTGTCGCCAGCGTCGGGAATCAGTTTCAAAAACCGGTATTGCACCAGCACTTCAGCGTGCGTGGCCACGAACGTGCCTTTGCCCTGGCGCCGCACCAGCAGGTTGTCAGCGGCAAGCTCGTCCACCGCCTTGCGCACTGTTCCCTGGCTGACGCGAAAGCGCGTGGCCAGATCCATCTCGCTGGGAATCGATTCGCCCGGCTTCCACTCGCCCGCCTGCAGGCTTTGCAATATAAATGCCTTGATCTGCTGGTACAACGGGCTGAAAGAAGGCGTTGATTGGGCAGGCGTGGCATGCCCTGCGACCGGTGTGCCGGAGGGTGCAGTGGCGACTGCAGGGCCGCCGATGGAGGCGTTTGTCTGGTTCATGGTCTCGGGCCTGAATCATATCTTATATAAGACATAAGACAAGTTGACGAAACGACGTTTTCAAGGGTAAACTCGCAGCAGGATTTTTCATCGTTTTCCAACTCTTTCTGGAGCTTCCCATGAGCAAAAAACCCGTCCGCGTGGCCGTTACTGGCGCCGCTGGTCAAATTGGTTACGCCATTCTGTTTCGCATTGCCTCGGGCGAGATGCTGGGCAAAGACCAGCCAGTGATTTTGCAATTGCTCGAAGTGCCCGTAGAAGGCCCGCAAAAAGCCCTTAAAGGCGTGATGATGGAGCTGCAAGACTGCGCTTTTCCCCTGCTGGCAGGTATGCAGGCCCATGGCGACCCGATGACCGCTTTCAAGGATGTTGATTACGCGCTGCTGATTGGCTCGCGCCCGCGCGGCCCCGGCATGGAGCGCGCGGAGCTGCTGGCCGTCAATGCGCAAATCTTCACTGCGCAGGGCAAGGCCCTGAACGCCGTGGCCAGCCGCAACGTCAAGGTGCTGGTGGTCGGCAACCCCGCCAACACCAATGCCTACATCGCCATGAACAGCGCGCCTGATTTGCCGCGCAAAAACTTCACCGCCATGCTGCGCCTGGACCACAACCGCGCCCTGAGTCAATTGGCGTCCAAAACCGGCAAAGCCGTGGCCGACATCGAAAAACTGGTGGTGTGGGGCAACCACTCGCCGACCATGTACCCGGACTACCGCTTCGCCACTGTCAACGGGGCCAGCGTCAAAGACATGATCAACGACCACGAGTGGAACGCCAATACCTTCCTGCCCACGGTTGGCAAACGCGGTGCTGCGATTATTGAAGCGCGCGGTGTTTCATCGGCGGCTTCAGCAGCCAATGCGGCCATCGACCACATGCGTGACTGGGCGCTCGGCACCAACGGCAAATGGGTCACCATGGGCATCCCGTCCGATGGCCAGTACGGCATTCCCAAAGACGTGATGTTCGGCTTTGCCGTGACCTGCTCGGGCGGCGAGTACAAGCCGGTCGAAGGCCTGGCGATTGACGAATTCAGCCAGGGCTGCATCAACAAGACGCTCAAGGAATTGCAGGACGAGCAGGCCGGTGTGGCGCACCTGCTTTGAGCATTGCCTTTGACCACCTGTCATTGCACCGGGATATTGCCATGAAACTACTTTCAGCTTCCCTTTTGACGATTCCGCTGTTGGCTTTCTCGTTCATGCTGACCCCCGTGACGCATGCGCAGGCCCCGGCTGAGAAGGCCGAGAAAAACCCCACCCGCCCGCCGTCCAGCCGCACCGAAATCAAAAGCAAGGCCAACCAGACGGCAACCGGCATCATGGCGGCCGAGGCGGCCTTGACGCCCGGCGAGCTGGCGATTGCCCAGCGTGTCTACACTGGCAAACTGCCTTGCGAAGTGGGCGCATTCGTCACCTTGACGCCCGACGCAAAAACGCCGGGCTTCTTCGATGTGCGCGTGAAAAACCTCAAGTTCCGCATGTTTCCTGTGGAAACCACCACGGGCGCCATCCGGCTTGAAGACCGCAAGGCAGGTGCTGTCTGGCTGCAGTTGGCCAACAAATCGATGTTGATGAACCAGAAGCTGGGCCAGCGTCTGGCCGATGCCTGCATGAACCCGGCCCAGATGGCAGTGGCTGAGGCACTGGAAAAAAATCCGGGACAGAGTGTGCTTGACGTTCCTGCCGCCGCAGCCGCGCCTGCTACTAAATAAGTAGCTATTCATGCATGCCAAACAAGGGCTAGAGTCCCTTTTAACCGCTAAAAAGGTGTAAAACCATGTCGCAACAGTTCCTGCAGACCTATCGCAACCACGTTGCCGAACGCGCCGTCTCTGGCATCCCCCCACTGCCGCTGTCGGCCACGCAAACCGCCGATGTGATCGAGCTGCTCAAGGCAGCCCCCAAAGGCGAAGAAGCGTTTCTGGTGGAAATCATCAGCCACCGCGTGCCTGCTGGCGTGGACGACGCTGCCAAGGTCAAGGCCAGCTACCTGGCGGCAGTGGCGCATGGCACGGAGAAATGCGCACACATTTCGCGCGAAAAGGCCACGCAACTGCTTGGCACCATGCTGGGCGGGTACAACATCAGCCCGATGATTGCCCTGCTCGACGATGTTGAGGCAAGCGTGGCAACACAAGCTGCGGCAGGCCTCAAAAACACCCTGCTGATGTTTGACCAGTTTCACGACGTGCAGGAAAAAGCCGAGAAGGGCAATACCTACGCCAAATCGGTGCTGCAAAGCTGGGCCGATGCCCAATGGTTTACCAGCCGGCCCGAAGTGCCGCAGTCCATCAAGCTGACTGTGTTCAAGGTGGCCGGAGAGATCAACACTGACGACCTGTCGCCCGCGCCCGACGCGTGGAGCCGTCCCGACATTCCGTTGCACGCGCTGGCCATGCACAAGAACCCGCGCCCAGGCGTCACTCCAGAAGAAGAAGGCAAACGCGGCCCGGTCAAATTCATTGATGAACTCAAGGCCAA
>JANYJD010000182.1 GCA_025358555.1 Rhodoferax sp.
CCACCGCATAACGCGGCCCGCCGCTGGCAACTGTTGCGCCTTCGATGCGCTGCGTCATGCCGTGGTGGTGGTCCTCGGCCTGGTTGCTGCCCATGCTGGTGCCCATGCCCTTGCAGCCGACCAGCGCGTTGAGCGCGACTAGGCTGCAGATCAGAAAAGTGCTACGGTTTGCGCGCATGGGGTTGTCTCCTATGGCCTCTGTGTTGGGCCGGTTTTTAAGCCTGTTTGGAAGCCGTGATCAGAACCGGAGTCAGTTTTCAGTTCGTGGGAATTTACCCTTGCAAAGACGGAGCCAAAGGAGAGCATAGCAGTGCCGAGCGGGCGGCCACTAACCGGCTACGGCCGATTTCGGATGTTTCATGAGGCCAATTGACGCACGCTTGGCGCTGCGGATCAATGGTGAGGCACACCTACTCCCCCGCCTTTCCCCGCCCCACCAGATTCAGCATGCCAATAAAGCTGTTCAGCCGCAGACGAGGAAGCGGGCAGACCAGGATTGGCTGGCTTGGCTACGGTCGGGATGGTCGTTGGCGTCGCTGCTCTGCGCAGTGGCCAGCCAGCGGTTCGCCACTTCGTCAAACGCCGCGCCGGTCAACCGCGCATTGAGCTGGATCCCGCCGCGCAATTCAAACCGGTCCGCCACATGGTCGGCGTAGCGCAGCAGCTCGGGCTGGCCTCGCCGCTCATATGCTACTTGTTTAATAGCTGACTATGCATACTAGATAAGGGCTAGAGGCACTTTTTATTGCCGAAACGCCTTGCAATTGACCAAAAGCAGCCAAAATAGACACCAAGCAGCACAAAATCAGCCTCAGTACGTGCCCGGCAAACCCGTTCCTGGCTAATACGTGCCCGGGTACGCGCCACCATCTGCCAGCACGTTCTGCCCATTGATATACGCCCCATGCACGCTGCACAAAAATGCACAGATGGCGCCAAACTCCTGCGGCGTGCCAAAGCGTTTGGCGGGAATGGTCTGGCGTCTTGCTTCTGCAACCACGTTCACGTCCACACCCTGTTTTTTGGCAGCACCCGCAAGCGTGGTCTTGATGCGGTCGGTGTCAAACACGCCGGGCAGCAGGTTGTTGATGGTGACGCCTTGCGCCGCGATTTTGGTGCGCGCCACACCGGCCACAAACCCCGTCAAACCGCTGCGCGCGCCATTGGACAGGCCCAGAATGTCAATCGGCGCCTTGACCGAGCTGGACGTGATGTTGACGATGCGTCCAAAGCCGCGAGCGGCCATGCCGTCGACCGTGGCCTTGATGAGCTCAATCGGGGTGAGCATGTTGGCGTCCAGCGCCTTGACCCACGCCTCGCGGTCCCACTCGCGGAAGTCTCCCGGCGGCGGACCACCGGCGTTGGTCACGACGATGTCAAAGTCGCGGCGCACCGCAAACACCGCCGCACGGCCTTCCACGGTGGTGATGTCTGCGGCAACAAAAAGCACCTCAGCCCTTGTCGAATGTGCATCTTCAGCTATTAATTTAGAAGCTGACTGCGCCAGCACTTCGGCCCCCCGCGCCACAATCAGCACGTTGACGCCTTCGCGCACCAGCGCCTGGGCGCAGCCCAGCCCCAAACCCTTGCTTGCGCCGCACACCAGCGCCCATTTGCCTGCAATGCCCAAATCCATCACAATCCCCTTACAAAGTGAAACCCTGTTATCGATAATACGCGCTCAAGATTTTCATGACATTACGCACTCTTGCCATCCTCTTTCTGGTTGCTGCATCAGCTTGCCTGTCGGCGCAGGCGCAGGGCTTCAAATTCTCGGACGAAGACAAGTCCGACAAGGAGGCCGAGGCCAAACGCCAGGGCGACGTGCAGGCCTTGCTTGCCACACCCTGCCGCAACAAGATCAAGAACCAGAAAATCATGGTGCTGATCGGCGAGCAGCGCGAAGGCGGCATTTATGCCAACCAGTCTTCGTACAACACCCACATCAACGCCATCAATGGCCGCTTGCAGGCGCTGGGCCTGCGCACGGTGACGCAGGCGCAGATTCGCGCCCAGGTGGCGCAGGCCGAGATTGACGCCTACTTTAAAAACGACCCGGATGCCGCCATCAGCGCATCGCGCCGCCTGGCCGCGCAGTACATATTGCGCGGCGTGATTGCCTCCAGCGCTTTTCGCAACGCCATGGTCAACGTCAACCAGGTCAACATCTCGATGAATTTCACGCTGACGGGCGCCAACGGCAAAATGATTTCGCAAACCGCCGCCGACAACGCCAGCTACGCCGGGCAAGATGTGGGCGGCATGGCGCTCACGCTGATCAACGAAACTGCCGAAGAAGTGGTGGCCAAGCTGTACAGCGATTACTGCAGGCTGGCCGGCGGCAAGTGACGCCGGGCGTCCGCGCTGGCAAGTGACGATGGATCAGCAACTGGAACACAGCCACTGGCGCAAGACCAGCCCAAAGCGCAGCCGCCGGATCAGCATTGGCGGCCAATTTTTCTACAAGGGGAAAGCAATCATGACAACACAATTCAACTCACGCAAGGGCGCTGCCATCTGCGGCATTCTCGCGTTCGCCGCCTTGGGCAGCCAGCTTTGGGCGCAGCCAGTGTTTGGCAATCCGTCGCCCACGGCGGGCAGCTCAACCTCCAACCAGGCCAATGCGGCCGCTGACCAGGCAGCCTATAAGGAGGTTGAGTACACCAACCGCAACAAGAAAGGGCCCGCCCTGGTGGTGATTCCAGGCGAGATCAAGGCGGCCAGCGCAACCTTCACACAAAAATTCGCACCCAACAACATTGCCGACTTTGGCGAGATTGAGCTCTCCCAGGCGAATTTTGCGGTGCTGGAGCGGGCTGACCTGGGCAATTTGCTGCAGGAAATTTCGCTCGCCTACAACCTGGGCGACCCGGCGGCCGCGCGCAAAACCATGCAGATTGGCAAGCTCAAAACCACCAAGTGGATCGTCAAGTTTGACATCCTGAAGGCAGAGCAGATTGCCGAGAACAACAAGGGCTTTGATGGGCGCGCGATTGGCGGCATTCTGGGAATGCTGGGCGGCGGCCTGGCAGGCTCGGTGGCGGGCCGGGCCACCAGCAGCGTGCAGACGCAGGACTCCACTGGCGTGTGGCTCATCGGCATGCGCTACAAGATCATGGACGCCAACACCACCGAGCAGGTGGCGCAAGGCTACAAGGAACTGAAGATGGAAGTGGGCGCCACGCAGACCGGCGTGCTGGGCGTCTCCAGCAGCGCCAAAGGCGGCGTGGGCCTGGACACCATGGTGCAGCGGCTGGTGCAAACCGCTGTGTGGGACATTGACGCAAAGTACAAATGACGCTTGTGGTTCAAGGGGCTTGCACATCGACCCTGGCAACCGTGACTTTTTAAACAGTTTTGCAGGCGATTTCGCAAACTGCTTTGCAACCGGCTGCGCAAAAGGCATTTAGACAAACATTGGGAATAATATTCATCGCTATGAAATTTACAAATTTGGCTCCTATGACAAGTGCCCGCTGCCTGCTGACTAGCGCAGCCCTGTCGGCGATGCTCACGCTGGCGCTGACCGGTTGCCAGACCTCTGGGCCCGCCCCGGCCAGCACCGCGCCGCAAACCCTGGCACCCGCCGCCGCTGGCAACGCGCCTGCGCCTGCCAAAGCGGCGGCCACCGGCCCGACCTTTGGCAATGCTTCCCCCACAGCCGGATCATCCACGTCCAACAAGGCCAATGCCGCCGCCGACGCTGCCGCCTACCAGGAAGTGGACTACAAAAACAAGAACAAAAAGGGGCCCGCCCTGGTGGTCATCCCTGGCGAAATCAAGAGCAGCAACGCCACCTTCACGCAGAAGTTTTCGCCTAACAACATTGCCGATTTTGGTGAGCTGGAGCTGTCCAACGCCAACTTCACCGTGCTGGAGCGGGCCAACCTGGGCAATTTATTGCAGGAAGTGTCGCTGGCCTACAACCTGGGCAACGTCGCGGCCGCACGCAAAACCATGCAGGCAGGCAAGCTCAAGACCACCAAATGGATTGTGAAGTTTGACATTCTCAAGGCCGAGCAGATTTCCGAGAACAAGCAGGGCTTTGACGGTGCGGCCATTGGCGGGCTGATGAACCAGTTTGGCGGCCGGGGCACCTCGCTGGCCGGCAGCGCCCTAGGCTCGGTCAGAACGGGCGAAGCCACCGGCGTCTGGCTGATTGGCATGCGCTACAAAATCATGAATGCCAGCACCTCGGCGCAGGTGGCCCAAGGCTACAAGGAACTCAAGATGGAAGTCGGCGCCACTGGCAGCAGCGTGCTGGGCATTTCCAGCAGTGCCAAGGGAGGTGTCGGCCTGGACACCATGGTGCAGCGCCTGGTGCAAACCACGGTCTGGGACATCGATTCCAAGCACAAGTAGGCTGGCTTCACCAGCCCATCACGCGCGTCCGTAACCCATTTGCAATCCGGGAAAAGCCATGCCGACCTTGACCAAACTTGGTAAATACCTGATCCGGCGCGAGCTTGGCAAAGGCGCAATGGGCGTGGTGTACGAGGGCTTTGACCCGGTGATTGAACGCACCGTCGCCATCAAGACCATTCTGCCGGCGCAACTCAACAGCGCCGAGGTCACAGACGTCCTGGCGCGCTTCAAGCGCGAAGCGCAGGCCGCCGGGCGGCTGAACCATCCGGGCATCGTCGCAGTGTATGACTATGGCGAAATGGAGGCTGAAAACGACTACACGATGGTGGCGAGCGCCGACGGACAGGCGCCGCAGGGCCAGCGCGTCGCCTTCATCGCCATGGAGTTTGTCAAAGGCCGCGAACTGCGGGATTATTTTGAGGCCAATGAACGCTTTGCGCTGACTGAGGTCGGGCGCATCATGCGTGAAATCCTGGATGCGCTGGAACACGCGCACAGCAAGGGCGTCACCCACCGCGACATGAAGCCCGCCAACCTGATCATGCTGGACGACGGCCACGTGAAGGTGGCCGATTTCGGCATTGCGCGCATCGAGACGTCAGAGCTGACGCAGGCCGGCACCATCATGGGCACGCCGTCGTACATGTCGCCTGAGCAGTTCATGGGTCAGACGGTGGACGGGCGAAGCGACATTTTTTCCTGCGGTGTGATCCTTTACCAGTTTCTCACGGGTGAAAAGCCGTTTACCGGCAACAACACGACCATCATGTACAAGGTGCTGCGGGAAGAGCCGCTGCCGCCTTCCACCCTGAACCTGGCACTGCCTGCAGCGTGGGACGCAGTGGTCAAAAAAGCCATCGCCAAGAATCCGGCAGACCGCTTCCAGAGCGCCAGAGAGTTTTCAGACGCGATTGGCGCCGCCATGGTCAACCAGGACCCGGACCAGACGCTGCTGAACCCGCGCAATTTTGCGTCCGAGCCGACCCGGAGCCAGACCAAGGCCCACACCCGGACGACGACGCAGATCAACCGGCCCCACGAAGCCGTTGCCGCTGCGCAGCAAGAGGCTGCAGCAGCAACTTCAAAAGCGGCGGCATCGGCGGCAACTGCGGCTCATTCGGGGGCGAATTCGCGGGCTAATTTGGGGGATAAAGCAGTGCCGCCCAGTCAATTGGCCCACAGCGCGGCCCCAGCCGCCAAAGCGGTGTCAAGCGGGGTGCTGGTGGGCGGCGTTGCGGCTGTGTTGCTGGTGGGCGCGGCGGGTGCATTCCTGATGTCGGGCAATGACCGCAATGGCGCTGCATCCTCGGCCCAGAACCAACCCTCACCCACGGCGGCTACAGCCGT
>JANYJD010000195.1 GCA_025358555.1 Rhodoferax sp.
AACAGGTGGACTACGACTACCAGCGCATGCAGTACAACACCGTGGTGTCGGGCACGATGAAGCTGCTCAACGCGCTGGAGGACTTTAAGGGGGCTGGGGTCGGGGACAACCTTGCCGGAGCTCACGACAACCTTGCGGAAGTTCAAAACAACTTCGCGGCTGTGCACGAAGGTTTCGGCATCCTGCTGCGCTGCCTCTATCCTGCAACACCACACATCGCGCACACGCTGTGGTCCAGCCTTGGCTACGCCGCACACAATGGCGACCTGCTCGACGCCGCCTGGCCCACCGTGGACGAAAATGCGATGTTGCAGGACCAGATCGAACTGATGCTGCAGATCAACGGCAAGCTGCGGGGCTCGATGGTGGTTGCCGCTGACGCGTCCAAAGATGCCATCGAGAAGATGGCTGTAGCCCACGAGCTGGTTCAACAGTTTGCCAAGGGCGGCCCGATCAAGCGGGTGATTGTGGTGGCGGGACGGCTGGTGAACGTGGTGCTGTGACGATGCCGTGCCGCAGGCAAGTGCTTGGCACGCTCGCTGCAGCATCAGCGCTGGCATTGCCAGCCTGCGGCTTCAAGCTGCGCCAGGCGCCGACCCTGGCATTCACGTCGCTGTATGTGGGCGTGGCGCAGGGTTCGCAGTTTGGCAATGAACTCAAGCGCAGCCTGGGCTCGCTGGGTACGCTGCAGCTGGTCAGTGATGCCAAGCTCAAGCAGACGGCGCAGGTGCTGCTGGAAGTGCTGCAGGAGCGGCGCGAAAAAACCGTGGTGGGCGTGAATGCAGCCGGCCAGGTGCGGGAATTTCAATTGCGCATCCGCGTCAAGTTCAGGCTGGTCACGCCGCAAGGCAAGGACCTGATTGAAGACACCGAGCTGCTGCAGCAGCGCGACATCAGCTTTAACGAATCCGCCGTGCTGGCCAAAGAGGCAGAAGAGGGCCTGCTGTACCGCGACATGCAGACCGACATCATCCAGCAGTTGCTGCGCCGCCTTGCGGCGATCAAGGCCCTGTAAACCATCGGGGCCATCGAGCCAGTCTTCCCATGCAACTCGCCGCCAACCAGCTACAGCCCCATCTGCAAAAGGGCCTGAGGAGCCTGTACACGCTGCATGGCGATGAGCCGCTGCTGATCCAGGAGGCGGCAGACGCCATCCGCGCTGCGGCGCGCACGCAAGGCTATACCGAGCGCACCTCGCACACCGTGGCTGGCGCCCACTTTGACTGGAGCGAAGTCCTGGCCGCAGGCGGGTCGCTCAGCCTGTTTGCCGACAAGCAGATCGTGGAGCTGCGCATTCCGTCCGGCAAGCCCGGCAAAGACGGCAGCGTTGCGATTCAACATCTGGCAGAGGCTGCCAAAGGCAACGACAGCACGTTGACGCTGGTAATGCTGCCGCGCCTGGACCGCATGACCAAGACCGGCGGCTGGTTCACCGCGCTGGAAGCCCAGGGCATCACCATCCAGGTGGAGCCGGTGGACCGCAATGCCCTGCCGCTGTGGATTGCGCAGCGCCTGTCTGCCCAGGGCCAGCGTGTCACCGCAGGCGAACAAGGCCAGCGCACCCTGCAGTTTTTTGCCGACCGCGTGGAAGGCAACCTGCTGGCGGCGCACCAGGAAATCCAGAAGCTGGCGCTGTTGCATCCGCCGGGGGAACTCACTTTTGAGCAGGTGGAAAGCGCCGTGCTCAACGTTGCGCGCTACGACGTGTTCAAGCTGTCAGAAGCCGTGCTGGCTGGCCACGCCGCGCGCGTGCAGCGCATGCTGGATGGGCTGAAGGCCGAGGGCGAAGCCGAGGTGCTGGTGCACTACACACTGAGCGAAGACATCCGCGCATTGAAGCGAGTCAAAGACGCCATGAACCAGGGCCGCCCCCTGCCCATGGCCCTGCGCGAGCAGCGCGTGTGGGGCGCTAAAGAGCGCCTGTTTGAGCGCGTGTTGCCGCGCCTGTCAGATGCCTCGCTCTGTAGCCTGCTGCAAGCCGCGCATCAGGTGGACGGCATTGTCAAAGGTTTGAAGCAACCCGACTGGCCCGCCAACGGCTGGCAGGCCTTGCACCGGCTGGCGATGCAGTTGTGCCGGGCGTGTGGGGTGCAGCCGTCGAATGCGGCCAAGCCGGGAGCGCCATACCGGTAAGTCGGCGGCCATTGCGTCTGGCTTTATTTTGTCAATCCCACGGGTTCAACAACGAAACCCGTGCCTTCTCATAATCGCTGGTATCCCGCGTGACCACGGTCAACCCGTGGTGCAAGCACGTTGCGGCAATGATGAGGTCAGGTTGCGAAAATGTGTGGCCTGCCTTGCGGCCGTCTTCCACCAAGAGCCGCCACTTGAACATGATGTCTTCAGTCACCGGGAGAATGCGCTGGTCGAACATGGGCCGCACCTTGTGGGTCAGCCACTCCTGAAGCTCTGCGCGGCGGTTGGCATCGCTAACCAGCTCGATGCCAAAACGAATCTCAGCCAGCGTCACGGCGCTGACAAACATCAATTCAAGCGGTTGGGCGGCAATGAACCTCACCACCTTCGGTTCGGGCCTGGGCCGCCTTAGCTCGGACAGAATATTAGTGTCCAGCAGCCAGCCCGTCACAGGCTGGCTTGCCGCACGGGCATTGGTACGCGCGCAGGCGCAATCTCAATGTGGCGGTGCGGCGATGCCTGCAGGGCATCGATCAGGGCCTGGCCTGTAGACGTGCCCTTCAGCCGCCGGAATTCTTCAACGGCAATGACGACAACTTCATCGCGGCCATGCACCGTCACGTGCTGCGGCCCTTCGCTGCGCACCCGGCGCACCAGTTCGCTGAATTTCGCCTTGGCATCCTGCAGCACCCAGTGACCCTGCCGGATTTTTGCAGTGCTCGTTTTGGCTTGTTTGGCCAATGGCTTTTTCAATAAACTAGTCATAATGACCAGAATAGCATAAATCAGATGAGGTGTTTTGATGAACGCTCCCCCCATCGCCTGATACGGTCCGCAAATGCTTTGAACCGCAGTTTCGCGAGTCCGTCGGCGGCTCGGCAAGGTCCCCTGCTCCGTGAAAGCGCCTTCCTCTTTCCTGATAGACCCGCGCCAGCAGCAGGTTGAACGCTGACAGGCGCTCGGGCGTCGCGAGTCGCCTGTGATTGTGTTGCCGCTTACCTGATTTGGGGCTGCTGTAGCCTCGCCGGCCTTGCCGTGAGAAAATGGCGCATGAACG
>JANYJD010000239.1 GCA_025358555.1 Rhodoferax sp.
CAAGGATGAATTCGGTGCCCGTCATGTTCAGGTGCGTGGACACGCCAAGGTGATGTGCCACTTGATGCTGGGTGTTGTGGCGCTGTGCGCCGATCAACTGATGAGGTTGCTGGTATGAGTTCAAAACGCAACACTTCAGACAATACGTCCTTCAAACCCCGTTCGCAGCGCCTTGCGAGGAAGCCTCATGGGCGAATCCAGGGCAAACCCATGCGTTAACGCTCGCAATTCTTCCATGCACCCACAGAGTGCTTAAAATTTAAGCACTGAGGCGAATTCGGACTGCGGTAGTTTTGAATTCTGCAAGTCCTTCCAAGGAGTCAAATATGGCACAGAGAAAACCCATCGTGATTGATGGCGAGGTTCGCGAAGTCCCTGCCTGGGCGCTTGTTCGGGATGTCGTGACGCCGGAGACAAAATCCATCGTCACCCACTCTGGAGAGCTCATTCCGAGGGAGCGCTTTTCTCAGGTCGCAGTGCCTGATGGTTTTGCAACGAACCTGGCGGCTATCAACAAGGGCGCAGACAACGAGGGCGCGGAATACAGCGCCCCCAACTCTTCCTCCAGCGCCGCCACGCGGGCCGACATGGCTGACTGCGTGAGGAACAATTTCTCCGCCGCGCGGGTGACGGACTTCAGCGTGGCGACCCAGTAAAAGGCCTCGACAAAACGTAAATTTACCGTGGTTTCGTTTGAAAAATTGGCAGCACCGCCCCGCGGACGCGCGGGCTTTCGGGAATATACGGGTGAGCCGCCAGTTATTGCACTGAAAACGAGGGGACCCCAAGGAGGCCCGCGCCATGGCGGCCATTGCGAACGTAAAATTCAGTCCCGTTCTGGACTGATAATGGAAAAATGTTCCTGAATGGACTATACTGGTGATCACGTTGATTCAGTCAGGAGCAGATGTCATGAATGCCGTCCTAGAGCGCCCGCCCGCTGCGGATCGGGTTAAATCAAGCCAAGCCGCCTTGCGGGTATTTTTTCGTATCGCCCAAGCCTGGGGGCTAACTCCGGCGCAGGAGCAAATTCTGCTGGGCACCAGCCGCACGACCCTGTTCAACTGGAAATCGGGCGCGATGCGCGCGGCCTTGGACCCGGTGGCGCTGGAGCGCTTGAGCTACGTGTTTCGCATCTACGGCGCGCTGGAGATTCTGCTGCCCATCCCCGAGCGGGCCAGCCTGTGGGTCAAAGCATCCAACACCGCCCCGCTCTTTGGTGGGGCAAGTGCCCTGGACCGAATGCTGGCTGGCCAGGTGGGCGACCTGAAGGTCGTTGCCGACTACCTGGATGCCCAGCGGGGTGGGGATTTCTTGTGAGCCCTAAGGCCACACCGATCGGACCACCCCAAATTGCCAACACCGCCCGCTCCGTCACGCCCGCACTCAGCACCCTGGACTGGAACCCGACCTACCGCCTCGTGCCCAGCCGGTTTCCACCCGTGGGCCTGTTTGACCGGGTGGCCTCGGCCGACGACCTGGAGGCGGTGTTTTGGGTTCAAAGCCTGACCAACCCGCGTTTGCGCCAGGAGCTTGGTTCCATCGCCTCGGTGCTTGCAGCAGACCGGGTCTTTGGACACGGCAGCACCCCCGGCATGGCGGCATTTTGCTACCTGAATCCCGACGGATCGCGGTTTTCCAATGGCACTTGGGGGGTTTACTACGCGGCATCAAGCTTGGCGGTCGCGGTAGCCGAAGTCAGTTACCACCGCGCGCGGTTTCTAGCTGCGACCGCACAGGCCGCCCTGGAAGTGGACATGCGTTCTTACGTGGGACGGGTCACCAAGCCCTTGCATGACTTGCGCCCTAAAACCTGGCGCCATCTGCATGACCCCGAGGTCTATGGGCCATCGCAAGCCATGGCCGCGACGTTGCGGGAACAGCAGTCGTGGGGCGTGGCTTACCACAGCGTGCGCGATCCCGGTGGCCAGTGCGTGGCGCTATTTCGGCCCCCAGGGATTGACCTGCCGGTTGTGCCGGGGGCCCACGTGGCATTGTGCTGGGACGGCCAGGCGATCACCCGCTGGTACTTCAAATCGGACATTGCGCAGTTGCCGGGTTGAGGGCAGGGGGCTGGGCATGGCGTCAATCCAGCAGTGATTTCCTCAGCGCGGTTTCCAGCTTGTCGGCCATGGCGGCCATCTCGGCAGCCTCATCTTTTCCGTGGTGATCGTAGTTCTCAAGGCCGTGGCCAGTAATTTCTGATAAGAGCAGAAGTCATCTCAACGCGGCACGCCCACCGACTCCAGCGCATCGGGGGGATACGGTCGCATGAAATCCATGCCCTGACCGACAGGTGCCGTCAGCCAATCGGTGTAAGAGCCTGCTGGCAGGATCACCACCATGCGCTTTTCATCAGCGGGCTTGTGGAACTGGTTCATCAGCGCATGGTCGGCGGCGTTGATCGTGAGCATGGTGAAGCTGTGGATCACATCCCCCTTGGGCGACTTCCACCAGGACCACAGGCCAGCGATCCCCATGGGGTGGCCATCGACCCTGGAGATTCGGGTGGGAATGGCCTTCCCGGTTCGCCAGTCGGGTTCATAGATTGCGTCAGCCGGAATGATGCAGCGCTGACCGTACTTCCAGGCATCCCTGAAGCTCGGTAAGATGGAGGCGGTCTCGCTTCGGCAGTTGAAGGTGCGCCGGGCGATCGTGGTCTCTGTCGCCCAATGGGGAATCAGGCCAAATTGGCCGCTGACCGCCTCCCGCGCGGGAACGGCGTCATCACCGTCATCAGCCTCTTTTGGGGTCCGAATGAAGATGGCGGCATAGCCCGGCCAGGCCGTCCACCGGAAACCGGACCCGAGGAACCAGGCACGCCACCCGGCCACGGCCGGATAGCGTGCCTGAGATGCTTATGCCTTGAGCTTGCGCATCTCTTCCGCCAGGACCCACAGCCCGCGATTGAGTTTGATGCCTGCGTCAATGCCGTTGACGGGTCGAGTCGTCATGCGTTTGTTGGTCGCTGTGCGGCCATTGAGCCCGCCGCGCATGATGTTTTCCTGCACGCGGTTGAGGGTGGTCCACAAATCAGGTTTGCTGTCAACGTCCCGCCGGGAGTAGAGCAACTGCGCCTCCGTGATCGGGGCCGGTGCAAGGTCGGTCTCGTACCGCAGCGCCAGGGCGGCACGGGCGAAAGCAACTTGCTCTCCCTCACTCAATGTCAAGGCCTTCATTCCGTCCTTCTGGCTGTCCACCTGCGCGAAGCCTTCCAATACCCGGAATGCTCCTTCGATCACGTTGTCCACAATGTTGCCCGAGTGCCTGACCCGGATGTCGCTTTGCATGTCACCGCAGACCATGCCATTGGAACAAACGAACCGAAAAACTCCGGCAATCATCTGGTAAGACGATGTGCCATCGTGGCTGTTCAGCAAAACGATCTCATTGGCCTCGGCAGCGTCGATCTGGCTGGCATGGCGCAAACGAACCATGTGCTTGGCGTGTTCGCGCTTGGCGTCGTCCAATACGCGGGTTTGGCACACCATGAAGGGACTGAAGCCCTGTTGGCGCAGGCCATTGAGAATGTCACCGGTGGGGATGTAGGTGTAGCGCCCGGAACGGCTGGCGTGTTTGTCCTGCGCAAAAATGGACGGCGCAACTTGGCGAAGCTGGTCGTCGGTCAAGGGTGTCGAAGATCGCAAGCCCCGGCTGTGGCGCGCAAAACGGGATGCTAACTGGTGCGTTGTCATGAGGGTGTCCTTGAATGAATGGGAAATGAAATGAACGGAAACGAGGGAGACTCGCCGCTGTCGGTGCAGCGAGTCAATTCAGGCTGGCTTAGAACGGCACGTCACCACTGGTGACAAAGCCATCGGTGAACGTCAAGCCAATGCGCACCTTGCCGTCAGCCTTGTTGCGCCGGGCGATGCCAAACAGGTCCAGCTTGGGTGCTGTCTCCCACTGCTCGGGCGTGTACTGTTTGGCGCGCTCCACTGGCAACAGGTTGATGAACCCGCCGTAGCTGGGATTGCCCTCCCGGTTGACGTTTCGGAACATGCGGCCATAGTATTTCGACTTGCCCCGGTCACCCACACAGATTTCCGCGTAGACGACGCCTGAATCTTCTGCGACCCGTTTCCAGGCAGCAATGCCCACGCGCCGCGTCTCGCCAATCAACAGGGTGCCGGTCATGAGGGGACTGCCCTCGGAAGGCTCCCGGTCCTTCGCCCCGTTGAGAAACAAGGCCCCCGAGACCATGGTCAGCCCTTCCAGGCAATGGTCTACCTCGGTGAGCGCCGGCCCGGTCGCCGCGACCGGTGCACCCTCGTCAGCCGTGCCTGCCTCAGACAACCCGCCTTGCGCATCCGTATCAGCGATGACGGCTGGGGTTGCGTTTGGGTTTGGGTTTGATACTACTTTTGCATTTGCTTTTGCCATGATAAAAATTCCAATCAAAAAAAAATGAATTGACAAAGTTGAGTTCACAACGACTTCGCTCGCGGTCTGCCAAGATGCACCGGGTTCCTAGATTCCGAGTCCAGCCAAAAATGGTTTGCTGGGACTGGGGTGGGCCAGGAGCCCGCTGCACCGTACTTCCTGAGTTCGTCGTCCGTGATGCCAGGATGCGGCTCAGCAGGGCAGGGGAGTCAAGGTTGCGTGGAATAAAAAGAGAGTGGGGACAGACTGGCGCTCAGGAACCGGCATTCGGAAACTGGCACCCAGAAGAGCGCTCGTACTGGCCGACACGAGCGGCTTTATGCCGCGAAAGACCTTGAAGGTGTCTGGCCAGGGCAGGGCGGCAACGCCGCTTGCAAGGCAGCCTGGCCAGGACGGCAAGGCCTGACACACCGTCCCCCAGACCAGGCCGCATAGGGTTCACGACAAGACGGCGGATTCAGGAAGTACTGTGCAGCAGCGCCTCATCTACCCCGGTCTTAGCAAACGCCGCGCGGCAAGCGCCTACTGCGCCACACAGCGTGAGCGCACTGTTCAAGAAAAGGTGACTGGGCATTGCGACTCGCAGGGTGCACCCGCACCTTGCGTGCGGCCTCGGGGATAAGCCCAGCGGCAAAGGGGTTTGGGCCGGGTGGCGAGCGTGGTTGTGCCCCTTGTGAGCACGTTCCGGTCGCCGCACGGCCCAATCCCCTTTTTGAGCCAGACACAGCCAGCCAGCGGGTCCCCAATTTCCCGACCGGGAAATTCAAACCAAAACCCTGCTGCGAAGCGGCCAGATCATGCATGCGTGCTTCTTCTGCTGGGCGCAGCGGCAAAACCATTAGCGCAGCGCACCTGCGGAAGGGTGTCCCAGGCACCCGTTGCGATCAGGCCAACCTGGCCGGTGCTTGCTCCAGGACGCACCGTTGAGCCCACAAACCCGGTCGGGCAGTGCTCGCAAGCGGGTGATCCGGAAACACTTCTATGCAGCGAATGATGTCGTCGATATCGGCAATTTGATTCCGGAGTTGGGCGGCTGTAAGTGCGTCGGTTTTCATGGGGCAGCTCCTTGGGTTGACGGTGTTGGCGCTGCTTTTGTGCTTCGCCTGGGTGTCATGGCAGGGTGCCCAAGGGCTAGAGGCTTCGGTGACTTGCCAGACTGGCGCTCGAACCCTGGCTCGAACTGGCATGACTGCAAGCCTCGGTGCGGTGAAGGAACGTGGGATAAAAAGAGAGTGGGGACAGACTGGCGCGGCCCACCGCGCTCGTACTGGCCGACACGGACGGCTTTATGCCGCGAAAGCCTTCGCAGCAAGCCTGACGCGCCCTAAAGTGCAACCCGGTCGAGGCACAGAAGGCAATGCTGTTAGCCCGAGGGGGCGAGACAAGCCCAGCCCAGGCGCGATGCAACGTGCCAGAGAGTATTTTCCAATTCAGGTATGAGCCTGAAGAGTCTGGATTTTAGGTGCCTTCTGCAAGTGGGAGCACGATGATGAGGAAAAAACTCCCCCCTGTTCATCCTGGCGAACAACTGCGCGAGGAATTCATGGTACCGCTGGGCCTTTCCAGCAACGCACTGGCGCGCGCGCTGAACGTGACACCCGCGCGCATCAACGAGATCGTGCGCGAGAGGCGCGGCATCACCGCCGATACGGCGCTGCGGCTGGCACGCTTTTTCAACACCTCCCATCAGTTCTGGCTGAATCTCCAAAGCAACTACGATGTGCAGTGTGCAGAAGACTTGGCGGGCCGGGTGATTGCACGCATCCAGCCATTGCAAGCGGCTTCAGGCATGCGGTAATCGTCTGATCGGGTGGGTCGAGTTGATGATGCTGGTGTAGCGCAATGAAGCGTTCTCATAGCGCCGAAACGCAAACACCGCCAAGTTCATGTGTTCGGTCTTGAACACCTTCAGCCGCACCAGCAGGTGAAAGTCTTGCACCGCCAGCCCGGTTACCGTGCGAAACAGCTCAGGTCTTCACGCTTTGGGAGTCAGCACAAAACTGTTCTGATGAGGCGACGGCGCAAGGCCTGTCGCGGGACGAATTACTTCAAAGCTTGTTTGGCTGAAAAGTTCAGCGGCGGAACGACAGGAAGGGCTGGCCGTCTAGAAGCTCAGGCAGGCATCACCCATTCAGTTGAAAACCGGATAGGCGCCACTCTTTGGATCAACGGCCAGTTGATGTTTCTGTTTCCATTCGTGGCCCGCATAACCGGTGATCGAAAAAGTCTGGATGTTGGCATAGGCAAGGCCGTAATGTGCGGCGATGGTGCTCCTGACGGTGACAATCCCCGTTGCCTAATCCCCGAACGTCGGCATTGTGGCGAGATGGATTTCCTCGGGCGCAACCGGACCATACAAATTCAAGAAAGCCATCGTGTCATTGGCAGCCAAAGCGCGTGGAACAACGTGCGCCAGCCCGGCGCGCCCCATCCGCCACAACGCCACGATCATGCACCAGGATGCCGAGTCAGACCAGAGCACGTTTGACTGATGAACTGCGCAGTTGCCCGTGTCAACATACTGGTAGTTGAGATTCCGAACGGCTGGGGTGGACGCATGCGGGGCCTTTCCGGTCAAGGCACCGAGCGGTGCCACAGGAACGTTGCTTGTGTCGCCGTTGACAAGATTGGCGAATTTGTCGTAGGGCGGAAGATCGTGCCTGCCAGCTCCCGGCCAGCCTGAAAGCGACTGGGCATTCAATTAAATATGCGGCACGAATTCCTCCTCAAAATTGTCATTTGCGCACCATGAAGGCGAAAATCGGTCAGTTTTAATTAAATCGCAACGTCATCCCAACGCTGTTTACGTGCGCAGGACAAAGGTGAACTCAAGGCACTCGGCGCCCAAGTGGACCGGGCCATCAGGTTGCCACGTGAAGCACGGGGTTTCGCTGCAAGACAGGCACGGACCCAATTCCTCACGCTGCAGCCATTCATCGATCAAGTCGATTTCCGAGCTGTTGCCGGCATGGAAGCGCAATGCCTCCCCGTCACCATTGATCAGGTACGGTGCCCATGCGGCGGGCAGGTTGTAGGTGATCTGGGCCATCGCATCCGTGGAAGTCGATGTGTGTGATGCCTTCATAGGTGCTGCTCCTTGGGTTGATAACGTTGCCATCGTTTCGCTGAGTTCGTTCGCCATGACTGGGCGGCATGCAGACCGATCAAGGGCTAAGGCTTGGTGACTTCGAGCCTGGTGCTGTGGGGGAGCGTGGAATAAAAAGAGAGTGGGGACAAAGGGGTGCGCAAGGCGCGCACCCGTACTGGCCGACACGAACGGCCTTATGCCGCGAAAGCACCTGCAGAAAGCCCGGCTCGGGCTACAGTGCAACCCAGGCGAACGGGCTCAGGGAGGAGTTGGCCATCAACTCAGGCAGCTTGACGACATCACACCCACAGGCACCCCAAGTGCCTCTGACTTCGCCAAAGGCGGGCCAAAGCAAAGCGCAGGCAGTCGCACTGCGACGGTTGTCCTGAACCTGACCCATGCATCAAGCAGGGTGAAACATCACCTTGCGCTGAATCCGGGGATAAGCCCTGCGGCAAAGGGGGGTTGGAACTGGCGGGGCGTGTGGTTGTGCCCCTTGCGGGCGCGTTCCGCTCACCAAAGGACCAACGCCCCTTTTTGAGCCAGCCACCGTGGGCCACAGGCCTGCCACTTGCGCGAACGAAAGCGAATCAAAGCCACGGCGCGAAGCGGCCACTCGACGCCTGGCCATCTACCGAAAGCAGGACCAGTCCAACCAGGCGCGCCATCCGACCACGGCCGGACAGCGTGCCTGCGATGCCTGTGCCTTGAGCCTGTGCGTTAGGTGAACGCCATCGCTAGCTGCGGCGTCAGCAACGGATTGTCTGTACTGACAGACTCTGACTGCACAGCTTCTGGCGTCACCACTTGAGAACGAGCCAACTGCACGGCCTTCATGCGGAATTGCCGACCGTCTGAAATTCGCACGACATTCCAGCCAAGTCGCAGCCCGGCAGATTTCAGCAGCCTGAATTCGACATCTGCGTAAATCAGGCGAAGTCCAACGGCTAAAGTGGGACGCTCCGCTCTTTTGGCATGGAATTCCCGCACCTTTTGACGCCATTCAACGGCATACCCCACTGCCTCGCTGGCCTGGTCCAGATAGGACAAAGGGCAATTGACTTGACCCGGGCCGTAGTCTTCGCTCAAGTCCTTGTATCCCCAGCCGTCTTTTGCGCCACCGGCCATCAAGTCCAGGCCAATGGACACCCGCCCGGTTTCCTTGTTGCGGTACAAATACCAATGGTTGTTGCCAACCGCCGTGGATCTCAAAACCTCCCCGTGATCAACCAGGCGCGTTGACCTGCGCAAGTAAGTCAACATCGCTTGCCTGCTGCGCATTTCCCAACAAAACGTCCAGCCCATGTCAATCCCCCAGATCAGAATGGACCAGCCGCTGGCAAGCGAGTGGCAAATCCTTGAGTTCAATGCGTGGGCCCAGGTGCTTGCCCGGCATCGCGGTGCAGTACTGGCCAAATCCTTGCGGGTGTGACGGGTTCTGGCTCATTGCGCGGGCGGCAAACAGGCCAGGGTGCCGTTCCGGTTCATCCCGGTAGACCACGGTGTATTGGTCAAACGTCGCCCCGTCGTTGTCGAAAATTTGAATGGCCATGTTGTCCTCAAAACTCCGTGGTCAATTCGCCATTGCCCAGGTGTTTCACCACTTCCATGCCGGGGTGATGGCGCATGCAGCGTCGCGCGTCCGCTTCGTCAAAGAAGCCTGCATAAATTTCCTCATCCGCCTGTCCGGGGTTGTGCACCGCCGCCCAGGGGTTGAGCTCGTCCTGTGTAATCAGCAGTTGTCTCACGACATCCAGATTTGCCGCTTTGAATACGAGTTGCTTCACACAGGCCGCTGTAGGTTCCAGATCGGTGCGAACTCTCTTGAAAGTCGGCTGAAACAAGGAACCGCCCTCAAAGGCATACATGTACTTCACATCGATCAAATCACCCACGACTGGAATAGCCTGATTCGTCGCAATCGTGACGGCACCCACTTCGATCAATGCCTCCGTCTGGGCACCGTCGGAATTCCGAATTCCCACCATGACGCTGCGTTTGTTGGTCGTGATGCCCATCACTTCGACGGTTGCATCGTTCCAGTTCTTGACTTTGTACTGGGCGCCAAAGCTGTTCGGTCGCCCCTTGGTGTAAGGTGCATTCAGGTCCTTGAGCACAATACCTTCCTGCTTGAGACGCCGGGTGCCGCGCCACAAGGCCAGTTTCTGCGGCATGGTCAGGGCATCTTTCACGACCCCGATATGTAGCCCAAAATGCGGGGCAATGCAGTTCAGCCGGTCCTTGCGCAGTCCGTACGCCACGCCGCGCAAGTCCTTGCCGTCGAGTTCCAGCAAGTCAAACGCATGAAAATGTGTCCCGATGATTTCGCCGTCCAGAGTGCAAACCACACCCGGCATTGAAGCGGCGATTTCCAAAGGGATTGGAACCTCCAGGCCGCGCCGGTTGCCGCCGATGGCCTGGCCCGAGATGGACTCTTGTTTCAACATGCGCCGTTCCCCATCAAACTTTTGCTGAACCACGAAATTCGGGTCCCGCATCAATTCCTCCAGATTCATCGTGGCCGGCAAGTCGTTCAGCAACTGCGGCAACAGCCCGGTAGAGCGCTCCTTCATTTCCGCGCTCAGTTGCGTGAACTGGGAACCTTCCCCCGGCATGGGCTGGTAGGGCGGTGATGCCGTCATCTTTTCTTTAACAACTTTGTCACAGGTCTTGCGGGCCAATTCCAGCGTTCCCGGCCCTTTGGGTGATTTGCTGCCACCGGCCAGCGCCCCGCCTGCGCGCCCGTTCTGGTAGTTGACGACAAAGCCACCCTCCACTTCCACGAGTTGCAGGTGATAGACGGCATCTTTAGAGCCGGATTTACAGGCCAGGTCGGCACGGTCAATGATGTTGTTCATGGGGTTCCTTGGGTTAAATGGTGTAGCCACGGGCTGCGATGGCAGCGGCTTTATTGGGGAAATTTGTCATCTGAAACTTGGTGCCGCGCGGCACTTCAAAGCGACAAATCCATTCGTGCGGTGCAACGCCAGGGTTGATTTCGTCCGGCGGGCAGCGATAGGACACAAAATAGGCGTCCACCCGTTTGCGTGAATCGCCGCTTGAGCGAACATTCAGCGCTTCACGGTCGATGTAATTGGCTTGAATCATGGGATGCTCTCTTTTTTAGTTTTGGTAAACAGATTGATAAACAGGCTTTGTCAGCGACACGGCTTCATCCGGGCCAAACCCGGCGACTTCACGCAAGGCAAAGCCGCTGTCTTCGTATTCATTGCAGCTGCCCGTGCCTTCCCCCGTCTTCACCCACCAAGAGCCAAATGCCAGATCAAGAAACCGGGTGCCAATCACCAACCCAGAAAACACCAAGCCCGAATCCCCGCCTTGCCTGAGTTCCTGCCCACCCGCCATCGAGTTGCAAGCTCCCGAGCCGAAAGTGGAAGTGATTTGGTTTGCTGCGTTCATAAATGCTCCTGTGTGGGTTGAATAAATTGCCATCGACTCGCTGAGTCCCTTCGCCGTAATGGGTGTAGTGACAGGGCGTCCAAGGGCTAAGGCCTTGGTGACTTGCATGACTGGTGACGGCCACGCCAGTGGCCACCACTCGTACCGGCAAGACTGCAAGGCCTGATGCTGTGAGGGACGTGGAATAAAAAGAGAGTGGCTGACCGCTGTACACGCCAGTGACCGGCCAGGCACGAACGGCTTTATGCCGCGAAAGCCATCGCAGCAAGCCTGACTCGCCCTAAAGTGAAACCCAGGCGAAGGAACTCAAGCGAACAAGACGGCAATCAGCCCACAGGGGAGCAGCAACGAACGCAGCAAACCTCCAGGCACAAAGTGCCTCAAGCTACGCAACGCGGGCCGAAACGAAGTGCAGGATGTCGCCCAGCGACGGAGGCCCCCTGAATCCTGAACCAGGTATCCCGCAGGGTGAACGGCACCTTGCGTGGACACCGGGGGATAAGCCCAGCGGCCAAGGGGGTTGCCAGGGTTGTGGAGCGAACCGCAGGTTCGGTGCAGAGCAGTGCAATGGAGCGCAACCGGGCCTGTGGCTCGCACAGCGTTCATGGCATCCCCCTTGATGAGCGTCGGCAAGGGTGGCCTGCAAGGTGGCGAAGCCAGTCCCCCAAGGACCAAGCCGATCAGGCGCGCCTGGAATGGGCAGCCCGGTTTTGCAACAGCAAAATGCCCCTATGTCGGTGCAGATGCGATATTGACCAAGGTGCCGAGTTTGGACCGACCGATACCTTTTGCTCGCAACCCCAATGTTGGCGACTATCTAAGGTGATGATCTTGGCTAACTCAATCGTCGGGGACCCGATCAAATCACGGCAACAACCGCTACACGGCAGCTAAGGAAAATGGGCCAATTGATTAGAAATTGCGCCATTTATAGAAGGTGAGTAGCACCCCGCGCCACGATCCAATCAAGAAGCTTTAGATCGGTCTGCCAATCGGGATGCCATTCAATCAGACTACCCTGGAACAGAATGGCGTGTCCGCGCTAGTCGGGCGCATCGGCACGTTTCTGTCCCGTGTCGTGCCCTTAAGCAGGGTGCCAAAGCACCGTGCTCGGCCTTTTGGGATAAGCCATGCGGCTAAGGGGTGTGGGACTGGCGGTGGCGCGGTTGTGACCGCAGGGCACGTCCGACACCAACAGAGCCAACGTCCCTTATTGAGCCCTACACCGTCGACCGCAAGGGAGCTTCACTTTCGCGCTCGAAAGTCAGAGAAAAGCACTGGGTGCGAAGCGCCCACTATCAAGCCACGCGACGTGTCAACGCCGTGACAGATCGCAGCTAAAACAAATTGGGCGCTTTTCCGCTCAAGCGAATGCAAGCATCAGGTGCCCAACGGGGCCGGTCGTTGGCCTGACTTTGATTTCAATGTCGTAGCCCAGCCGGTTCAAACAGTCCATCAATTTGCGTTCAGACAGGTTCGAGAAGTCACCATGAAGCATCGCGGAAACCTTGGGTTGCGCGATGCCCATACGTTCGGCGGCAGCTTGTTGCGTCAGTCGCATGCGCCGCATGGCCTTTGTTATCTCAATGACCAGGCCAGATTTGATTTTGAGCTTGTCGGCGTTGGGCAGGCCGAGGTCGGCAAATACATTGCCAGAGCTGAGTTCAACTTCAATACCGTCAATGACGCGTGATTTCATTTCGCAACTCCTTTGCAAGCGCTTCGGCAACTTTCAACCGCATGCGAATAACGTCCATATCTTCCTTGGGGGTCTCGATGCCCCGCTTGCTCTTTTTGCTGAAACAATGCAGCACAAACACGGCCTCAACAAATTTCACTGTGTAGATGGCGCGGTAAGTTCCATCTTGGTCGTCATCCAGAACCTCCAACACACCAGCACCGCCAAAACCTTTCAATACCTTTGCTGCATCGTGTTTTTCGCCATGCTGCGCAAAATCAAGCGCATGGCCAAAGAACTTGCGCACATCCACCGGCAAAGCCATCAAATCTTTTTTACTACTTCCAATCCAGGCAAGCGGTTTGTCTTTCACAGGCATCGTTGATTATACTTCAATTGGTATAATTAAAACAGTCACATGCGGCGGTGATACCAGGCAAGACTTCACGCAAACCATTGCGATCTAGCCCTCAAGACTGATCAAAACCGCATTGACGCAAGTTCCTGAGGTGGCAAACGTGTCGGCGGGCAACGGCTCCCAGTGGCCCCCGCGTAGTTCAACCCAAGACCGTAACCGATCATTTCGCCGTGGCCCGTTGGCGCAAATGGCGACCAGGCGCCCGCCCGGTTTAAGCATCGTGGCAGCATGTCGGATGTGTTCGATGTCCTGGCCATTGGCAAAGGGCGGATTCATGAGTATTCGGTCGAATTGCCCCAGATCAACCGAACCCGAAACCGCCAGCAATGCGTCAATCTAGCGGTTACCAATACAAAACCAACCAGGAGCCATGAATTGACTTAGAATAACCTAGCAGTTGGGATAATATGAAGATATGCACACACCGAGGTTTGTTGATCGCAGTGCTCACCCGCAACGAGCACTGCCCGCCCCATGTGCATGTAGGTTCGGCGCAATGGGAAGCCCGGTTTGAATTCAGCTATTGGCACAACGGCGTCCGCTTGTGGGATGTTGTGCCAGTACAAAAAAAGCCCACCGTCGCCATTTTGGAGAGCTTGAGGCAAGTTCTGCAAAAACCCGCGAATCTGCGTCGTGCCCGCGCATGTTGGTGGCAAAGCATGGAATCTGTTTGCCTCGTGAATCAGTGGTGGGATGAAGCGAGACAAGAGGCGGTTGCATCGCCTGAGAAACGACTGAGCGCGAAAGTCGTTCAAACGGCCCACTTCGATGTACCGCGGTATCGGACTGTTTTGCAATTGAAAGGGGCCAGCAGCCCTGTGGAGATCGAGTTATGACAAGCGTAAAAGCCCAGACCCGTTTCGATGAGCCGGTGACGCAGGACGTATTGACTCACGCGATTGAGCGTGGCCGCAAGCGCGGTGGTGAAGGTGTACATGCCACGTCGGTCAAATACGTGCCGTTGTTGAAATCCCTGTTGGTCAGCTTTGCAGACCATAGCGCTGTTGCTTTGCCTGTCAAAAACTACCCAGAATTGGCGGCGCTGACTTCAGCCAACTTGAACAAACTGACGTTGGGATTTGGTGGCAGCGCGCTGTGCCTAGACGATCGCGATCTGCACGTGTCAATTGCCGGTTTGGTATTGGCCAGCAAACCACTAATGGAGATGGCCGCCACCCTGATTGCGACCCGCAATGGCCAAAAAACAAGTGCGGTCAAAGTACGGGCTTCGCGCATCAACGGACAAAAGGGTGGCCGACCACGTCTGGCGCTGGCGGGGTGAACTGGAAACTCATGCGAGGCGCAAAGGTGCCGCGCTTGTCCTGTGGGGATAAACCGCGCCGCCGAGGGGGATTCGGCTCCACACCGGCGTGACCACTTGTAAAGAATTATGTACCGGTCAACTCAGGGATAACCCTGGCGTTATAGGAACAAGCCTGAATGACATTGGGCTTGCTCAAGGTGGTCGGAGCAAACGCGACTACTGCCTTTCTGAAAGTTCATCATGATCAAACTCAAGACCCTCCTGGCAACCGCTCTTCTGTCGTCCGTCGTCGCCGCCTCCTTTGCGCAAGCGCCGGCGACACCGAAGGCACCCGTGACCGCTACTCCTGCGACCGTCACGGCCCCGGCCGCTGCGACGGCAACCGCAAAGAAACACGCCGCCAAAAAACATGCGGTGAAGAAAGTTCACAAAGTCGGCGTCGCCAAAAAGGCCATGCCGGCTGCTGCCGCGAAATAAGCGGAGCGTAGACAGAAAGGGCTGGGAGTTCCCAGCCCTTTTTTACTTCCAAAAGACGGGCCTGGTTCAGTCGGCATCTGAATGCCTTGACAGGCTCACTGCCTGCTTCAATGCCTGCGACATCGTCGGCATGGACGGTGAACTTCATTTTCCGCATGTGATGCTGTCGGGATCGGCCCGCATGGATTGGCCGGGGCCAGGGCAGCACCCGGCCAACTTCTTTGAAGCCTTGAAACATTCTGGCTGGCATCACACCCGCTATGAATCCAAACAAGCCGTACTCGTCAGCCAGGACAAAGTGCATTTCATCGTCAACTACAGCCGCCCCGGCTCATTCGATGAAGTGCTCAGCATGCACACGACTCTTTGGATCGTGACCCGCGTTGCCGGCAAATGGGGAAACAGTCTTCGTTCCTACTGATCGACAGGCGACAAGCTGCCCTGCCCGGCTTTTTTTTCACTCAAGACTCGCCGCCGCATCCCTTGCTGCATCAATCGCCATCGGCGTATCCAAAACAACGGCCTGGCCGCTTACCCTGACCACCAGTCCCCGTCGATCCCCACGTTCGGTGCGGCCCTCGTCCCAGGCCTTGGATTGACCCGCTTCGCAGTACGTCGGTCCTCCCCATTCCTCGGGAGAACAGAAACTCCAAGCTTGAATCCTTTTGCAGTCGTGATGCGCCCTTCCCGCATCAGCGACATAGTCACGCCCGTCAATCGTGAAAACCGGAACGTCAGTCACGCCATCACGCAGGCCAACAAATTCACCACCACCAACGTACGTCTCATGCTCAAAATGCGGTGCATGAATGACGCGTTGCCCTTCCCTGAAACTTGGCAGAAAGAACGGATCGCGGCCCATCGCAAAATCAACGCCGACGAGACCATCGGCCCAGGTCGTCACGACCACAGACCCGGTCTCACAACAATACATCCCCACACGCGTCAAGTGCTTGTGGGCGCTGACCTTGAATTCCAGGCCGGGACTATCCCACTCTCCACCGACCATCGCAATGCAGTGGCCGACAAATGCGTCCCGCTGTGTTGATTCAACTTGCAAAGTCAGCCTCGGCCACTCGTGGACTGCAGCATCCCGCGTTTGGCCATTGTCCAGCGCCCGATCAAAGCTTTCCTTGGCGGCCTCAAGTCCCTGCCTGTAAATTTCCCTCGCTGGCCACATCACAGACGGCAAGTATTTTCAGGCGCGCTCCAGCCGTGCCTCATATTCAAAGGCCGTGAAACACGGTGAATGCCAACTACCGGCTGGCAATTCACGGTAGGTCGGTTTGCATTCCGGCAAAAAGCCAAACCCCAATTGCTCAATCATGGCCATGACTCACTTGCCTACTTTCTGCATCTCGGACTGAATACAACGTAGTCGCCCTCGGGCTTCCTGCACCGCTGGCAAGGGATCCGTCTGGTCAATGTGAAAAACCGTCGCCGTCCGGGGCATGCGCAGGGTCGTCACCTCGCCGGTTGCCTTGTCCGTGACATCCCGCGGCACATAGGTGCAAATCTGCACCCCATGCTCGCCTTTCCTCACCACCTGACCAGCGCCACACCAGGCATGGAAGGTGAAGACGTTTTCGCGCGGTTTGATGTTCTCCGCCGCAATGCCTTTGGCGGCAAACCCTTGCAGGATCGCCTGGTAGTTCATGGTGCTCATGCCTGACAAGGCATTGGTCAAGGCCTGCCGCTCCAGTTTGATCAGGTCTTTGGGTCCCTCGTACCGTTTCCTTCCAGCCATCGTTTTGCTAGATTCCGAGCCGGTCGTGGAAGTTGGTGTTGCAGATGTCGTCATGAGTAGTCCTCCAGTGGTTGATAGAAATTGCCATCGCTTCGCTGAGTTCGTTCGCCGTGATGGGATGACATGGAGACCGACCAAGGTTTAAGGCCGGCTGGCCGGCGAGAGGGGTGCCCCGCACACGCAGTGGCTGGCACTCGCACGCGCCGCCCAGTCGGCTTGGTGCTGTGCGGGTCGTGGAATAAACAGAAAGTGACTGGTCGCCGTACACAAGCCAGTGGCGCCGTGACCGACCCGACACGCACGGCTTTATGCCGCGAAAGCCCGCTCAGCAAAACCGCCTCGGGCTAAAGTCAATCCCAGGCGAATGACCCAGCAAGTGAGGCAATCAACCAAGACTCAGAGACGACAGCACCCAGAAGAGACTCCGGGCACAGCGCAGCGCCCCGGCTACGCCAAAAGCGGTCCGCAACGTAGTGCAGGCAGTCGCCTCGCGACAGAGGTTCTGACTTCGGTCTCCCAAAAAGCAGGGAGCAGCAGCACCGTGCGCTGACTTTGGGGATAAGCCCAGCGGCAAAGGGGGGTCTGGTTTGGCGGTGACGTGGTTGTGACGCTTGTCGGCGCGTTCCGGCACCGTTGGATCAGACGCCCCTTTTTGAGCGCAAATTCCGGGGCCCATGGACACCCTGGGCCCGCCCCACTTTCGCCGTCGAAAGTCCATCAACACCCCAAACGCCCGGTTCACCCGAACGCCTCCCACTGCCTGCGTATCCCATGGCAGGCAACCGGAGACCCTGCCCCGATGGCCTGCGACGTGTGGTTACCCTGGTTTGTACGGCAGTGGCACCAACAGAATCTACACCTTCTTCGGGATGCCGTTGAACCACACCATCCGGTAAACCGGCTCCAGGGGCCGGTTGTCCACCTGCTTGGCCCTGCGCCAGGCTGCCCGTTTGCTTGTGAAGGTGTCGGACATTTACGCCTCCACGGCGACCGTTTCGGCAGCTTGGTCGATTTCGCCAGTTTGGGCATTTGTGTCTGGGGTGCTGCGCAAAGCGGCTGGCAACCAGCGACGCCCGAGTACATGTTGGCTGGCGTGGGCGATGGCGCCGTCTTTTTTCATCTTGAGCATGGCAGCGGCCACCTGTTGGCCGGCCGTTTCCGTGACGGCTTCAATCAGTTTGGTTTTGGGCACCAGATCAAAATAGTTCTCTGGCGTCGGCTCCCACCAGTCGGCCATATCCAGCGACAAAGCACGGGCCATGAGCGCAGCCGGGTCATTGCCCTGAATCCGCACCTGCACAGCTTCCGCACATTGGGCGGTGGCAAACACGATCAAAGCCAAGACCGTGTCCTGAGTTTGTGCCAACAGCCAGGTGAACCACTCGCAAGAATCAGAAGGCAAACGGGCCAGCCATTCTTCGCGTTGGAGATTGAGCGCCTGTACCGCGCGTGAGTTGGGCAAGCTCGGGGAATTCTTTTCCAGCGTCGAGCGGCATTGAACCAAGTTGAGTTTGATCGTCTGCGTCTGGTAGTCATGCGGACGCAATACGGTCACCGCCATCCTGTGGGCCAATGCGGCCAGCGTCACGGGCTGATTGCCCAGCATCAGGGCCTGAATTGCCGCCGTTCGATGGCTGGACAGATTCAGCATGAGTTTTTCTGGAACGT
>JANYJD010000365.1 GCA_025358555.1 Rhodoferax sp.
GGCGCTTCTGGCGCGACGTGTCACCCGTACAAGCCAGCGCGCCAGTGCCTGCCGCTGGTGCCTTGGGCCAAGCTGCGCGCGATGCACTGCTGCTGACAAACCTCGGCGGCGGCCAGGGCCAGGGCTGCAACAACGAGGATGACGCCTGGACGCTCTGGCGCAAGCGCTTTCATCACGCCACCCTTTACGGTTTCATGCTGTGTTTTGCCGCGACTTGTGTCGCCACGCTCTACCACTATGCCTGGGCTTGGCACGCGCCGTATGCCTTGACCAGCCTGCCGGTGTTGCTGGGCACGGCCGGAGGCTTGGGGCTGGTGGTCGGCCCCGCTGGCCTGTTCTGGCTCCATCTGCGTCGCCACCCGCTGCAAGGCGACGCGGCACAAAAACCGATGGACCTGGCCTTTATCGCCCTGCTGTTTTTCACCAGCCTGACCGGCCTGGCACTGCTGTTCTGGCGCGACAGTGCCGCCATGGGCCTGTTGCTGGCTGTGCACCTTGGCGTGGTGATGGCCCTGTTTGCCACCCTGCCGTATGGGAAGTTTGCGCATGGCGTTTACCGCTGCGCCGCGCTGTTGAAAAACGCCATTGAACAACGTCAACCCAACCGCCTGGCGCTGGGCCCGGATTGACCCTGGCCTTGCAGCTTGCTCTGGTTCGAGCGAGTAGCTTTGCAACAGTAGCGGCGTTAAGCTTCTTCATCCCTATTTGTGAAACCGTCACCCATGAACCCAATACCGATTCCCCGCCGCCAGATCCTACAAGCGCTTGGCGCAGTCACCTCTGCCATCACTGCCCCGTCGCTATTGGCGCAAGCCGGATGGCCACACAAGGCGATTCGTTTTGTGGTGCCCTTTGCGCCCGGTGGCACATCCGAAATCGTCGCCCGCTCCGTCGCCGCCGAGCTGACCAAACAGCTCGGCCAGAGCGTCTATGTTGAAAACAAACCGGGGGGTGCAGGTGTGATTGCCATGTCTGAAGTGGCCAAAGCCGCGCCCGATGGCCACACGCTCATCCTGACCCATGTCGGCACGATGGCGGTCAACCCCTACATGCTGGCCAACCAGCCCTATGACGTCAACAAGGACTTTATGCCCGTCACGCTGCTGGCCAAGGTGCCCAACGTGTTTGTGATCCACCCCGACCTGCCCGCTAAAACTTTCAAAGAGTTTGTGGCCTACGTGAAAAAGAACCCCGGCAAACTCAACTACGGCTCGGCCGGCAACGCCAGCGCAGGCCACTTGGCGATGGAGTATTTGAAACTTGTCACCGGCATGTTCATGACCCACATCCCTTACCGGGGCACCGGCCCGCAACTCGCCGATCTGCTGGCCGGACGCCTGCAAGCCTCCAGCGCGGGCATGCCGGCTTTGGGCGCCCACATCCGTGCGGGCAAGCTGCGCGCGATTGCGGTGGGCACGCTGCAGCGCATCCCTGCCTTGCCCGACGTGCCCACGGTGGCCGAGATGGGCTACAAGGATTTCGAAACCGCGCAGTGGTACGGCATGCATATGCCAGCAGGCACGCCAGCCGACATTGTCAAGCGCCTGCAGGAGGAGTCTTTCAAGGCCCTGAAGTCGTCCACCGTGACAGAGCGCTTCGCCACCGACAGCGCAGTGGGCGGCGGCGGGCCTTCGGCCGACTACGCAGCCTTCATCGCCAAGGAGCAGAGGATATGGAGCGACATCGTGAAGCGGGCGGGTATCAAGGCGGATTGATTTTTGCCTTCACAATATGCTACCAAATAAGTAGCATTCCAGGCAATACATACAAGGAGAAAACGCCAATATCTCCAGCTATCCGGTCGATAAATTCATGCTGAGCCATGTCCAACGCCTGCATCAGCGCTTGCTGACGTCATACTGGGTTATTCCCGCAAATCATCAATCTGCATGACCTCGATGTCGGCGTCGGTGCGAAAACCGTGGTCGTTGGTCAGCATGTAGCGGCATCCCGCATGCACTGCCGTCCGATAGTGGATGGCATCAATCAACTTCATGTGTTTTTGCCCTGCAATCATGGCAGCGTCGTCAAAACAGCCGGGCTCATGCTCGGCAATGGCAAGAAAATTCTTTTGCGCGAAGAAGCTTTTGAACCGGCTGACAGTCACCGCGTTCCCGTTGCGATAGGGGTGCACCATGACCTCCGCGATGGCGAGGCGCCCGGTCACCGCGAAGATGGTCCCGTCCGCACAAGCCTGCATCAGAGGCCCGACGATTGGCATGTATTTGTCGTTGCCATCCAGGAAAAAAATGAACACATTGGTGTCGACATAGACACGTTGCCCGGCCATGCGAGCAATGGCGGCGTTTACCTTTCCCATTCGTTTCTCAGCAAGCGGACCCGTGCTTCCACTTCATCGGCTGTCTGCCCCCAGACCCCGCGCCCGACGCCGGCAAACGCCAGCACGCTCTGCGTTAACTGGGGTTGCGCGCGTTTGGGGCTGATCAGGATATTGCCGTTGACAAGCGTCACCATCAGCCGGTCGTCCGTCTGCAGGTTGGCTTCGCGCACGATGCTGGCAGGCAGCGTGACTTGGTGTTTGGTGCGCATCCGGATTTCGGGCATAGGCGAGGCGATGTGTAAAGTTGGATTTCTGATTTTAATTCCAACTTTTTTATAAGTCAAACAAATTGACCATTGGAAAGACCGCGATAAGGGCGTCGAGATTTTTTACGCACCTCAACACACTGCCGACTGGCACGCGCAGATATTTTTAAGATACTCCAATGGAAAGGCGCACCTGCAAGCAAGGTGGCTTTACCTACGATGCCAATGCAGCGTTCACTGCGATGGAACTGGCGTTCGGTTCCCCATCAAGCACCTTCGGAGCGTTCAGTGTTGGTTACGGCATCACACCAGGCTCGTTCATCGCGTTCTCAGCCGCACAACATACCGACAGCTTTTTGGCTAACGCCAGCGTTCAGGGCTACTACATAGCCAATCCCCAATCGGTTCCCGCAGCGATGGTAAACACCTCCAGCACGCAATCCGTGCTCGCAGGCAGCGGAATTGCCCCCATCGATGCGGGTCAGATTTTCATGCACCCCGGCGCAATCAACTTCGCAAATGCTGAGGGAGGGCCGATTCAAAATTCGATTCTCAGGTTTACAGCCCCGACAGCCGGCACCTACTCGATTTTTGGCGACCAACTCTGTTCCAGAGCCGACGCAAACATTGTCTGTAATACAGCCAAAGCGCGCCTGAGTGTCGCGCCATGCACCGCACCTTCATGGCGCACCAGACGAACCTTGTCGAGTGTGCGAATCTGATCCAGCAAGATAAGCCCAGTTTGGCCCCTGAAGGTAATGGGGACGCGGAAGGCAGCAGAACGGGAGCCCGTTGTCATGGGGGCGACGATCACTGTGCGCAAATGATTGTGCATTTCAGGTGGCGAGACCACCACACAAGGGCGCGTTTTCTGTATCTCACTGCCAACGGTTGGATCCAACTGGGCCAGCCAGACTTCGCCGGTGGCCATTTGCGCAGGAGTCACCATTTCAAATTTTTGTCGTCGGCATTGGCAAACTCCGGCCACACCAAGGCATCGTCTGCAACCTGCGCTACGCGCTTGCTGTCTGCCGCCCACCCCGCACGTGGGTTGCGTTTTAACGGGCGGATTTCAATCACCCCGTTTTTGACTTGCAGGTCAGCCGCATCCAGCAAGCCGGTCTGCTTAAGGATTGGTTTGGGGATGAGCACGCCCTTGGAATTGCCCATGGTGCGGATGGCGACTTGCATGCTAGCTTGTTCTCCGAGATAAGCACAATGTTAGCACGACCCGTGTCTTCGGCCAAACAGATTTGAACTTGTGGCCTGGACTTGATCCTCGTTCAATCAAGTGACGCAGGTGCTATGGATACATCAGTGACCCCAGCACCCTGTCCACCATCACCCCCGCTTGCCCCAGGTTGTTCATCGGGTCGCAGAAGCCCTCTAGCTGGGCGCGGGTCACATGCGGCTTGATCTCGGGGTGCTCGGCCAGCAGATCGATCAAGGGGCGCTTTTGTTTCAGCGCGTCGCGGCAGATGTCGTAGACCAGGTCGTGTGCATATTCTCGTCCCAGGTAAGGCCCTAGGCCCATCATCACCGCTTC
>JANYJD010000330.1 GCA_025358555.1 Rhodoferax sp.
ATGGCAAAGCCGCAACCACTTCCTGGCGGTGGCGTCGACCATGATGCGGCGCATTCTGGTGAGCCACGCACGCGGCAAACAGGCCGACAAGCGCGACGCCGTGATGGTGACGCTGACCGACGCGCTGCCGGTGGCCGGCACAACGTGGTGGGCACGGTGCCGCATTGGGGCGACCGCGTGCTGCTGTGCAAACGCAACATCGAGCCGCGTCGGGGCAAGTGGACGCTACCGGCCGGTTTCATGGAGCTCAACGAAACCCTGGCCGAGGGCGCGGCCCGCGAGACGGTGGAAGAAGCCGGTGCCCAATTTGAAATGGAAGGCCTGTTCTCCATTGTGAACGTGGCGCGGGTGGGGCAAGTTCATATGTTTTACCTGGCACGCCTGCTGAGCGAGCGCTTTGATCCCGGTTTTGAGACGATGGAGGCACGGCTTTTCACCGAAGCTGAAATCCCGTGGGATGAGATTGCCTTCAGAACCGTCAGGGAAACGCTGCAGCACTATTTTGATGACCGCCGCACGGGCCAATTTGCAATTCACCAGATCGACATTGCCTGACCCCATAATGCAGCCATGACCTCCAAAGCCCTGGCCCTGATCCCATCCAAAAATGATGTGCGCCAAAAGGTGGGCGACGCCATCCTTGACCTGGTGCTGCGCGTGCCGCACACGGCAGAGCAGCCGCTGGACCAGCCGCAGGTGAGGGCGCAGGCGATTGGCCGCGCAGCAGCCCGCCAGGCCAGCATGCTGGCCAGCACCATGGCACTTCCGCCTGGTTTTTTCGGCTGGCTCACGGTGCTGCCCGAGCTGGTGGGCGTGTGGAAGCTGCAATCCCAGATGGTGGCCGACATTGCCGGCGTCTATGGAAAAAGTGCGTCCATGAACCGCGAGCAGATGATTTACTGCATGTTCAAGCACGTGTCGGCGCAGCTATTTCGTGATGTGGTGGTGCGCGTGGGCGAGCGGTTTTTAATCCAGCGGGCGTCGTCTGCGTTCATGCGGTCCGTGGTGCAGAAGCTGGGGGCCAAGGTCACGCAAAACGTGTTGGGCAAAAGCGTCTCGCGTTTTGTGCCGCTGCTGGGCGCGGTAGGCGTGGGGGCCTACGCTTACTTTGACACCACCCAGGTGGCGCGCACCGCGATGGCGCTTTTCTCTAGCGACATCGTGATTGAGGAAATCAAGGCCAGGTGACATCAGGCAACGCCAAATGTTGCTACACCTTGCCAATTGTTGCCGGGAGGGACGACATCAGGCATTTGGCCCCGATCTACCCGTCATTTTGGTGAAACCCCACGTTCAGGCCTGGAGCCCTTGTGTAACATACATAGACAGCTATTTATCTAGTAGCAAACAGCATGACCCAAAGCATCTTGCTACAGCACACTTTCACATACTGCGGTTTGGGGACTTGTCTTTTGGCTGGTGGTGCGGCCCAATGTCGCGCGCCACAACGTCGGTCACATCAGCCACATTTGATGTCACACCTGTCACCTGGCCGGAGCCGGGTCGCGCTGCACGGCCAATATCCTGTTCACGCTTGCCGGGCCCCAGGTTGAAGCGGTCCCATTGCCGGCTGGGATCGACCTTGAACACCCAGGCAGCCACAGGTCGGCCCGTCAGTCTGGCCCACATTGCACGCACTAGCCACAGCCCCAGCAGCAACACGGCCACCACCAGCAAGCTGCCCACAAACACCAGCCCCACCAGCAGCAGGGCAACGCGAAAAACCAGCCGGAAAATTTGATGAATGAAATTTTTCAAAATGACACCTTGTTGCGCACCGTTCTCGACGCCTTACCTGCCCTGCACGCGACCTTCCTCAGTGCCATATTTGTGACCCGGAGCCCAACATGCTGCAACACTCCTCCTGGCTTCGTCTGAAGCGTGCGACCCAGCGGCTGGCCTGCGCCGCAGCAGTGGCTGCGCTGTGCGCCTGCGGCACGCCTCAGCAAACCACGCCTGCATCGACAAACCAACGGGCTGCGCAGTCCGAATCCAGCCTGGCCGCTTTCAGCACTGTGATGACCGGGGTGAACCAGGTGCCGCCGCTGCGCGCATCGGCCACGACGGCCACGGGCCGGGTGGACGCTGTGCTTGACAAAACCACCCGGCTGCTGCGCTGGAAGCTGTCTTATCGGGGCCTGACGGGTGCCGCCATTGCAGGCCACTTTCATGGTCCGGCAACCGCCAGCACCAGCGCGGGCGTGGCCTTGGCTTTCAAGGGCGCGGTGACGAGCCCGATGGACGGCCAGGCCACGCTCACTCTGGAGCAAATGACCGATTTGCTGGTTGGAAGGTGGTACGTCGACATCCATACGATGGCTTTTCCGGGAGGCGAGATCAGGGGGCAGATGATTCTGCGGGAATGACCGGGGCCGCTGTCGGGAAGCTGACTGGCGCGGACAGCGGCAAGCTGACCGTTACTTCCAGCCCCGGATGCGCGTTGCGCACCGACAGGCTGCCGCCGTGCGCCTGCGCCACCAGCCGGCACAGGTACAGCCCCAGCCCGACGCCGCCGGTGCTGCGCTGACGCGCTGCATCGGTGCGAAAAAATGGCTCGGCCAGATGCGGCAGGTGCAACTCATCCACACCGGGGCCGTGGTCGCGCACACGCAACAAGAGATCGTTGCCCTGGCGGGAAAGGCTGATGGCAATCGGTGAACTGGCTCCAGAGCCGACACCAGCGCCGGGGTCAGCACTGTAACGCCGGGCATTGTCCAGCAGGTTGCGCAGCAGCAGGCGCAGGCGCACGCGGTCGATCTGCAATGACGGCAGGCCGGGAGCCAGGTCCAACAATACGGGCGTAGCTGCGGCATCCACCCCATCCTGCACCAGCCCAGCCAGATCGGTCGGCTCGCGGTTGAGCGCCGCATGGCGGTTCGTCAGGCGCTCGCTTTCCAGCAAGTCGGTGATCAGGCGTCCCATTTCAGCCAGGTCGCGCAGCAGCGCGTCGCGCGGCGCCTGCGTGTCTGGCGTCTCTGGCAGCAGCTCGGTGTTCAGGCGCGCACGCGTCAGCGGTGAACGCAGTTCGTGGTTGATGGCCAGCAGCATGGCGCGCTTGGCCTCCAGCATCTGGTGGATGTCCTGCCCCATGGTGTTGATTTGCCCGGCCAGGTCGCCCAGTTCGTCGTGCCTGCGCACGACAATGGGCTGCGTGAAATCACCCGCGCCAAAGCGGCGAGCCCCTGCGCCAATGTCGTCCAGCGGCTTTAGCAGGCGTCGCACGTAGGCAAACGCAAGTGCGGCCAGTGCCAGCAAAACCGCCAATGTGATCCAGCCCACGGCACTGGGGCTGCGGTGCCAGTCAAGGTCGCCAATGCCAAAGGTGATGGCATGGCCGTCTGCGGTGGTGCGCTGCAGCAGCCGGGCGTTGGCAGGGTCGGCGCCATACTCGCCCCGCCGCCAGCGCTCGTCGTGCTTTTTGGGGTGCGAATCAAAACGCACGGTCGGCCCTTCGATGCGAACCGAGATCGGAAGGCGCGCCACCAGCGCCTGCGCGCGCGCCAAGTCCGGGGGCGATCCGATCTCAGCCGCCAGGCGATCCACATAGTCGGCCAGCAGCGGGCGCACGGCCTCGCGCCAGCCTGCCGACAGAGCCTTTTGCATGCCCCCCACAAAGGCCATGCTCATGGCCAGCGCCAGCAGCAAAAACAGCGTCACCAGCCGCCAGCGCAGGGAATGGGCCAGGCGGTGGCGCCAACGGCGGTGGTGCCGGTCGGGTTGCTGCCGGACTTTCATGCCAATGCGGGCGCGACGGCCAGCGAGTAGCCGGCGTTGCGCAGGGTCTTGATGCAGTCCAGCGGTTCGAGCTTCTTGCGCAGGCGGCTGACGACGATGTCCACTGCACGCGTGAACAGCTCCGCCTCGTGGCCGCGCAGCTGGTTCAGGATGTCGTCGCGGCTGAACACCTTGCCGGGCGAGCG
>JANYJD010000351.1 GCA_025358555.1 Rhodoferax sp.
GTTCCCGCGACACCATGCCCAAACCTCGCTTCACACCCCCTGCCCTGCCCGTGTCGCCGCCGGCCAAGCCCGCCTCCGCGCCCAAGCGACCGGCGCCGAAGCGGCCGAGCTTGCGCCAGGCCGCCACGCCAGCCGCGGCGCCGGTCGCCCGCCAAGGCCAAGTGCCCTCCCCTATCTCCGGCCCGTCCTCCACAGGCACGGCCCGCAGACCCGTGCTGGCCGCCCCGTCCGGCATGGCGCTGCACACGGCCGATGGCGCGCGCAAATACCTGACCGCCGGCGAGCGCGACGCCTTCCTGCGCGAGGCCGAGCGGGCCGACCGCCAAGTGCGGACCTTGTGCATGACGCTGGCCTATGCCGGTTGCCGGCTGTCCGAAGCCCTAGCCCTGACCGCCGATCGCGTCGACCTCGCGGCCGGCGTGCTGGTGATCGAAAGCCTGAAGAAGCGCCGCAGCGGCATCTACCGCGCCGTGCCGGTGCCCCCTGCCCTGCTGGAAACCCTCAACATGGTCCACGGCATCCGCGAGTTGCACGACGGTCGGGGCAAAGGCCGCGGCGTGCGCCTGTGGCCCTGGAGCCGCATGACCGGCTGGCGCGCCGTGCACGCGGTGATGGCCGCCGCCCGGCTTGACGGGCCGCACGCCTCGCCCAAAGGGCTGCGCCACGGCTTCGGCGTTGCCGCGGTCACGGCCGGCATCCCGCTCAACCTGGTGCAGAAATGGCTCGGCCACGCCCAGCTCACCACCACCGCCATCTACGCCAACGCCGTCGGCGCCGAGGAAAAGGATATTGCACAGCGTATGTGGAAATAGCCGTCGGTCAGTGTGACCAGAAGTTTCTGGCCAAGTTTTTGACCGAGAAAGGGTCCACCCAGAAAGTGGTCAGCGTGGCGCAGCAGGTTGAGCAAAAAGAGACCATGACCATCCAGTACACGATCGAGATGCGCAACATGCTCAAGGACATGCCGGTGCGCGACGAAATCCGTGGGTTCCTGTTCAAAGTGTGGGCCGAGGTGCTGGCGGTATTGGCTGTGCGCAAGGGCCCGCAACACGCTGAAACGCTGGAGTTGAAAAAATCCGCATCCGAGCTGGTTTGGGCTGCCAGTGCCAAACCCAACCGCGCAGACCGGGCGCGCGTGATTGCCGATTTGCCCAATCTACTGCAGCGCCTGCGTACCGGGATGAGCCTGCTCGGTCTGGCACCGTCCCAGCAGGAGGCCCACCTGAAGATCGTCAGCGACACCCTGGCTGATGCATTTCTGTCCAAGACGCAGGCCATCCCGCAGGCGCAAATTGAAGCCATGGCCAAGCGCCTGGCCAATCTGGAAGATTTTGTGTCTGAAGACGGCATGGGCGATTTGCCGCTGGACGCCGACAGCATCGAAATCATGCTGGGCATTGATGCATCCACCATTGACGTGGTGGCCGATGGCGGCTCCAAGCCAAACGCCGCCATGCTGGCCTGGGCCCAGGAGCTCCAGCTCGGATCGTGGTTCACGCTGGACCACAACGGGCGGGTCGCCCAGGTGCAGTTTGCGTGGCGCAGCGAGCGCAAGCACCTGCACCTGTTTGCATCAACCGCCGGGCACAGCTACCTGATCCAGGCCGGTCGCCTGGCAGCCTATCTGCAGGCTGGCCTGCTGCTGCCGCAGGAAGAAGAAACGTTGACGGTGCGCGCTACGCGTGATGCGCTGGCCAAGCTTGAGGCCAACCCGCAGCGCCTATTAGCCTGATTCAATGCGCCACGCGGTCGCTGGCGTCGTCGCACAGCTCATCGAGCACCAAGGCGTCCGGTTCCTGGCCAAAGCTCCAGTAAACCATCAGCACGATGATCTTGAGGTCGTCCAGCGCCAGCGGTTCGCCGGGCGAGGCCATGGCCCGGTCCATCACGATCTCGCGCAACGAGGCTGGCAGCACGCCCGAGGCTTCAAGAAAGCTCACAAACCCCAAACACTCGGCACCCAGATGGTCCTGCTCGGCAACGGAATAAATGCGCATGCTGTCGTCTGACTGGGCCGGCAGCGCAACGCCTGGAGGGGTCTTTGGACTGGCGTTTTGATTGGCCTGTGCGCCATCATCCACGCTGATTTGCACCCCCTGCGCCACCACGCTCAAGCCGCTCAGCCAGACCAGTGCGTCCTGGATCTCGTCGGCCTCAAATCCAACCGCGTTCAGCTTGCGCTCCAGATGTTCCCACTCTGGGCAGGCATCGCCACTCCAGTAATTTTCGTACACGTAGGCCAGCACTTCAAACATGAACCCAATATAACGCACAAACTCGGATGTCAGACCGGATGGAAGAAACTGCCCCGTTCGCTGGCGCTGCAGCAGGCCGCTGCCTTGCGGTGAATCAGGCCTGTGCGGTGCGTTGGAACAGCCCACCCGGCAAACGCGCAACTTGGTCCTGCAATTCCAGCGCCATCAGCTGGGCCTGTAGGTTGGGCGTGTCAATGCCGGTGCGGGCCTGCAGCGCATCCAGGCTGACTGGGTCGAACCCGAGCGCCTCCAGCAATGCATTTTCAGGGTCATTTATGCCCCTAGCCCCCGTGGCCTGTGCATGAGAAGCTATTGAAAACATAGTATTTTCAATTTTCATGTCCTCCAGCACGTCCTGCGCGGATTCAACCAGTTTGGCTCCCTGGCGGATCAGCGCATGGCAGCCGCGCGACTGCGTGGAGTGGATCGAGCCCGGAATGGCAAACACTTCTTTGCCCTGCTCAGCAGCCAGGCCGGCCGTGATGAGCGAGCCCGATTTAAGCGCTGCTTCCACCACCAGCGTGCCCTGCGCCAGCGCTGCAATGATGCGGTTGCGTTTTGGAAAATTGGCCGCCAACGGTGGTGTGCCCAGCGGGTATTCGCTGATGAGCAACCCATTTTGGGCGATGGCGTGGGCCAGCGCACGGTGGCTTTTGGGGTAGACCCGGTCCAGACCCGTGCCAACGACGGCAATGGTGGCCAGCCGCCTGCCATGGTGCCCGCGCTCCTGCGAGCCACTGACCTTTTCAAACCCTTCCAGCGCCCCGGCATGCGCAGCCCCGTCCACGCCCAGCGCCATGCCCGACACAACGGTCAGCCCGGCCTGTGCCAGTGCACGCGCAAACTGCCGCGCGTTGGCCAGGCCCTGCGGGGTGGGGTTGCGGCTACCCACAATCGCAACGCTTTGTGCCGCGCTGGCAGCCAGGCAGTTTGCTATTTTATTAGAAGCTAACTGTGCATATTCCACAACGGCTAAAGGTGCATTTAGCTCTATAAACGCGGCACCCAGCAAATACAGCATCAGCGGCGGGTCTGCAATATTCAGCAGCGACTCTGGATAGCCCACGTCGCCCAGCGCCAGGATATGGCGGTGCGCTGGGGCAGCGCCATGCTCGCTGCCGCCGTCCCGGTCCCCTTTCTCCTCTTCTTGTGCGCCAGCCCCGTTAAGCCAGTTCCAGGTGGTCTCGGTCTGAAGTGCCAAGCCCGGCGGCTCGGCGCGCAGGCTGGCAGCCAGGGTCGGGCCAACGACCTGGGTGAGCGCGCTGGCAGACTGGGCAAACACGGCAGTGGGCAGGCCAAAGGCAGCCAGCAGCTTGCGCGCGGCCCCATTGCCGACGCCAGGGGTCAGCGTCAGGCGCAGCCAAGCCGAGAGTTCTTCACGCTCCATTCGGGGGCGCAGGCTCGGGGTCAGTGTGGAGAAACGTGGATCAGCGTAGATCAGCGTGGATTAACCAGCCGGTCACCAATCTTCACGCCATCCGTAATATCCAGAATCAGCGCGTAAGACAGCCTGTCAAACGTGCGAAACACCATCAGCAGGCCATTGCGCTCGTTGGGCAATTTCAGCTCGGGCCGGGCGGCGTCGGTCTTGTCAATCAGGCGCGCGCCGTCTTTGAGGATTGCCAGCACGTAGCCTGACTCCATGCCGTCCTTGATGCCGCGGTTGATCACTACCACCTGGTTTTGCGCCGCGTTGGCCACGCTGCTGCCGTAGATGGAAACAATCCGCGCATCCACCTTGCCCGCCGGTGCGCGTGGCATGTAGCTTGTCATCTGGCGCTCGGGCTCGGGCAACAGCCGGTCCCCCACGCGCATTTCTTCCTTGGAGCCCACAATGTCAATCGTGGCGGGCACGATGTCGGTGCGCGGTTTGCCGTCTTTGTCGGTGGACTGTTCCGTCGATTCACCGCGCACCAGTTTTGCCTTGCCCACGTACTGCGCCTCATAGCCCAGCACGGTGCCCGTGATGGGGTCTTTCAATGGCGTGGCGTTGCGGAACACCCGGTACTCTGGCAGCCTGCCCCTGTTGTCGATGATCTGGTTGTCCGCAGGCCCGCGTGCGTAAGCGCGGTCGCCCCGGCTGAGCAGCACGCGGCCTTCCTGGGTGGCCACAATGCGTGGCGCGGCATTGAGCCCGTTGTCATCGACGATGATGGGCTCGCTCAGGAAGGGCTCAATCACCTGGCTTTTCAACGTGGGAATGACGTCGTCGGCCAGGCTCTGGTAGCGGGTGCGCGGCGACACCTTGACAGTCTCGATGCCAGACCCGTCCCCGCTGTTGCGGCTGGTGCGCAGGAATGCCCGCCCGCCTTTTTTTTCAAGGTACAACTGCTGCCCCGGGTAGATGCGGTGCGGGTTCCTGATTTCAGCCATGTTCATGCCCCACAGCTCAGGCCAGCGCCACGGGCTTTTGAGGAACAGGCCGGAGATGCCCCACAGCGTGTCGCCGCTCTTGACCGAGTAGCTGTCGGGTGCCGTGGCGCTCAGCTCGCCCAACGGCACGCCGGCTTGTGCAACCTGGTCTGCTGTTGATTTTTGCGTGGGTGTGATGGGGTAGTTCTGCGCGCCCGCCTGGGTGGACACCAGGTTGCCTGCGAGAATCGCCGCCGTTGCGCCCAGCCACCCTGAAGCGCAGACGCTGGCCCCCAATGTGCCGAAAAATTTCGATGAGCCTGTTGCCATTTTGGGTTTCGCCATCATGTGTTTTGTCATAATTTGCTGCATTGCAAATGCCCCCGCAACCGGGCCCGGAAGAAGGCCCGATTGCGGCGACAATCTTGATAAATTACACACGATTCTGCGCTCAAGCCCTTGATTGAGCAACGTTTTCCGCTTCAACCGCGTGCCGGGCTTGCGAAAAGTAGCGAAAATAACGACATCTTCGAAGAGAATTCATGGCACTTTTGACCATTCTTTGCTATCCCGACCCAAAATTGCACAAAGTGGCCAAGCCGGTGCCAGCGGTCGACGCCCGCATCAAGGCACTGGTGCCCGACATGCTTGAAACCATGTACGAGGCCAAGGGCATCGGCCTAGCGGCAACGCAAGTGGACGTTCATGAGCGCCTGATCGTGATTGACACTTCTGAAGAACGCAACCAGCCGCTGGTGCTGATCAACCCTGAAATCACCTGGACCAGCGCCGCCACGCACCTCAATGAAGAGGGCTGCCTGTCGGTGCCCGGCATTTACGATGGCGTGCAGCGCTTTGACGAAATCCGGGTCACCGCGCTGGACCGCCAAGGCAAGGCCATCACCGTTGAAGCCGATGGCCTGCTGGCTGTGTGCATCCAGCATGAGATGGACCACCTGATCGGCAAGGTATTCGTTGAATACCTCTCGCCCCTCAAGCGCAACCGCATCAAGAAAAAAATGCTCAAGGCGCAGCGTGAGGAAGCTGATTGAATTCGGAATCTGGCTCCAATGTGGCAGGCACTGGCAAGACAGCACCCAGACTGCGCGCCATCTTTGCCGGCACGCCCGAATTTGCCCGCGTCGCGCTGCAGCGGCTGCACGCGGCAGGCTTTGAGATTGCACTGATCCTCACCCAGCCCGACCGCCCCGGCGGGCGCGGCATGAAGCTGCAAACCTCCTCTGTAAAACTGTTTGCGCTGGGTCACAACATTCCGCTGGCGCAGCCGCGCAGCCTGAGGCTGGACGGCAAATACCCTGAAGATGCACAGCTTGCCCGTGAGGTCATCCAGGCCGCAAAAGCCGATGTCATGGTGGTGGCCGCCTACGGCCTGATCTTGCCGCAGTGGGTGCTGGAGCTCCCCCGTTTAGGCTGTATCAACATTCACGGGTCATTGTTGCCACGTTGGCGCGGCGCGGCCCCCATTCACCGTGCCATCGAGGCGGGCGACCTTGAGACCGGCGTCACCATCATGCAGATGGACGCCGGGCTGGACACGGGCGACATGCTGCTGGTGGAAAAGCTGCCCATCGCGCCCACCGACACCGCCGGGGAACTGCATGACAAAGTGGCCGCGCTGGGCGGGCGATTGATCGTCGAGGCGCTGGAGCTGGCGGCGTGCGACGGGTTGCATCCCGTCAAGCAGCCCGAGCACGGCGCCACCTATGCCCACAAAATAGAAAAACACGAAGCCGCGATTGACTGGAACCAGAGCGCAGACGTGATCGTGCGACGCATCCGCGCATTCGACCCGTTCCCCGGTGCGCACAGTACGCTGGCCGGCGAGACTCTAAAAATCTGGCAGGCAACAGTTGCACCTGGCGCGCCGCCGCAGGGTGCCAAATATGGAGTAATTATGGCTGTAGCCACTGCTGGCATTGAAGTAGCAGCTATTAATTCAATAGTATTACTGACGCAGCTCCAACGCCCCGGAGCGAAGCGCCTGAGCGCGGCAGATTTCCTGCACGGCGTTGACATCCAGCCCGGCATGCGCTTCGAGCACAATGCTGGCAACTCCATTTGACAAGCGCACCTCAATGAACATCATCCGCTTTTCAGACCTGTGCGCCCAAGGCAAAGTTGCCGGTAAACGCGTCTTCATCCGTGCCGACCTGAATGTGCCATTGCGCCCCCACGCTCCACCGCTGCGCGGGTCGCTGCCCCCCGAGGGGGCGCAGTCCGGCTTGGGACGGCCCGGCGCCGGACCCAACGACCCAGTCTGGGAGATTTCAGAAGACACCCGCATCCGCGCCTCCATCCCCGCCATCAAGATGGCGCTGGACGCAGGCGCGGCGGTGATGGTCACCTCGCACCTGGGCCGCCCTACCGAAGGCGAATTCAAGCCTGCAGATTCCCTGGGTCCGGTCGCCCAACGAATGGGCGAGTTGCTGGGCCGTGACGTGCCGCTCATCAGTCATTGGGTTGATGGTTTTAAGGTCAACGGCCAGCCCCTGCAGCCAGCCCAGGTGGTGCTGCTGGAGAACTGCCGCGTCAACAAAGGCGAAAAGAAAAACGACGAAGGTTTGGCCCGCAAAATGGCCGCGTTGTGCGATATTTTTGTGCACGATGCGTTTGGCACCGCGCACCGGGCCGAGGCCAGCACCTACGGCATTGCGCAGTATGCGCCCATCGCCTGCGCCGGTCCGCTGCTGGCTGCCGAGATGGACGCCATCACCAAGGCACTGGCGCATCCCAAGCGTCCGCTGGTGGCCATTGTGGCGGGTTCCAAGGTGTCCACCAAGCTCACCATTCTGGAAAGCCTGGCGTCCAAGGTAGACCAGCTGATTGTGGGCGGCGGCATTGCCAACACCTTTATGCTGGCTGCGGGCCTGAAGATTGGCAAAAGCCTGGCCGAGGCCGACCTGGTGGACAAAGCCCGCTCTGTGATTGACGCGATGAAGGCGCGCAATGTGGCCGTGCCGATTCCCATCGATGTGGTCACCGCCAAGGCCTTTGCGGCTGATGCCAAAGCCACCATCAAACTTGCGGCTGATGTGGCCGATGATGACCTGATTCTTGACATCGGCCCGCAAACCGCCGCGCTGCTGGCCACGCAGCTTAAAGCGGCCGGCACCATCGTGTGGAACGGCCCGGTCGGCGTGTTTGAGTTTCCCGCGTTTGAGAACGGCACCAAGGTCATTGCGCACGCCATTGCAGACTCCAGCGCTTTCAGCATCGCCGGCGGCGGCGATACGCTGGCGGCAATAGCCAAGTACGGCATTGAAGAGCAGATCGACTACATCTCCACCGGCGGCGGCGCTTTTCTGGAGGTGCTGGAAGGCAAGACGTTACCCGCGTTTGAGATTTTGCAGAAACGGGCCGCTGGCTAGCCCGCCAGTTTAAATACTACGTATTTAATAGCTGCTTATGCATGCAGAACAAGGGCTACGGGCTGAAATAGCTATTTTTTAGGTAATTATCAGGAGACAATCCAATGCCCAGCCACACTTCAGCCCACTCAGATCAAGCCGCTCACGCAGCCAACACGTCGAGCCTGCCCCGGCGTGCCACCAAAATCGTCGCCACACTCGGCCCCGCGTCAAGCGACCCGGCGCTGCTGGAGCAGATGATTCGCAGTGGCGTCAACGTGGTGCGGCTCAACTTCAGCCACGGCAAGGCGCAAGACCACATTGACCGCGCCCAGCTGGTGCGAGAAGCAGCCCAGCGCGCTGGCCGCGAGGTCGCCATCATGGCCGACCTGCAAGGCCCCAAAATCCGCGTTGGCAAATTTGCCGATGGCAAGGTGATGCTGGAGCCGGGGCAAAAATTTGTGCTGGACGCTGCCCGCAAAGAGCTGGGCGACATCAGCGCCGTGGGGCTGGATTACAAGGCGCTGCCGCGTGAAGTAAAAGCGGGCGACGTGCTGCTGCTCAATGACGGCCTGATTGTCATCACGGTCGATGTCGTCAAGGGCGACGCCATCCACACCACCGTCAAGCTGGGCGGCGAGCTGTCCAACAACAAGGGCATCAACAAGCAGGGCGGCGGCCTGACGGCGCCCGCGCTCACCGCCAAGGACATGGACGACATCCGCACCGCGATGAGCTTCAAGGCCGATTACGTGGCGGTGAGCTTTCCCAAAAATGCGACCGACATGGAGATGGCGCGCCAGTTGTGCAACGTGGCGGCGGCCGAGTTCGACCACAAGCCGGGCCTGATCGCCAAGATCGAGCGGGCCGAGGCGATTCCCAAATTGCTGGAGATTTTGCTGGCCAGCGACGGCATCATGGTGGCGCGCGGCGACCTGGCGGTGGAGGTGGGCAACGCGATTGTCCCGGCGCTGCAAAAGCGCATGATCAAGCTGGCGCGCGAGCATGACAAGGTCGTCATCACCGCCACGCAGATGATGGAATCCATGATCACCAACCCGGTGCCCACGCGCGCCGAGGTGAGCGACGTGGCCAACGCCGTGCTGGACGGCACCGACGCGGTGATGCTCTCCGCCGAAACCGCAGCGGGCAAATACCCGCTGGAGACGGTGATTGAGATGGCCAAGATTTGCCATGCCGCCGAAGGCGCGGCGGATGTGGGGCTCGACTCAGATTTCACCGGCAAAACATTCCACCGCATCGACCAGTCGATTGCCATGGGTGCACTGTTCACGGCCTATCACCTGGGTGCCAAGGCGATCGTAGCCATGACCGACAGTGGCTCCACCGCGCTGTGGATGAGCCGCCATTTGGTGAACGTACCGATTTATGCGCTGACGCCCAAGGTGGAAACCCAGCGCAAGATGGCGCTGTACCGCAATGTGCGCCCGATCCTGATGGACGCATCGTCCGACCGCGACACAGCGCTGACGCAGGCTGAGAATCACCTCAAAAAGCGCGGCATTGTGCAGAGCGGGGATATTTATGCCATCACCTGCGGGGAGCCGATGGGGGCGCCTGGCGGGACGAATATGTTGAAGATTTGCCAGGTGAGTTGAGAACCGTTTGGGCTGCGCCTGGCCTGCCCTGAGCTGGTCGAAGGGTCGATGCCTTTGCACTTTCGCGGGTCGGCGCGTCACACCACCAGCGGCTCCTCCTGCATCGCCTCCATCTGCTCCTCCAGCATCTGCACCTGTCCCTTCCAGTAGTCGCTGCTGCCGAACCAGGGGAAGTTGATGGGGAAGGTGGGGTCGGACCAGCGGCGGGCTAGCCAGGCGCTGTAGTGGATGAGGCGCAGGGTGCGCAGGGGTTCGATCAGGGCCAGCTCGCGGCGGTCGAATTCGCGGAACTGCTCGTAGCCATCGACCAGGGCGCCTAGCTGGCGCGTGCGCTGCTGGCGGTCGCCGCTGAGCAGCATCCAGAAGTCTTGCACGGCGGGGCCGGTGCGGGCGTCGTCCAGGTCTACAAAGTGCGGGCCGGGACCTTTGGCTGCGGGCACGTCGGTAGGCGTCCACAGAATATTGCCGGGGTGGCAGTCGCCATGCAGGCGCAGCAGCTTGATGGGGTCGCTGTCAGAGCCGTGGTGAGTGCCATTTTGCTCATTTACACTGTTATTTCGGCCTGAAGCCCCCGTCAAGTATGAATAGTTTGATATTTTATCAATAGCATTCTGCGAACTCTTCTCCCACGCCGACTGCACGTCCAGCGGCACCTGCTGGTGGGCCAGCAGCCAGTCGCGCGAATCAATGCCGAATGTTTGCAGGTCCAGCCCAGGGCGGCTGACAAAGGGCCGCGCTGCGCCGACGGTGTGGATGCGCGCCAGAAAGCGGCCAATCCATTCCAGCACCTCGGGGCTGTCCAGCTCGGGCGGGCGACCGCCCCGGCTCGGGCTCACGCTGAAGGCAAAACCGCCGAAGTGGTTGAGCGTCGTGCCCTCCAGAACCATCGGCCCGATCACCGGAATTTCTGCTTCCATCAGTTCAGCGCTGAAGGCGTGCTCTTCCAGTATTTGCGCCTCGCTCCAACGCTCGGGCCGGTAGAACTTGGCCACCACCGCGCGGCCACCGCCCGTGTCATCTTCCAGGTGCAACTGGTAGACGCGGTTCTCGTAGGAGCTCAAGGCCAGCAGGCGGCCATCGCCATACAGGCCGACGCTGGCCAGTGCGTCCATCACCACGTCTGGCGTTAGCTGCTCAAAAGCGTGGGTGGGCGCATGCCGGGGGGTCACGGAGTCTGTCATCACAGGATTGTCGCCGTTGCACCGCGCACCCACATCGCATGGCACATCCAACCGTGACGCCCGGCGGGCTGTGGCCGATTACGACGCTATCGCCCGATCTCCAGCCGGTCCGCAAAAAAATCGGGCAGGCCGGCACGGCGGATGGCGTCTGCCGCGGCCTCGTGGTCATAAGCCACACGGTGGAATGTGAGCTGCTCGAGTTCGGTGTCCAGCAACGCATACATGGCTTGCGGATTGCCGTCACGCGGTTGACCGACTGAGCCTATGGTAGCCAGCCACTGGCGATTCCGTGCTACGGGAATTGCAGCACCCGGCAGCGGCGTGAACATTGTCAAGCCCGAGCCAAAGCCCCTGTGGTACAGCGTCTGCAAGTGCACATGGCCGCCAAACACGTACTGCACATCCTCATGCAGGCAGGCGGCATCCAGGCTGAGCGCAGCGGCCTGGCGGTCATACACATAGCGCCAGAGTTCGGGCGCTTCGGCACTGGCGTGCACTAGCAGAATCGACTCAAACCGCAAGGTCATTGGCAGCATCTGCAGAAAATGCCGCTCAACGGCACTTAGCTGAGAATGCGTCCACGCAGCCGTGCTGTCGCCAATGGTTCTGGGCTCACGCGGCGGGTTGACTGCCATGTCGTCATGGTTGCCCTTGATCACCAGTGCGCCTTCCTGCGCCAACGCCATCGCCCGCTGGGCCACGGCGGACGGATCGGCCCCATAGCCCACCAAGTCGCCCAGCAGTGCAAAGCGTTGTGCACCCTGGGCGCGCGCGTGGGCAAGGCAGGCATCCATCGCCTGGATGTTGGCGTGGATGTCAGACAGCAGGGCCAGCTTCATGGCAGGTGCTGCCCCACAGGCCGCAAGCTGCCCCAGCGGGCTGCGTGGCGCTTCAGCACAACGACAGCATGTGGCCCACCTGCGGGTCGCCCTGCCCGCCCAGCACCAGCGCGTACGCGTCAGACACCTGCGCCGCGCCTGCATGGTGCTGCGAATTGATCCACGGTCGTGCCGGGCTGGTGGCTTCGGCGGTAAATGCAAACCAGGCTTTCACCAGGCGCTGCCGCAAGCTTTCGGGGCCCCACTCGGTGGCCCGCTTCTTGATTTGAGCGGGCGCAAAAAACAGAATGGCGCGTGGGCCGGGCAAGTCTTTGGCGCTTCCCAGATTTTCAACGTGCGTACCGCCAATTGAGCAGCTGTATTTGAGGTTTTTAAACCGGGTGTGAATGGCGTGGCGCAGCTGGGTATTACCTGCAAAATCGACATACACGCAGGCCCGGTCGGCTGCCACGTCACCCAACTGGTCATAGGTGAGCACGCGGTCGTAGCAGCCCAGGCTTTCGCAAAACGCCACATTGCCGGGCGACGTGAGCCCCACCACCTCGACGCCGTCACGCTGCTTGAGGGCAAATGCCGTGGCGTACGCTGTCTTGCTGGAGGCGCTGGAGAGCAATACGGCGCCAGCGTCTGTGGGGACGCCCGCCAGTTGCTGGGCGCCAAAGAAATGGTTGTCCGCCATGAAGTCGTCAATCAGCCACGCGGTGGTGAACAGCGGCCGCAGCAGGGCCTGCACATCCTCCGTCTGGGCCGTGTAAAACGGGTCGGCACTGCAGCGCATGTACTGGTTGTAGACGGCATGCAGGGCGCTGCGGTGGGCGGTGCCATCGACAAAACTCTCGACAGAAATGCGCGCTGGCTGCAACACGACACTAGATGACATGGGGAAGTAGCCATACAGCCGCTCGCCCACCGCCACGCCGGGGCAACTGGACTCCACAACATCGCCAAAGCCCCACACCGGGATGCGGCCCCAACTGGCGCTGCCCGCCGCTTGTGCCACTGGCGCCACCGGGAAAAACGCCCAGTAGTTCATGGCATCGCCAAACGCCGCGTAAGTGATGTTGTTGGACGTCAACGCAAACTTGTCAATGCGCACCCGCACCTGGCCATCGGCCAGCGCCAGTTGCGGCGTTTCACGCACTTCCGCGTTTTTAAGCTTGTCTTTTTGGACCAAAAAATCAAGTGTGTTCATACCGCAACCATAAACCAAAAACGCAACGACCTGAAATGACGAAATGGCCAGGCCTGGGAAACAGGGCTGGCCATGGGAAAAGGAGAAGGTGAATTATCTGGAAATCATGCCAGCGAAGCCCTCAAATCACGCAAGCGCCAATTCGGAAATCACGCCAGCATATTTAGAGAATCACGCCAGCGCCAATTCGGAAATCACGCAAGCGTGATGGCCACTTCAATGTTGCCACGCGTTGCGTTGGAGTACGGGCACACCTGGTGCGCCTTGTCCACCAAAGCTTGCGCTGCGGCACGCTCCATGCCGGGCAGGCTGACGACCATCTGCACTTCAATGCCAAAGCCGGCCGGGATTTGGCCAATGCCGACGGTTGCGGCAATCGACGCATCCGCCGGGATGGTGATTTTCTGCGCGCCCGCCACGTGCTTCATGGCACCCATGAAGCAGGCGCTGTAGCCAGCCGCAAACAGTTGCTCGGGGTTGGTCGCGCCGCCCATGCCGCCCAGCTCTTTTGGCGGGGCCAGCTTGACGTCCAGCAGGCCGTCAGATGAGACAGCGCGGCCATCGCGCCCGCCGGTTGCGGTGGCGTGGGCTTTGTACAGGACTTTTTCGACTTTGGTGACCATGGCATTTCCTTTGAGGTGGTGCTTCTTCAATTGAAGCGGGTTGAAAAAAACGGGGATTAAAACCAGCGGGGTTCAAGCAATAAAAATCAAGCAACAAGTTTCAGCCGCAAGGCCTGCACTTGCCGCGTGAGCGACGCCAGACGGGACAGCGAGCAACCGGCAGCGCTCACCACGCAGGCGGGAATGACTGCGGCCTTGGCCTTGAGCTTGCGTCCGGCGGACGTAAGTGTGACGCGCACGCGCCGCTCATCGGCCACGTCGCGCAGGCGGGCAATCAGGCCCGTTGCCTCCAGCCGCTTGAGCAGCGGCGTGAGCGTGCCGGAATCAAGATACAGGCGCTCGCCGAGTTCCGAGACCATCACGCCATCCTGCTCCCACAGCACCAGCATGGCAAGGTACTGGGGGTAGGTCAACCCCAAGGGGGCCAGTAACGGCTTGTAAATTTTGGTCATGGCCAGCGACGTGGAATACAGCGCAAAGCAGAGCTGGTTGTCCAGCAAAAGCAGCGCGGGGTTGCCTGCTGGCCGCTTTTTTGGGCTGTTGTTTCGGATATTGATCTGTCTGTTGACTTGGTTGTTGACTTGGCTGGTGTTTCGAATGTCCATCGCTTTATTCTACGATGCAATTAAATTGCGTGCAATTTAAACTGAAAATGCGTGATTAATTGTTGTTTTGCGCCGCGAGACGATCACGTAGGGTTTTGGTGGTTGCGGACTGTCGAGTAGTGCATATATGTGGGGCAATCTAACGCCCGGTAAACCGCGCGTCCCGCTTCTCCACAAATGACGCAACGCCTTCTTTGGCGTCGGCAGAATTGGACAGCCCCTGCTGCACGCCGATGAAATCATGCATGGCGACCAGCGGGCCGTGCTCGACCGCCTTGAGCACGTTGAGCCGCGTGGCCACCACGGCCAGCGGGGCCTGTGCGGCGATGGCCGTCGCGATTTTGATGGCCTCAGCCAGTTCCTGGCCAAGAGGCACCACGCGCTGCACAAAGTTCAGGCGCAGGGCTTCGGCGCTGCCAAACTCGTCGCCCGTCAGCAAATGCAGCATCGCGTTGCCCAGGCCCGCGCGCTCGGCCATGCGCAAGGTGGCGCCGCCCGTGGCCATGATGCCACGCTTGACTTCGAGTTGCGAGAAACGGCAATCATCCGCTGCCACCACCACATCGGCGGCCAGCATCAGTTCAATGCCCAGCGTGTAGGTGATGCCTTTCACCGCCACCACCATGGGTTTGGTGCGCCGCAGGTAGCCCGGCATGCCCAAGTCCAGCGGGTCCACCAGGCCCAGGGGCACGGCTTTTTCTCCCCGGCGCATTAGGGGCGCGATGGACGGCAGGTCCAGCCCCGCCGTGAAGTGGGCGCCCACGGCGTGCAGCACGCCCACGCGCAGGGCGGCGTCGGCGTCCAGGCGGGTGTAGGCCTCGCCCAGCTCGCGGAACATCTTGGGCGTGAAGCCGTTGCGTTTGGCCGGGCGGTTGATGGCAATCAGCAGCAGGCTGCCTTGCACGGTGCAGTCGATACTGCCGTCGGGGTGGTTTTCTGCGGGT
>JANYJD010000372.1 GCA_025358555.1 Rhodoferax sp.
GGCGTGCCGCCACCTGCCGGGTCTTGCGCATAGGCATCGAGCAGTTGCACGATGGCCTGGGCGTGCAAAGCGTCGTTGTAGTTGGCTTGCAAAATTCGCAGGGGTTCGCGCGTCATGGGGTATTTCTCTGGGGGCTGTACGGGTGGCTTCCATGATAATTGCTCGCAACAACAACTCAGGAGACAGACATGACAGCATCAAAAACATCAGCTGCACGCCGAACCCTGCTGGCCACCAGCGCAGCCGCACTGCTGACAAGCGCCCTGCCCCCAGCATTTGCGCAAGCCAAAGTGCTGCTGCGCATATCGACGCCCGCCGTGCCGGACGACTGGCACGCCAAGATGTGGACAGTGTTCAAAGACACGCTTGAAAAAAGCGCACCCGGCGAGTTTGACGTCCAAATCAACCTGAATGCTTCGCTGTTCAAGCAAGGTGCAGAGCCCGCCGCCATGGCGCGCGGCAACCTGGAGCTGACCACCATTTCAGCCTTTGACATTGCCAAGCTGGTGCCTGAGTTTTCAGTGTTCACGGCGGGCTACATCGTGCGGGATCCGGCGCACCAGCAAAAAGTGTTCAACAGCCCGATTGGCACCGAAATGTTCAAAACCGTGGCTGAAAAAATGGACATCACGCCGCTAGCCACCGCCTACCTGGGCACACGCCAGGTTAATTTGCGCGAAGTGCGCAATGTCAAAACCCCGGCTGATCTGAAAGGCGTGAAGCTGCGCATGCCGGGCAGCAAGGAATGGCTGTTTTTGGGCGAAGCGCTGGGCGTTACGCCCACGCCGCTGGCATTTGGTGAGGTCTACCTGGGCCTGAAAACCGGCACGATTGACGGCCAGGACAACCCCCTGCCTACGGTGAAGAGCGCCAAGTTTTACGAGGTGACCAAACAGATCACGATGACCAACCATCTGGTCGATGGCATTTTCATCAGCATTTCCAACAAAGTCTGGAACGCTCTGGGCGCTGACCAAAAGGCCAAGGTCAAAGCCGCTGCGCAGGCCGCTGCCAAGTACAACAACGACAACCGCATCGCCGATGAAAAGCAGATGGTGGACTTCTTCAAATCCCAGGGCCTGACCGTCACCACACCCGACCTGGACGCGTTCCGCAAAACCGTGCAGACCGCGTACTTGAACTCTGACTACGCCAAAGTCTGGCCCAAGGGCATGCTGGAACGCATCAACAACACACGTTGATAGAGTTGCGTGTGACTGTTGATTCCGCGCACGCGATTGCGCTTGCGCGATTGGCCCGCTGGCTGCGCACGGTCGCCCAGGCAGTGGGCGGCGCGCTATTTTTCACGCTGTTTTGCGTCTTCGTGATCCAGATCACGGCGCGGTTCGGCTTCAACAAGCCATTGCCGTGGTCGGATGAGCTGGCCGTCATTCTCTATGTGTGGGTGATTCTGTGGGCTTCGGCATTCATCGTGCCTGAGCGCGAACAGGTGGTGTTTGACCTGGTCTGGAACAGCGTGGGCCGCAGCACACGCAAACCGATGCGAATCATCGGCAACCTGCTGATTGGCGGCCTGGCGCTGTGCGGCATTCCGGGAAGCTGGGACTACGTGCGTTTCATGCACCGCGAAGGCACGTCCGTGCTGGGCGTGTCGTTCATGTGGGTGTTCATGCCGTTTGTGTTTTTGCTGGCGGCCCTGGCTGTACGCAGTGCGGTTTCCATCTGGCAATCCTTCAAGGGTGAAGGCCTTGAAGCCGAGTTGCATATTCAATGACATTGGCTCTGGGCATTCTGGCTCTGGTGCTGGTGGCTGGCATGCTGTTGCGCATGCCAATCGGCTTCTCCATGCTGGCCTCGGGCATTGCCTACCTGTTGGTCAAAAAGCAGGATGTCGGCCTGGTTGCCGAGCAAGTCGGCAACGGCCTGTTCAACAGCTATGTGCTGCTAGCGGTGCCGATGTTTGTGTTTGCCGCCAACATCATGAATGCGGGCACCGTGAGTGAACGCATTTTTGACTTCTGCCGCATCCTGGTGGGGCGCATGCGCGGCGGCTTGGCGCAGGTGGACATTTTGGTCAGCGTCATCTTCTCGGGAATGAGTGGCAGCGCCATTGCCGACGCGGCCGGGCCGGGCCTGGTCACCATCAGGCAGATGCTCAGAAAGCCGGAGTATTCGCGTGGCTTTGCCGGCGCGGTGGTGGTGGCCAGCGCCACGCTCGGGCCGATCATTCCACCCAGCATCCCCATGGTGATTTATGCGCTGGTGTCCGGGGCGTCGGTGGGCGCGCTGTTTCTGGGCGGCGTGGTGCCAGGATTTTTAATGGCGATCTTGATGATGGTGGTGGTGCACGTCATCGCCGTCAAGCGCAACATGCCGCGTGAAGACAAAATTCCGCTGCGCGAATGGCCCGCCATTGTGTACCGGGGCGCGTTGCCGTTGTCCATGCCCATTGTGCTGCTGGGCGGCATCTACTCTGGCGCGTTCACCCCGACCGAGGCCGCAGCAGTGGCGGCGTTCCATGCGCTGGTTCTGGCGGGCGTGGTGTACCGCGCTTTGACCTGGCGCACGTTCTGGGGCGTGGTGATGGAGTCCACACGCGGCAGCGCAGTGATCACCATCATTCTGGCGGGCTCGTTCATCCTCAACTACGCCTTTACCGCCGAGGGCGTGCCGCAGGCCATGGCGCAGTGGGTTGACAGCATGCATCTGTCGCAATTGAAGTTCTTGCTGCTGGTCAACGTGATGTTCCTTGCGCTGGGCTGCTTTCTGGATGTGTCGGTGCTGCTGCTGGTGTTTGTCCCCATGCTGCTGCCTGCCGCTAAGCTGCTGGGCGTGGACCTGGTTCACTTTGGGGTGCTGGTGGTGCTGAACATGATGATTGGGTTGATCCACCCGCCCTTTGGCATGCTGCTGTTTGTGACCAAGGCGCTCACCGGCATACCCATTGGCGAGATGATGAAAGAGGGTTGGCCCTTCCTGGTCATGCTGCTGTTGCTGCTGCTGGCTCTGACGGTATTCCCGCAAATTGTGCTGTGGCTGCCGCAGACGATGGGCTATGGCGTGAAGCCGTGATCGGTCTGCCCACGGGCTGCATGCTTTTGATCGCCCAGTGCCTGGGTGCGCTGTAAAATTAGTAAAATCGTGCTGTAGCCCCTGTCATAGCTATATAGTTTGCTATAATAGTTATATGTATCGCCGCATTGGCTTTGGCGACTGCCAGGCGACAAATTGTTACCGTGGCCTGGTGCCGGGTCTGGGTGCGAGTGGTTTGAAAATTCACTCGCCAAGCTACACTGTTTATCAGGGCAACCGGGCCGCGCAAAGTCGGCGCTTGAGGGTTGCCAAGCGTTCAACTGATAATGGTTGAATCGAACCCCCAAACTCACTGCAAACTTCAACCGTCCTTATTCATTAAATCGCCATGGCTGAGCAACCTGCGTCCCCCCCGGCATTCGCCACTGCCTTGCGCGAGTGCGATGTGCTGGTCATTGGCGGCGGGCCGGGCGGTGCGACTGCGGGGGCCTTGCTGGCGCAAAAGGGCTACAAGGTCGTGGTGCTGGAAAAAGCCTATCACCCGCGTTTTCACATCGGCGAGTCGTTGTTGCCTGCCAACTTGCCATTGCTCGAAAAACTGGGCGTGGCGGAGGCAGTCAAGGCGATCGGCATGGAAAAATGGGCAGCCGAGTTTGTGTCGCCCTGGCATGCCAACAAGAGTGAGACTTTCAAGTTTGGCGATGCATGGGACAAGTCCATGCCGTTTTCATTCCAGGTGCGCCGCTCCGAGTTTGATGAAATCCTGATCCGCAATGCCACCCGTCTGGGGGCCGAAGTGATCGAGGGATGCCGGGTCAAGAGCGTGGCCTTTGCGCCCGACCACAGCAGCGCCACCATTGACGCGCAGCACGACGACGGCAGCGCGCAGCAATGGCGGGCCCGCTTTGTGGTGGACGCTTCTGGCCGCGACACGGTGCTGGGCAAACAGTTTGAAATCAAGCGGCGCAACCCCAAGCACAACAGCTCGGCGGTATACGCCCACTTCACGGGCGCGACCCGCCACGCCGGCCAGGACGAAGGCAATATCTCGATCTTCTGGTTCGACCACGGCTGGTTCTGGTTCATTCCACTGGCTGACGGCAACACCAGCATCGGCGCCGTGGTGTGGCCGCATTACCTGAAGAGCCGGCGCAAGCCGGTCAAGGAATTTTTCCTAGATACGATTGCCTTGTGCCCGGCGTTGGCCGAGCGGCTGGCCCACGCCACGCTGTCGTCCGAGGTCGATGCCACCGGCAATTTTTCGTACGCCTGCGAGCGCACGCACGGCCCCAACCATTTGCTGATTGGCGATGCCTTCACCTTCATTGACCCGGTGTTTTCATCGGGCGTCATGCTGGCCATGCAGGGCGGCTTTGTTGGCGCTGAAACGGTGGACACCTGTTTGCGCGAACCGGCCAAAGCCGCGTCCGCGCTGGCGCGCTTCGATGCGCAGGTACGCATGGGTCCCAAGGAGTTTTCGTGGTTCATCTACCGTGTGACCAACCCAACCATGCGCGACATGTTCATGGGCCCGCGCAACATTTGGCGGGTTAAAGAGGCGCTGATGTCGGTGCTGGCCGGAGATGTCTTCGGGAAGACGCCTATCTGGCGTTCACTGGCGATGTTCAAGCTTATTTTTTACGCCACATCGTTCATGAACCTGCGCCGCTCCTGGCTCGCGATGAGACTGCGCAAAGCCAATATCCGGGATGTGGGCGGCATTGAGCCCGCAGCGCACTGAACGGCATGGGACGCGCTCACTCGTTCAGACCCCCGCATGCAGACCCACGCATGCAGGCCGAGCCTAATGCTCTCCTGACCAATCCCGCCGTCCCGCACGCCGGCAGTCCAGCGTGGCACGAGACCGTCAGGCTTCACTTTGGCTTTACGCTGCTGGGCGTGATGTGTCTGGGCTACTCGCTGCTGGCCATCCCGCTGCGCCTGCTTTTGCCACGCACGCTTGGAAAACGCATCGGGCGCCGCTGCATTTCCGGAATTTTCCGCGTTTATTTGCGGGTGCTGGTCTGGATGCGAGCTTGCAGGTTCGACCTGGCGGAGCTGGATGCGCTGAAAGCCTGCCCGGCCATGGTCATTGCGCCCAACCATCCGTCGCTGCTGGACGCGGTCATGATTTTGTCAAGGCTGCCTGACGCCGCCTGCATCATGAAGGCGGACATCGTCAACAGCGTGTTCTTTGGCTCGGGCTCCCGCCTGGCGGGCTACATCCGCAACATGCCCTTGCGCACCATGGTGCAAATGGCCGTGGCCGACTTGAGCCAGGGCAGCCATTTACTGCTGTTTCCCGAGGGCACGCGCACCACCCGTTTTCCGGTCAACGCGCTTCAAGGCACCGCCGGGCTGATTGCCAAGAAGGCTGGAGTGCCAGTGCAGACCGTTTTTATCGAGACCGACTCACGGTTTCTCGGCAAAGGCTGGTCCGTCATGTGGACACCGAAAATGCCCATAACTTACCGAATCCGCTTGGGCAAGCGGTTTGATCCGCCCCAGCAAACAGCGTGCTTCGCGGCTGAACTCGAGCAGTACTTTCAGGTGGAAATGACGCTCGCGCAAACAGCGTCTGAGCCTGGCTCACTTGACGAAAATATCCCGGCTTGAACCGTTTTTCATGCCGATAGAAACATCCTCCTCCAGCTTTCCCATTCCCGCATCAGGCACTCACATGGTGCTGATACCCAGTTACAACCCCGGCCCCAAGGTTTATGAAACGGTGCTGTTGGCCCGTGCGCAATGGACGCCCGTCTGGGTGGTGGTGGACGGCAGCACCGATGGCAGTGCAGAGGCCTTGCAGGCCATGGCCGCGCAGGACGACGGGTTAAAGGTATGGGTGCTGCCGCGCAATGTCGGAAAAGGGGCTGCGGTGCTGTACGGGCTGGACACCGCGTCCAAGCAGGGCTTCACGCATGCGCTTACGATGGACTCCGATGGCCAGCATCCGGCGCACCTCATTGCCGACTTCATGGCGGCCTCTGCGGCCCAGCCGGGGGCCATGGTGTTGGGTGTGCCCGTATTTGCTGCGGATGCGCCGCGCCTGCGTGTCAATGGCCGCAAAGTATCCAACGGCTGGGCCAATCTGGAAACCCTGTGGGCGGGCATTGGCGATTCACTGTTTGGCTTTCGCGTGTATCCCATTGAACCCCTGCGCCAGGTGATGGCTGGCCAGCGCTGGATGCGCCGTTTTGACTTTGACCCCGAAGCTGTTGTGCGCATGTGCTGGCGCGGTGTCAGGCCGGTCAATCTGCCTGCAACGGTACGTTACTTCCGCGCCGATGAAGGCGGCGTGTCGCACTTCAACTACCTTCGGGACAACCTCCTGCTGACCTGGATGCACTCCCGGCTCTTCCTCGGGTTTCTGTTGCGCCTGCCTGTTTTATTGGCAAAGCGGGTGCTTGGGCGGGGGTGAGCTGCGGCCCGATTGTGTCGAAGGCATTCAGGCTGGCTGCGACGGGCCAGGTTTGACGGCCTGGTACTCTGAAAATATCCCAATCTCCAAGTGGCGGCCGACCTGCATCAGCCCGGCTGCGCCTAGAGCGCCCATGACTTGTTCCGGCGGGACGCAGGCCTCGATGGTGTCCCAGTAGTAGCGCCAGATTGTGGCGGTATTTTTTTGCCCGGAAACGAAACGGGTCAGCAGAGGTATGACGCCCCGCATGTAACTTTTGAGCAGCCAACGCCCAGGACGGCTGCGCGCCTGGGTGATTTCGAGAATGCACAACCGACCACCGGGTTTCAACACCCGCTCGAACTCTGCAAACGCCACGCCCAGATCGCTGATGTGGCGCAATGCATAGCCCATGCTCACAAAATCAAAGTGGTTGTCCGGAAAAGGCAATGACTCAGCCCGGCCCTCCATCAACACCATGGTCTCTGGCAGCTTGCTGGCAGCCATCATGCCTGGGCTGGGGTCAACGCCCGTCACCAAGGCGGGATCGCCGGTCAAGATACAGGCTTGCGCGGCCACAAGGCCGGTGCCCACGCCCACATCAAGCACCTTCATGCCCGGTTTCAAGCCACCGCGCATGAGCGCCTGGCGCCGGTAGCGGGAACCGCTGCCCCACGCCAGCATGGCCTCGATACGGTCGTAATCAGCTGCGGTATCGTCAAAAATCTTACGCAAAAATGCCTGGCGCCCCTGCTCTGATGGGTAGTAGTCCGTCAGTGGAAGATGGGGTGGGCGCACGGCCGCCAATGGTTTGGGTGCATTCATGCGGGTTACACCATGCCGCCGTTGATCGAAATGACCTGGCCCGTGATGTAGGCGGCACGGTCTGAGGCCAGAAAGCCCGCCAGATCGGCCACTTCCTCAGGCCGCCCGGCGCGTTTCATGGGCACCATCTGGGAAATGGCGGCCGCGTCAAAGCTGCTGTTGCTCATGGCCGTTTCGATGATGCCGGGCGCCACCGCGTTAACCGTGATGCCCCGGCTGGCAACCTCCAGCGCGAGCGATTTGGTGGCCGAATGCAATGCGCCCTTGGCCGCAGCGTAGTTGACCTGCCCACGGTTGCCAAGCACTGCGGTGACCGACGTGATGTTGATGATGCGGCCCCAGCGCGTGCGGATCATCGGCATCATCAGCGGCTGCGTGACGTGGAAAAAACCGTTGAGCGACACGTCGATCACACGCTGCCATTGGGCCAACTGCATGCCGGGGAACACCGCGTCGTCGTGGATGCCGGCGTTGTTCACCAGCACCTGGATAGGGCCTTGATCAAGCAGGGTTTCCAGCGCTGCCTGCGTTGCAGCGGCATCGGTGACATCAAAAGCGACCGCATGCGCCTGGCCGCCTTGCGCCACGATGCGGGTCACCAGGGTTTGCGCTGCGGCCAGGTTGCTGTTGGCATGGACGATGACAAAATAACCGTCGCGCGCCAGCCTGCTGGCGATGGCCGATCCGATGCCGCCGCTGGCACCAGTGACAAGCGCGCGTTTCAGGGGAGTGCTCATGGGGACGTCCTTTTTGACATGCGTGGTTTCATGCGGCGATGCGATCAGTCACAAAGCCGGATCTGGCGGGGCCAGCACCACGATCGCCCGCCCGCTGAGCAGGGCCGTCGGGCCGTTGAGTACGGTAAAACTGTAGAGCACGGTGTTGGCATCGCCCGAGATTCGTTCAGCGGTGACGGTCAACTGGCCTGCGACAGTATCTAGCTGCAAGGCGAAAAGGGATAGGCTGCGCACGCTCACGAGGTAGCCGCCGCGTGCTTGTTGGCTACCTGCTTTTACGCCACCGATGGCGCTTGCCCCGCCCCGGCTTTCAGCGATCAGCGCGCCATGCACTGCCATGGCCTGCGCAGCGTATTCGATGCCGCATGCCGATCCCAGCCGACCATGCGCACGCAGGGGGTTGTGCAGCGAGCGATGGCTGCCGGTCTCGCAGCAAATCTGCTGAGTGTCCCAGGCGGTCACCCGGTCAATCAGACACATGCTGTGCTGGTGGGGAATGCGGCGCGCTATGTCTGCGTGCAGCAGGGTGGAGGGCGCCATTCCAGATGCCGCCATTTCGGAATGAAGGGTGGATGTCATTGCCGACAAGGCGCAACCTGCACGGCCAGCTGAATTCCCTGCAGGTACGCCAGCACGACTTCGCCCGTGCTCTGGAGGGCCAGGCTTTGAAGCAAGGGCAGGCAGCGCGCTGCGGGAATGCTGCTGCGCAACCGTTCTAGCGCCTGGTTGTCCAGGGCGTTTGCAGCAGTGTCGGTAAAGCAGGCTGAGGGATTTAGGGTCCAGCAGGCCTGGCTACGTTCGCCACGTTGCGGGGCCAGCACCAATGCAACCCCGAAAGAGTCCGGAACAGGCCGCGCGCTGTGCATGGGCTCGGGGTAGTCGGTGTCATATGCCACCAGCAAAACCGCCCGGCCTTCGACCACCACCTGGGTCATGGCTTCCAGAAGACCGGCAGCAAAACTGGCATCGCGCGCGCACAGCGCCGAGGAGCTGGTCATGGCACCACTGGAAATGCTCCAGTAGCCTGATGCGGCGTTGTGCACCGAGTTGTGAAATCGGGTGGGCGAAATCAACCGGTCATTCGACGCCAGCGCGCTGCAGATTTCGTGGCAGTTGACCGCATCGCCATTGGATGATGAAAAAACCGAGGGCAGGGCACTTGCCTGCAGCCCGGACGCCAAGACCCCCTCCTGCGCCACAGCCAGCGCAACCTTGACCACGGCACCGGCGCGCCGTCGCTCTGCTGGAGGCAGCGCCATGGGCAGTGGCAGCACGGATCGGGCCGTTTCAAAGGTCACGCTTGCATCCAGGCAGGCACGTCCTTGCGGCCAGTTGGACAGGCCTGGACCCAGCAGGCCAATGCCTTCGACAAAGACCGCGAGCGGTTCGGGGCTTCGCGCTTGGTAAGTTGCCATGGAATTAACCCGCCCGTCCCAAAACCACACTGCAATTGGTGCCGCCAAACCCAAATGAATTGCTCAATATGCGCTTCACCGGCTGCTGGCGGTTGTCCAACAGGTAGTTCAGGGCCAGCGCTGGGTCGATCTGGGTTGTGTTGACGCCGCCGGGCAGCAGTCCGTGTTGCAAGGCTAGCGCGCAAATCACGGTCTCGATGCCGCCCGCTGCACCGAGCGTGTGGCCCGTCGCGCCTTTGGTCGAACTGCATGGCGTGGCCGACCCGAACACGGCTGCCACAGCAAGAGCCTCCGCAGCGTCGTTGTTTTGGGTGGCGGTGCCGTGCAGGTTGATGTAGTCAATGTCGGCGGCTGCTAGCCGGGCCGTTTTCAGGGCGTCCTGCATGGCCAGGCGCGCACCAAGCCCCTCGGGGTGGGGCGACGACATGTGATGGGCATCGCTGGATTCACCCAGCCCCATAAGCAAAACGGCATCGCTGTCCAGGTGGTCAGGCACACGCTCAAGCAGGGCAAACCCCGCCGCTTCACCGATGGATATGCCGTTGCGCGCAACGTCGAACGGGCGGCAGGGCTGGCTGGACACCAGGCCCAGCGAGTTGAAGCCGTACAGGGTGGTGAGGCACAGCGAATCAACACCCCCGACCACAGCAGCGTCGATCAATCCCGCATCCAGCATGCGGCTGGCAGATGCAAACACCTTGGCGCTGGAAGAGCAGGCCGATGACACAACAACAGCCGGACCGGCAAGGCCGAAATAATGCTGCACAAAATCGGCGACCGAGTAGGTGTTGTGTGTGGTGGCGTAGATGAAGTCCGCCGGCAAAGCGCCCGTTGTCGGGTCGCGCCGCCGGTAGGCAAGTTCGGTTTGCAGGATGCCAGATGTGCTGGTGCCGATGAAGATGCCCACGCGGTGACGCCCCAGGCGGGCTGCCACCGCCTGCACGGCCTCCTCGAAACCGTCCTGCCGCAGACCCATGTGGGCCAGCCTGTTATTGCGGCAATCAAAAGCCGCCAGGTTCGGGCGTAGCACTTCGCGGTCAACCCCGTCCACCACGCCGATCCAGGTATCGAGTTCGACCGTATCAAAATCGCAGTATTTCAGCCCGCAGCGCCTTGCCTGCAATGACGCCAGTGTCGCGCTCAGTCCGCGGCCGATGCAACTGGTAGCGGTGAAATGCGAAAGCAGGAGGGGAGACACAGGCGATGGTGAAGGAAATTTGAGAGACTTAATAGTAGCAAACAGGGCGGGGCGCGTGCACGCTGTGGTCAATGTTCAAGAGGCGGGCTGCAACCGGGCCACCAGAAGCACATTGGCAAACGGCGTACCCTGGCTCAGGGCATGCGCCTCTACCGTAAAACCAAGCTTGCGCAGTGCTGTTTTCCACTCGGCCAGAGGACGGCAATACAGCTTGCCCAGCCTGTGGCCGCGCAGTGTGGTCACCACGTAGTCAACCCAGTTGCTGAAGGCAAATGGCAGGCCGGCAGCGGCGTCACCGACACGCAGCAGCAGCACGCCATCGGGCGACAGTGCGCGGTGTACGCGCAGCAGCACGTCGTCCTGCGCGGCATAGGGGACGTAGTGCAAAACATCGAGAATCACCACCGCATCGGTTTGGCCAAAATCGCTGCTGCACATATCTCCTCTTGCAAACTCGGCACGGCCCGCCCGCACGGCCGGGGCCAAGGCGCGGTCGGCGCGGGCGACATCATGCGGCATCAACTCGATGCCGCGCACAAACTCCGTATGTGGCGCGGCTGGCCAGCCTGCGGGCCAGTCTCCGCGCTCGGCCGACTCACGCGCTGCCAGCAACCAGGCAGTCAGCAGGCCCTGGCCACTGCCGATATCGAGGATGCGCGCGGGCGCGCTCAGCAGGCCTGCTGCCAGCAAATGTGCAAACGCGGGGTCACCCTCCAGCTTGCCACGTGCAAAATGCCAGGCGTACGAGCCCGAAGTCTTGTAAGGCGCTGCCGCCAGTCCGATCAGGCGCTTGACGAAGGCGGCAGTCGTCTGGCTTTCGGCAGCGATTAGCGGGCGCAGTGACAGCCGCGCCGCCACTGCCCCCAGCAACAGACCGGCTGCCACATCCACCGCCACGTGCTGGCGTATGGCCAGCGTGGAGTACACAATTCCTGCACACCAGACCCAGTTCAGCAGCAGCGTCCACGGCGGCCCCCCGAAACGCCGCAGCAGCCTGTGGAACCAGGCACCTGAAAAAATGGCAGTGGCGACATGGAGCGACGGACAGGCGTTGCCCGAAGCATCAATGTTTTTGAGAATATCCATGTCAGGGTGCTGGGTCCAGTCAATGTCAGGAGCGGGCGCAGCGGTCGGCCAGAAGTAGAAAGTCAGCAGGCCCAGCACGCACATCAGCGTCATGGACCACCCATAGTGCAGGAGTTCCTCCCGGTCCTCAAAAAAAGCCGGCAGTATCGACACATAAACCCAGAGGGACGCGTACAGCGGCAATGCCAGGGGCTCAAACGCGATCAGCTGGTCCAGCGCGGTGACCGGCATCAGGGTTGGCGGATAGGCGGGGTGCCTGAGCAAATAGAAATACGCTGCAAAAAACAGGCTGATGAAAACTGTTGTTACGATACTTTTCAACATCAGGTGTTTTGGAATGACCGATGCGGCCCGGCGGTGCCAGGCTTCAGCGCGGTGGACGTCAGGCGTGTTCATGACAGGGCCTGGCGCAAAGTCACAAGGCGCAGGCCCGCCGCCTTTGCCGACTCAAGCAGGCTTGGCAGCACTTCCAGAATCACCGGGTTTCCATCATCGGTGCGTGCCGCATGGCCATCATGCAAAAGCAAAATGGCGCCGGCCCGCAAATCGCGCAGCAGGTTTTTTCTGACACGCGTGGCGTTGCCGACCCGGGTGTCGAAGCCACGTGCTGACCAACTGGCAAGCTGGAGCCCTAGCCGCGCCAGCACCGGATCCAGAAACGGGTTGCGCAGGCCCGCCGGCGCCCTGAAGAACTGGGGACGCTGCCCGCAAATCCCGCCCAGCGTGTCTTGCGCTGCCCGCAGTTCACGGGCCATGGCGCCAGGGCCCATCAGCGCAAAATAGTGCCGGTGCCGCTGGCTGTGGTTTTCAACAGCGTGGCCACGGCGAACGATCTCGCGGCACAACTGCGGATGCTGGACAGCCCGGTCTGCTATGCAAAAAAATGTCGCGCGCACGGCATAGTGATCGAGCAGATCCAGCACTTGCGGGGTGACGGCTGGATCGGGCCCATCGTCAATGGTCAGGGCGATTTCGTTTCTGGACGTGGCAGCGGCGGGTAGCCTCGTCCAGTTGGCCCCAAGCCACGTGCTGCGCGGCCACAGTCCCACCGCAGTGATCAGGAGGTGATTGGCAATAACGGCACCAAGCGCCCAGCGCCACTGCGCTGGGGCAAAGGCGAGCGACGCCAACGCCAGCATGTGCAGCACAACGGAGATGCGAATGAGTGTGGGGGCGTTCCAGCGTGCACCAGGCATGAGATCAGGCATGGGAGGGCCGGGCAAAAATCGCCGAGTAAAGCAGCACCAGAATGACGCCTGGTGCCACGGTCACGCCCATTGCCTGCAGAAGCGTCACGTTGGAAAATGCCAACACGCCAAAACCCGCCACCGTGGTGAGGTTGGCGAACAGCATGGAGGCCAGGGTGCTGGGCGAGATGGTGCTATCCGAATCAGAGCGGTCAAAAAACAGGGCGTAATTGGAACCAATTGCAACTACCAGCAAGAGGCTCACCAGGTGCAAGATGATCAATGAGTGCCCCGACGCGGCAAGCCCAGCGGTGACGGTGATGACGGCGGCCGCCAGCGGCGCGATGATGCGCAACACCCGTCCGGGCGAGCGAAACACCACCAACAGCAGGCCGACAATCGCAACCAACCCGCCCAGCGACAGCAGTGTGGCCTCATTCAGGTAGCCCGCATACAGGCTGTCAGACTCGGCCTTCATGTCCACAAACACAACGTCTGGCAAATTCATCGCGGTTAGCGCCGTGCGAATTTTTTTGGCGTTGATATTGACACCTTCCAGAGCCGTCAGCGGCAGCAAGGCGCTCCACTGGCTGTTGTGCTCAATCAGCAGTGCCTGCATCGCCATTGCCATCGAAGTGTTGTCCAGATCCGCCTCCTGCAGCAACGGCTGGGCGCGCGCCGCCGCCGCGTCCCCGAGAAACGGGGCAAACAAAGGCGCTGCAACGGGCAGCCCCCGCACCGCTTGCGCAAGGTTTGCTTGGAGGACCTCGGGCGCAGGCAGGCTGGCCTGCCGGGCGCGCTGCGTTGCCGTGCTGGGGAGGTAGCGGCTGGGGCTTTCAAACGCGGCAAGCTCGCCTTGGTCAACCTGCGTTTGCAATAGGGTGGACACCTGCTCAGCCAAGCGCAATACGGCTTCCCTGCCCGCGCCTGCCGCCACCACAACGTAGCGCACGTCGGGTGCGCCCATGTCGGCACGCAGACGCGTATCCAGGGCCACATCTGCTTGCGACACAGGGCTAAGCGAAGAAATTTTGTCGCTCCACAGCGTAGCCCGATGCTGCACCAGAACCGCAGTGCAGGCCAGCAACAACGCTGCCGCCGCCCAGCGCAAGCGCCTGGCGCGTTCGACCCAGTGATAGAGGACCGTACCAATGGCCGAGACATCCCGGATGCGGAACTTTGCCGGCAGCAAATGCGGCAGCACATACCGGGTGACTGCGGCTGCGGTGATCAGCCCCGCAATCGCGTAGGCCCCAAGTTGGGCCAACCCCGGAAAGCCCGACAGCAGCAGCGATGCAAAGCCAAAGACCGATGTCAGCACACCCAGACGCACCGTCGGCCAAAAGCGCGCAACCCAATTTTGCTGGCCCAGCCCGCCCTGCTCTGACTGCACGAACAGGTAGATGGAATAATCCACCGCCTCACCGATCAAGGCCGTGCCAAAACCCAGGGTGATGCCGTGCACTGCTCCAAAGCCCAGGCTGACGGCTGCTATTCCAGCCAGCGCGCCGCTGACCACGGGCAGAAAACCCAGGAGCAAGGCGGTCACAGAGCGATAGACCAGCAGCAACAGCGCCGCGATGAGCGCAACACCGATCAGCGACAGGCGGCTGACCTGGTTTTCAATGGTATTGCGTGACGTGACAGAAAACACGCCGGGGCCGGTCATCATCAGTTTGGCCGCCGTTGCGTTGCCTGGGACTGCACCAGGCGGTGGGCCTGCCGCGTCCGCAAATGCCTGGCTGATGGCTGCCATGGCAGCCTGCTGGGCATCAGTATCCGACCCCGCTGCCCGCGTTTGCGTCAGCAGCAGAGCGCGCTGGCCATCACGTGACGCCCAGGCCCGGTCGATCAGGTTGGGCTGGCTGGCGCTTGCCATCTGGTCCAGAAGTTGCACCATTTCGCCGGTCGGATCGCGTGGCAGCATCGACTTGGCCAGCAGTCCTGCCGGCGAGGCCAGCAGGTCAATGCTGTCGCTCAAGGCGGCATGCAGTCCGACCGGGGTGAAGCGCTCCGGCGTGACGGCAGGGCTGAGCAGATAGCGGTTGTTGAACAAGAAATTGCGGTCACGCTCGGCGTTCACTGGCTCGCCATTGTTCACGGTGACAAACGCGGCATGGGTGCGCAGCCGTCTGGCCATGTCCCGGGACAGCCGGGCCCGCGTGGGTGCGTCGGCTCCTTCAATGCCGACCAGGATCAGGCGTGAAGCCACGCCGTCGCGCAGCTGGTTCATCAGCAGCAGCTGCTCGGCGGTCGGGTTGCGCGGCATGAACGCCGACAGGTCCGTGGTGAACTGGGCGCGCCCAATCACGATGCCGGACAGCAGCATGGCCACGAGCCAGGATCCGATGTGCAGCCAGCGGCGTTGCAAGGCAGGCCGCATCATGGCCCGGACAGTTTTTCGATCACCATGACAGAGCGGTCTTTGTCGGTCTGTTCAATCTCAATGGACTTGACTTCCGCGTGGCTGCCACCGATCCGGATGCGCTGCACCAATTCCTGCATCTTGGCTTCGATCGGCCGCAGGCTCAGCGTCCAGCCCTCCTGGGATCCTTCCAGATCCAGCGTGTAGATGCGCTTGAGTGCGGCGGTGTCGCCCGCGAGCGTGCCGCGAATGCTTTCTGTGAAGGCCACCAGCTCCGGGTAGTCTTGCAGGCGCAATACATTGCGGCGTTTGCCGCGCTCCACGGTCAGGGTGCCGTTTTCAACCAGCACCGACTCAGGTTTGGGTTTGAAGGTGCGCTTTTCCAGCCGTCCTGGCGCGGTAAACAGCAGCTCGCCCGATGATTCCACCGGCTTGTCGAGCATGGCAATGTATTTGGTTTCAACAAAGCTGGCGCGGCCCGATTTGTTCTGGGCCAGCCCTTGCATCAACTGGGCAACATCCCAGGCGGCCTGCACAGGTGCGCAGCAAACCCAGAGCAGCAGCGCCAACCCAGCCAAGCGCGTGGTTTTTAAGGATTGAACCATCAGTTGGCGTGCAGCTTTCATGTGGCGCCCTGGGAAGGTGCAACGGGTGGTTTGCCCGCCTGCCAAAAGTCAAAAAAATTGAACCAGTTGAAGGGCGCAGCCCGGCAGTGGTGCTCCAGAAGTTGCGCGTAGCGCACCATGGCGGCTTGCACTGCGGCATCGCGTCCACCGGCCTTGATGTCAGAGAAATCGGCGAGCACCTCAAAATGGATGTTGTACCGGTTGTCGCCACCATACAGCCCCACCATGAACAGGACTGGCCGCCGCAAAATCGCCGCC
>JANYJD010000374.1 GCA_025358555.1 Rhodoferax sp.
GGCGGCGATTTTGCGGCGGCCAGTCCTGTTCATGGTGGGGCTGTATGGTGGCGACAACCGGTACAACATCCATTTTGAGGTGCTCGCCGATTTCTCTGACATCAAGGCCGGTGGACGCGATGCCGCAGTGCAAGCCGCCATACAGCCCCACCATGAACAGGACGGGCCGCCGCAAAATCGCAGCCATGCGAAACGGACCCACCGGAAATTCAGCCAGCGCGCCAAGAAACATGATGGAGCGGGTAGTGTCGGTGTTCAGGCGCCGGTCTGCCAGCATGCCAACGACGCTGCCGCCCTCCAGCAGTTCATGCACTTTGAGCATTGAATCGGTGTGACCCAGCGCGACAATGTCCTGCTGCGCTGCCGGATTGATGGCACGCAGGGCGGCATTGAGCTTGCGTGCATTTTCTTCATACATCACCATCGCGACGCGCAGGCCGGGCTGCTGGCGGCCGACTGCGCGCAGCACCTCAAAGCTGCCGAAGTGCGCTCCCATCAGGAAAACGCCCTTCTGCGCCGCGTTCAGTTGAGCCACCAGATGGTCTTGGTGAACCTGGATCTCGAACAGGTTGAAGCAGTCATTGATCAGGTAAACCCGGTCGTGAATGGTGGAAGCAAAGCTCAAAAAATGCCGGAATACAAGCCGCCAGCCGATCCGTGACGGCTTGGGCATGTCCAGCACCCGGCGCAGGTAGTCTGTCGAGGCACGCCGCGCAGACGCGTTTGCAATGCAGAAATAGGCGGCGATGCCATACAGCACGCAGCGGCCCGCACGTCGGCCCAGGCGCAGCGAAATCCACGTCATGACCCGCAGCATCAGCATGTTGCTGCGTTCGGGGCGCGTCTCCCAGGCGGGGAGCGCATTCGCGTTGTGGTCGGGCTGGCTCATTCAGCCATTTCCAGGGTAAACGAGCCGGTGGCGATGTGGCGCCCCTGGCAGGTGATGTCAAAACGGGTTGGGTGGCGGGCGCCGCCCATGCAAGAAATCAGCAGAGCTTCACCAGGTTGCACCGGGCTGAGAAACTTGACTGAGGCAATCTGGCAGCGCATCATTGGTCCGTCTGCCGATGCGTGGCCAACCTCGTCTTTGGAGGCGCGGCTTGCCTGAAGTGTTGCATGCAAAACTTCATCCAGCAACAGCGCGCCGGGAACAATCGGCCTGCCCGGGAAATGGCCTGCAAACACAGGGTGATCGGCGGCAAACGTCACCCATGTTTCAACCCGCATGCAAGCCGCCTTGATTGCCCGATTGCGCCAGATGCACGTCGGCCAGCGCTTGCAGTGCTTCGCGCGGCAGTTTGCCGATGCTGTTGCGCGGCAAGGCGTCCAGCAGCACCAAGGGGCGCGGCATAAAGGCGCTGCCAATCCGGGTTTTCAGCGCTGACTGAAGTGCGCGGCGGGTCAGGCCCGGCGCGACGGCAAACGCCATCAGGCGCAGCACCCGGTCGCTCTGGCTGTCATCGGGCATGAAAAACGCACCGTCCTGCACGCCTTCAATGCTGCATAGCTGGTGGTTCAAGTGGGCCAGCGAGTTGCTCTTGCCAGCGATGTTGATCCGGTCTGCCAATCGGCCGTGCAGCAAAAACCGGCGGCTGTCGATGGACTCCAGCACATCGTTCATGGGCATCTCAGGCGCCACGTGCCCGCCGCCGGCCCAAGTGCGGCCATCGCGCCGCGTCAGGCTGACGTCCGGGAACAACTCCCACTCGGGCGTGGCGGCGGTCCGCCTTGATGCGATCTGCCCGGTTTCAGTAGCGCCGTAGATCTCAAACAGCGGTGCCGCAAAACGGGTTTCGCATTGCTGTGCCAGTTGCGCTGACATCGGTGCGGTAGCCGAAAGGAGCAAGTCCAGCGCAGGAAGTTCAACGCCGGAGTCAAGCAGCACCCGCAGATGCACTGGCGTGGTGACCAGCATGCGTGGCCGGGGCACGGCGCCAACTGCCTTTGCAATATCTGCCGGATAGAAAGGTTGCCCGGCGTGAATCGACCCGCCGCTGTGCAGCGCCATCAGCAGCGTTGACTCGAATCCATACATATGTTGCGGCGGCACCGTGCCCACGAGGTTGCCAGGCCGTTCGTTGCTGAGGCCGAGCCGCTGAGCCTCGGCCCGTGCGCTTTGCACCAGTGATCCCCAGTACTTGCGGTGCGCCTGCGGCAGCCCCGTCGAGCCAGAGGTGAACACGTCGGCCACGGGCTGGTTGCCGGGAATCATTGGAACCTCAAAAGCCTCGGGCGGGGCGGCATCCGTCGGTGGCTGCGCAAACGCACCCTGGTAGGCGAAGCCCGGCAGATCAATTTGATGCGGGGAGTCAAACAGGCAAAACACATCGGGGGTCATTGCCCGCAGTTGGCCCATCATGTCCGGGGTATGGGTCGGTGGCAGCAGGCTGATCTTGCGCGTCAGCAGCGCGGCCCCCAGACCTACCGTGAAGTGGTAGCGGTCGCTGCAGGCATTGAGCATGTGCAAGCCAGCGGGCAGCGCCGCAGCCAGGCGCCGCACGTCCATCAGAAACTGCCGTACGCTGATGCCCTTGCCATGTTGCCATGCCAGCACGTCTTCACCAGTGCGGTGCGATACGAGGGGGTAGTCTGTCATGCGGGGTTCATGCAAGGCTGTTGACGCAGGGGCGGTTTTGATTCAAGCGCCTTAGGACGCAGGCGGCACGGGGCCGGGGCTGGCTTGCAAGTAGGCGCGAATCGCCTGCAGCGGGCCAGTCCGCTCAGATGGCGCAAGCAGGCACAGGCGCGCGCCGTACTCTGCGACGAACATCAAAATCAGCAGCGGCAGGCCCAAAAGGTTGGCGAAGACTGACCAGACGGCGACTGGAGCCAGCCAGAACAGCAACAGTGATGCAACCGCCGTGGCGCTGAAATACAGCGTCCAGGCCCAGGTGACCTGGCGGGTGTAGCGGGCCAATGCAGGGGAGAGCTGAGCATGCACCAGGGCGGCCAGGCGCGACACCAGGGGGGTCTGGCCGGTGCGCAAAGTGCTGCCAAACGCCAGGCCAAGCAGGGCCTGCATGCCGACGTGCTGCAGCAGAAAAACCCAGTTGTAGTGTTGCACCAGCCAAGCGGTGGCAAAGTACAGCGCGACGCAGCCTGCAAGGCACAGAAGCAGCATCCAGTGCCGATGCGTCGAGCGCCAGGCCAGCACAAGCGCTAACGCAACCAGCGGCGCCATGGCCACGGACGCGTCCAGCAGGTCCGGGCTGGGGTCTGCCGCCGCAAGGTGGGCTAGCACCGCATATCCTACACACAAGGCCCCGATGCCAGCCCAGCGGGCGCCCCCCAGCAGTGTTCCCGTCAAACTGGAGGTCACTTCGTTCTCTGCTGCGCAATGTGGTTGCCCAGGCTGCGCAGCGATTGGAATATGGAGGTGTTGTCCTCCTGGTCGGCGCGCAATTGCAGGCCATACCGTTTGGAGACGACCAGTGCGATTTCCAGGATGTCGATGGAGTCCAGCCCAAGCCCATCGCCGTACAGCGGATCGTCAGCTTGGATGTCGGCAGCTGCGGTTTCCAGGTTCAACGATGAAACTACCAGTTCTGCGACTTCGCGCAATAAAGCGTCATCAGCCACAGGTGCGTTGGGCGATGGTGAGGAAGACTCGGGCAGCGTGGACATGGTCATTGGCATTATTTTCAGCGTGTCTGGGTGATGCGCCAGCGCCGCTTTCATCCAAGGGTCGGTGGCGCTGCCATGGTAACTGACCTTCTTTGTCCAGAAAACCTGCGGTGGTGGCCGCGTTTGGGCCTTGGTACAAGTCGGCGGACGCAACTGTCACGGAATGTATCAGTTCAAGCTGAGAAAAAACCCAAAAAATACAAATAGCATAGCATACTATACATACAGGACAAGGGCTATACCTGCTTTTTATTGCCAACTTTAGGTTTTAACCGCAATTCAGCCTGTTTGCGGCAGCTGGCGTTGATGAGTTTCAGTTCCGCCAGAGTTTCGTCAATTTGGGCACGCTTTTGAATCAATTCTTCAATTGCCGTGCCGGTGCGTCCAATCACGTAAGCGAGTTGCTGCGCCCGGCCCTCGCCGTGGTCGCCGTACAGGTCCAAATAGCGTTTGATTTCTGACAGCGGCGAGCCAATCGCCTTGGCACGAAGGATCAGCGTCAGGCGGGCCCGGTCACGCCGGGTGTAGACGCGGGCAACCCCAACACGCCGTGGCGACAGCAGCCCCTTGTCTTCATAAAAGCGCAGGGCGCGCAGCGTTACGCCAAACTCGTCGCACAGCTCGGTGATGCCAAACAGCTCGGTGCCGGTCTCGTCGCGGTGCGAGTCAACAAACGCCTGCGCGTCTGACCTGGCTGCGTTGAGTGGCATGGCACGGATGGCTGAACGCGGCCTCAAACAACGCGCTGCAGCTTCATGGCGATGCTCATGTCGCCTGCCACCTTGAGCTTGCTGCCCATGAAGCCCGTGACCGGGTCCAGCTCGCCCGCCAGCATGGCATTGAGGTTGTCCAGTGTGATGGCGACGGTGCAGTCGGCCTCGGAGGCGGCGTTAGTGACTGTGTTGGGCGTTGCCTTGCCGTCGATGAAAATGCAGCCGTCATCGCCGCAGTCAAACTTCAGAGTGGCGTCCAGGCCGCTGTCTGCGCCTACTTTTGCGCGGATGGCTTGGGTGCATGCGTCCAGGTTCATGGGAGGGTGCTTTCAGGAATGAAGGAATGTTGATGCGGGAGAGCCGCCACGCGAATGCAGTGCAACCTGGCGCGATGCTAGCAGCGGAGCCGGCCGCGCAACATGGGAAAAACACCTATACGGAATTTGGTTGACGTTAACGTTACCCTGGCGTTTAATTCAATCCAAAACAGGATCGTGCCCATGCCCGCTTTGCGCTCCACACTCAACGCCAGGTCAGACGCTTTCGAAGCCAATTCGCAGCGCATGCTGGGGTTGCTGGCTGAGGTGCAGCGGCTTGAAAACATCGTCATTGCCGAGTCAGAATCCAAGCGTGCCAGATTCGAAGCGCGCGGCCAGTTGCTGCCGCGCGAGCGCGTGGCCCGCCTTCTGGACCGGGGCACCACATTTCTTGAGCTGAGCCGCCTGGCCGGGCTCAACATGCATGACGATGATGGTAAAAAGTCCGTCATGGGCGGTGGCTCCATCGTCGGCATCGGTGTGGTGTCGGGCAGGCGGTGCATGGTCACTGCCAACGACAGCGCGGTCAAGGGTGGCACGACGGCACCCATGGGTTTGCGCAAGGGCCTGCGGGCGCAGGACATTGCGTTTGAGAACAAGCTTCCGCTGATCCACCTCATTGAGAGCGGTGGCGCCAACCTGATGTACCAAAGCGAGATTTTTGTCGACGGGGGCCGCACCTTTGCCAACCAGGCGCGCATGTCGGCAGCAGGTATGCCGCAGGTGGCGGTGGTGCACGGCTCTTCAACGGCGGGCGGCGCTTACCAGACTGGCTTGTCGGATTACGTGGTTCTGGTACGTGGCCGCTCTAAGATTTTTCTGGCCGGGCCGCCTTTGGTCAAAGCGGCTATCGGCGAAGACAGTGACGAAGAAGATCTGGGCGGCGCGCTCACCCATGCTACGGTGACGGGCCTGGGCGAGTATTTGTGCGATGACGATGCGCATGCCATCGCCACGGCGCGGGACGTTCTGGACAAGCTGAAGTGGGACGGAGTCAGCGCACCTGCCGTATTTGCAGAACCCGCATTCGACCAGCAGGAACTGCTGGGCATCGTGCCTGCGGATGACCGTGAGCCCTACGACGTGCGTGAAATCATCGCCCGCCTGGTGGATGGGTCAGATTATCTGGAATTCAAGGCAGGCTACGGTGCCGAGACAGTGTGCGGCCACGCGCGCGTGCAGGGGCATCTGGTGGGCATTTTGGGCAACAACGGGCCTATTCAGCCCAATGGCTCCGTCAAGGCTGCGCAGTTTATCCAGCTGTGCGATCAAAGCAACACGCCGCTGGTGTTTTTGCAGAATACAACCGGCTACATGGTGGGTTCCGTGGCCGAGCGCAGCGGTGCCATCAAGCACGGATCCAAGATGATCCAGGCGGTGGCCAATGCGCGGGTGCCCAAATTCACGTTGGTGCTGGGCGGCTCCTTCGGGGCGGGCAATTACGGCATGTGCGGGCGCGGGTTTGATCCGCGTTTTATCTTTGCCTGGCCCACGGCCCGAACGGCGGTGATGGGTGGCGCGCAAATCGCCAAGGTGATGGACATTGTCAACCGCAGCAAGCTGGAGCGCGCAGGCCAGCCGGTGAATGAAGAAGCCCTGCAGGCCATGTCAGACGGCATGCGCGCCCGGGTTGACAAAGAATCCACCGCCCTGTTTGGCACGGCCCGGCTGTGGGACGACGGCATCATTGACCCGCGCGACACCCGCCGAATTCTGGGCCTGTGCCTGACGCTGGCAGACGAGGCCAGCCGCCGCACGCTGCACCCCAATACGTTTGGTGTGGCGCGGATGTAGTTTTAACAAAGAAAACTCGGAATCCATACATGAAATTCACGCCAGAACACGAGCAGATTGCGGACACGGTGCGCAAGTTTGTCGCCAAAGAAATCAACCCCTACATTGCCCAGTGGGAGGCCGCGCAAGAGTTCCCCAGCCACCAGGTGTTCAAGAAGCTGGGCGACCTGGGCCTGCTGGGCTTGAAGTACCCCACTGAATACGGCGGCATGGCGCTGGACTTCAGCTACTCCATGGTGATGGCCGAAGCGCTGGGCGAGTGCAATGCCGGCGGTGTGCCCATGGCCATTGGCGTGCATACCGACATGTGCACGCCTGCATTGGCTCGTTTTGGCTCAGACGAACTGCGCCGTGAATTCCTGGCACCCTCGATTGCGGGTGACATGGTGGGCTGCCTGGGCGTCAGTGAAGCAGGCGGCGGCTCGGACGTGGCTGCTTTGAAAACGACGGCCCGCCGGGATGGCGATGACTACCTCATCAACGGCTCCAAAATGTGGATCACCAACGGCATGAAGGCCGACTGGTGTTGCCTGCTGGCCAACACCTCAGACGGTTCGCCGCATAAAAACAAATCAATGATCGTGGTGCCCATGGATGCACCGGGCATAACCCGCCAGAAGATTCGCAAGATTGGCATGGACTCCAGCGACACCGCACAGCTTTTCTTTGACAACGTGCGCGTGCCGCGCCGCAACCTGATTGGGCAGGAGGGCATGGGCTTCATGTTCCAGATGATGCAGTTTCAGGAGGAGCGCTTGTGGGGCGCGGCCGGTTCGCTGCGCTCGCTGGATCGATTGATTGACCAGACGATTGACTACACACGGCAGCGCAAGACGTTCGGCAAATCGGTGCTGGACAACCAGGTGGTGCATTTCCGCCTGGCCGAGCTGCGCACTGAGGTGGAAGCCTTGCGCTCGTTGACCTACCGCGCGGTGGAGGCTTACGTGTCGGGCAAAGACGTGACCAAACTCGCCAGCATGGCCAAGCTCAAATGCGGCCGCCTGAGCCGGGAAGTGACCGACTCGTGCCTTCAATACTGGGGCGGCATGGGCTTTACATGGGATAACCCCGTTTCTCAAGCATACCGGGACAGCCGGCTTGTCTCCATCGGCGGCGGCGCAGACGAAATCATGCTGGGCATTATTTGCAAGCTCGAAGGCACCTTGCCGGGCAAGGCGCAGGGCTGAAGGACCGCGCATGAACCCCACGAATACCCCAGCCACGGAGACTGTTGGATCGCCTCCAGCGGAGATGCACCGCGCAGCGTTGGAAACCCTGAAGACAGCGCTCGATGGTGCGGTATTGCACATCACGCTCAACCGGCCCGAGGTGCGCAATGCGATGTCCCTGCGCATGGTGACCGAACTGCGTGCGGTATTGCGCAATGCCGAATCTGGCGGCGTGGTGCGGGTGATCGTTTTGCGCGGCGCGGGAGGCAATTTTTGTGCGGGTGGCGATTTGAAAGACATGGCATCTGCGCGCATGCGGTCGGGCACTGGGGTTGACCTGTCAGCTTCTACATCAGGTTATCCAGCCGGAGATCCCGCCGCCGATCCCGTTGCACAGACCAGTGCGCAGTTTGGCGAGCTGTGCGTCGCGTTTGCTTCAACGCCACTGGCCCTCGTAGCCGTGCTGGAGGGCACGGTAATGGGCGGCGGCTTCGGCCTGGCCTGCGTGGCCGACTTGGCGCTGGCCAGCGAGACGGCGGTATTCCGGCTGCCTGAAACGTCACTGGGAGTAGTACCGGCCCAGATTGCGCCGTTTCTGGTCGAGCGGCTGGGCTATTCGCAGGCCAAACGGCTGGCCGTGACCGGGGGGCACCTGCGGGCCCATGAAGCGTTGGCGATTGGCCTGGTGCATGCGGTGCACGACGATGCTTCAATGCCGCCCGCCCTGGCGCTGGTTTTGACCAACATCCTGGCTTGCGCACCCGAAGCTTTGGCAGCGACCAAAGCGCTCATTGGCAAGGCCCGGTTGACGCCGCCTGTTGACCTGGTGCAAGAAGCCGCTGCGGTCTTTTCAAAAGCGGCGCAGGGACCTGAAGGGCAGGAGGGCATTGCCGCCTTCCTGCAAAAGCGCAAACCCAAGTGGGCTCCGGCATGAGCTTCTCAAAAATCCTCATTGCCAACCGGGGCGAAATCGCGTGCCGCGTCATCCGCACGGCGCGCCGCATGGGTTACTCCACCGTGGCGGTTTTCAGTGATGCTGACCGCGATGCGCCGCACTCGCTGCTGGCGGATGAGGCCGTGCACATCGGCGCATCGCCAGCAGCCCAGTCGTACCTGTCGGTCAACGCACTGTTGGCAGCAGCGCGCAAAACGGGTGCTGACGCCGTTCACCCTGGCTACGGCTTTTTGAGCGAGAACGCGGGCTTTGCGCAGGCGTGCCTGGATGCCGGGTTGGTTTTCATTGGCCCGCCATCTGGTGCCATTGAGGCCATGGGTGACAAAGCGCTGGCCAAGCGCCGCATGCTGGCCGCAGGCGTGCCTTGTGCTCCGGGCTATTTGGGTGAAGATCAGGGCGACGAGCGGTTGACGCAAGAAGCATTGAAGCTGGGTTTTCCGCTGTTGGTGAAGGCTGTGGCTGGTGGTGGCGGGCGCGGCATGCGGCTTGTGCGCCAGGCCAGTGACATTGAACAGGCCCTGGTGAGCGCGCGGCGCGAAGCACAAAGCACTTTTGGCAACGGCACGCTGATGCTGGAGCGTTTGATTGACAACGGCCGCCATATCGAGATCCAGGTTTTTGCCGATTCGCATGGCAACGCGGTGTACCTTGGCGAGCGCGACTGCACGGCGCAGCGCAGGCGACAAAAGGTGATTGAGGAAGCGCCTTCGCCCGTGGTCAGCCCGGCCATGCGCGAAGCGATGGGCGGCGATGCGGTAGCGGCGGCACTGGCCGTGGGTTACCGGGGCGCAGGCACCGTGGAGTTCATCGTGGATGCCGATTTGAAACACTATTTTCTGGAGATGAACACGCGCCTGCAAGTGGAGCATCCGGTGACTGAAATGATCACCGGTTTTGATCTGGTTGAGTGGCAACTTCGCGTGGCAGCGGGCGAGCCGTTGCCTGCATGCCAGGCCAACATCACATTGACGGGTCACGCCATTGAGGCCAGGCTGTACGCAGAAGACCCGTACAACGGTTTCGCCCCGCAGACGGGTCCGGTGCTCTGGTGGCGACCGCAGACAGCAGTGCAGGGCGGTGTGCGGATTGACGATGGCATCGGTGAAGGCAGCGTGGTGTCGCCGTTTTACGATCCGATGGTGGCCAAGGTCATCGTCCATGGCAAAGACCGCGATGAGGCGATCCGCCTCCTGCGCACGGCGCTTGCCAATGCGCCGTTGCTGGGATTGCGGAACAACAGCCGGTTCCTGGCCGACCTGGTTGACCATGCGGCGTTTCGCGATGCCACCATGACGACTGCGCTGATTGACCAATGGCAGGAGCAGGGCCAGCCCCTCTTGACCCAACCTGTGCCCGATGACGCCACCTGGCGCCTTGCCGCTGCGGTTTTTGCACTGCACGCAGGCTCTGGCTGGCGGCCCGGCAGTGTGGCAGCCTATGACCTCACGTTGCAGTGTGACGGCGTTTCGCGGGTAATGCGGGTTCGCCCTGACCACCTTGGTCGGGTGCTGGTTATCAGGGATGAGATAAGCAGCACCATCGGCATGGCCGACGTTGATGGGTTGAAGAATTTGCGCGACCTTGGCAAGTCCGAGATTCGTTTTGAGATGGAAGGCGTCATTGCAAAGGCCGTGATGGTCATGACGCCCGCCACGCTGTACATGGCCCGCAACGGCGCATCGTTTGAATTCACTGAGGTGTCGGCCTATCCTGATCGCCAGCAGTTGCAGGATGCGCGGCGCGCCTGTGCCCCGGTTGCGGGCAAGGTCACGCAGGTGCAGGCAACCCTTGGCGCTGACGTCAACGAAGGCCAGCCGCTGGTCTGCGTCGAGGCCATGAAGATGGAAATGTGGGTCGGGGCGCGAGCTTCTGGCAAGGTAGCGGCGGTGCACGCGCGCGTGGGCGACCAGGTGGAATCAGGCGCGCTGCTGGTGGAAATTGAAATCGACACTTCAAAGGAGCCATGATGGACAAAGCCATATTGACCTGTGCGCTAACCGGCGTGCTGACCAACCCGAAGCAGCATCCGGTGCCCGTCACACCTCTGCAAATGGCGGCAGAAGCGCGTGATGCCTTCAACGCGGGCGCAACCATCATGCATGTGCATTTGCGCATGCAGCATGACGGCATGGGGCACATGCCGTCCTGGGATCCAGACGTGGCCGAAGAGGTCGTGAATGCGATTCGGCAGGCCTGCCCCGGCGTCATCATCAACCTCACCACAGGGGTGGTGGGCCAAGACATTGCCGGGCCGCTAGCCTGCATACGCCGCGTCAAGCCCGAGATTGCCGCTTGCAATGCGGGCAGCCTGAATTACCTCAAGATCAAGGAAGACGGGCAGTGGGCCTGGCCACCCATGGTGTTTGACAACCCGGTGGCCAAGGTGCAGCAGTACCTGGACGTGATGCAGGAATGTGGCGTGCACCCCGAGTTTGAGTGCTTTGATGTCGGCATCGTGCGCTCAGTCACCATGTACTTGAAGGCGGGCATGCTGAAACCGGGCATGGGCCGTGCTGAGTACAACCTGGTGATGGGCGTGGCATCCGGCATGCCTTGCGATGCCGATTTGCTGGCGCTGTTGCCCCGCTGGATGGCCCCAGACAGCGTCTGGCAGTCCACCCTGATTGGCCGTGCTGAAATCTGGCCGGTGCATCAGAAGACGGCAGAACTCGGCGGCATGCTGCGTACCGGGCTGGAAGACACTTTTTACCTGCCCGATGGCTCGCGTGCCAGTGGCAATGGCGCGCTGATTGCGGCCTTGGCGCACTGCGCCAAGCAGGCGGGGCGCACAGTAGCTACCCCTGACGAGGCGCGAGCACTGCTCGGCCTGACCTGAGGCTCAAGCCCATGCTAGAATGTAAGACATCGCGGCTGTAGCTCAGTTGGATAGAGTACTTGGCTACGAACCAAGGGGTCGTGGGTTCAATTCCTGCCAGCCGCACCACATAAGAAAAAGCCAGCAATTGCAACGTTGCAGGCTTTTTTACTTGGTTCCAAAATGCAGGTCGATGGCGCCAAAATTGTGACAGCGTAAAAGTCAAAGTCCGTCAGTCTGTATAAACCCTCATGAGCCAGGCCTTCACCAAAGAACCTGACGCAGATGATGACGATGATCTGGTGGTGCCCGCTTTGCCATCTGGCGGCAAAAATTACATCACGCCGCAAGGCTATGCC
>JANYJD010000044.1 GCA_025358555.1 Rhodoferax sp.
GGCGAAGGCGGCATTGCCCGGCCGCTGAACACCGCCGATCTCTCAGACGCGCAGTGGGGCGACTATGTGTTCATGCGCAGCAACCCGAAAGGCTTGCACTTTGAGCAGTGGCGCCATGCCAGTGGCTGCGGCCGCTGGTTCAATGCGCTGCGCGATACGGTGACGTACCGCTTTTCAGCCACCTGGAAAGTTGGCGAGCCCAGCCCCACCGCCATGCCTGCCAGCGCCCGCAGTCAATCCACGACGTCTGCACCCCGCCAGGAGCCCAACGCATGACGCAACCCACGGCAAATATCCAAGATACCAACGACACCCACAACACCCGTCGCCTTGCCAGCGGCGGGCGCATTGACCGCAGCTGTCCGCGGCATTTTTCATTCAACGGCAAACCCTACACGGGCTACGCCGGCGACACGCTGGCTTCAGCCTTGCTGGCCAATGGCGTGCGCCTGGTGGCCCGTAGCTGGAAATACCATCGCCCGCGGGGCCTTATGGCCGCGGGCGTTGAAGAGCCGAATGGCCTGGTGCAGCTGTTTGAGGGTGCGCGCACCGTGCCCAACGCAAAGATGACCGAAGTGAGCCTGGTGGACGGGCTGGTAGCCAGCAGCATCCACGCCAGCCCGAGCGTTGAGTTTGACCTGCGCGCAGTCAACGGTTGGTTCGCGCGAGTCATCCCCGCCGGTTTTTACTACAAGACCTTCATGGCCTCGCAAAAAGCCTGGCACTACTTTGAGAAGCACATTCGCAAGGCCAGCGGCCTAGGGAGCACGCCCGCGCTGGCTGACCCGGATGTCTACGATAAGCAATTTGCCCATGCCGACGTGCTGATTGTGGGTGGCGGTGCGGCGGGTTTGAGCGCGGCCCTGGCGGCCGGCCGACAAGGCGCGCGGGTGATGCTGTGCGATGAGCAGTCCGAGCCGGGCGGCTGGCTGCTATCTTGCCGCGAGCCGATTGAAGGCAAAGGCGCTGGCGACTGGCTTGCCGACACATTGGGCGAATTGGCGCGTCTGCCCAATGTGCAACTCTTGCCGCGCACCACAGCGTTTGGCTTTCACGATCATCGGCTCCTCACGCTGCTGCAGCGGCGTACCGACCATTTGGCCAATGGCAAGGCGGCACCAGTGATCTACCGCGAACGCCTGTACAAGGTGCGCGCCAAACAAGTCATCCTGGCAACAGGCGCGCATGAGCGCCCGCTGGTGTTTGCAGGCAATGACATTCCCGGCGTGATGCTGAGCCAGGCAGTGGTCACCTATGTGCGCCGCTACGCGGTGCGCATGGGCCGCGAGGCGTGTGTTTTCACCAACAACGACATGGGTTACGACGCCGCACTGGCGTTGCGCGGCGCAGGTATCGCCGTCCGGGTCGTCGACGCGCGTAGCGAGGCCAGAGGGCCAATGCACGCGCAGGCCATGGCGCTGGGCATCAAGGTTTTGATGAGTCACGTCGTCACGCAGGCGCATGGCGGCAAGCATTTGCGCCAGATCAGCGTGCAGGCCATCAATGCGCAGGGCGATTTGCAGGGCACGCCGACATTGCAAGACTGTGATTTGCTGGCGGTGTCTGGCGGCATCAGCCCCGTCATTCACTTGCAGTGCCAGGCGGGCAGCAAGGCGGCCTGGAGTGAAGCTCATCAGGCTTTTTTACCAGGAACGCCGGTGCAGGGAGAAATTTCTGTCGGGGCCTGCGCGGGTGTGTTTGAACTGCACGCAGCCATGGCACACGGCGTTTGGGCAGGCCAACAAACCACGCCTATGGTTCCATCCGCTGAACCGCAAACAGTCCCCCGCGCTGCACCCACAACGGCCCCCGAAAGTGTCCCCAAAGCCGGTTGGATCAGACCCATGTGGCTGGTACCCCACCCCATGCCCGCCAGCCGTGCGCCCAAGCAGTTTGTCGACTTCCAAAATGATGTCACGGCCGCCGATCTTTTGCTAGCGGTGCGCGAAGGTTTTGAGTCGATTGAGCACGTCAAGCGTTACACGGCTATGGGCTTTGGGACCGACCAGGGTAAAACCGGCAACATCAATGGCATGGGCATCGTGGCGCAGGCGCTTGGCAAAAGCATCCCGCAAGTGGGCACCACCACATTTCGGCCCAACTACACGCCTATTACTTTTGGCGCGCTGGCAGGCGTGGAACTGGGCGACGCGTTTGACCCGGTTCGCGTGACACCGGTTCACGCCTGGCATGTGCAACAAGGTGCCCGGTTTGAAGATGTGGGGCAGTGGAAGCGAGCCTGGTATTTTCCAAAGCCGGGTGAAGACATTCATGCGGCGGTGAAGCGAGAAGTGCTTGCGGCGCGACAGGCAGTTGGCACATTGGACGCCTCGACCTTGGGGAAAATTGACATTCGCGGGCCGGACTCGGCTGAATTCCTCAACTGGGTTTATTGCAATGCGTGGTCCAAGCTTGAAGTGGGCAAATGCCGCTATGGCCTGATGCTGGATGAAAACGGCATGGTGTTTGACGACGGTGTCACGGTTCGGTTGGCGCAGGGTCACTTCTTGATGCACACCACCACCGGCGGCGCGGCGCGTGTGCTGGCATGGCTTGAGCGCTGGCACCAAACCGAGTGGCCGCACATGAAGGTCTTTTTTACCAGTGTTACCGACCATTGGGCCACCACCGCCGTTGTCGGTCCAAAAAGCCGAGAGCTGCTGCAACGCCTGTGCACGGATGTTGACTGGAGTGGCGCCGCGTTTCCTTTCATGGCGTGGCGTCAAGGCACTGTGGCGGGCGTGGCGGCACGCATCATGCGCATCAGCTTCTCGGGCGAGCTGAGCTATGAAGTGAGTGTGGCCAGTGCCCAGGGTCTGGCCGTGTGGCAAGCCATCCAGGCGGCAGGCCAAGACCTGGGCGTCACGCCGTACGGCACGGAAGCCATGCACGTGCTGCGCGCCGAAAAGGGCTTCATCATTGTGGGCCAGGATACCGATGGCTCGGTCACGCCGATTGATCTGGGCATGGGTGCCATGGTGGCGAAAACCAAAGACTGTCTAGGCAAACGCTCGCTCATCCGCAGCGACACTGCCCGGCTCGACCGAAAGCAATTGGTGGGGCTGCTCACGCACGATCCGCAAGCCGTGCTGCCCGAGGGCGCACAGGTGCTTGACTCGCCCGCGCCTGCGCAGTTGCCTACCGCGGCCAACCCGGTGCCGATGTGCGGCCATGTGACCTCCAGCTACTACAGCCCGACCCTCGGGCGCAGCGTGGCTTTGGGGTTGGTGAAATCCGGCGCGTCCCGCCTGGGTGAGACGGTGCATGTGGCCACAAAAGAGGGGCGCAACCTGCCGGCCACGATCGCAAACCCTGTGTTTTACGACCCCGAGGGAGCAAAACAAAATGCCTGACGCGCCTCTTGCCATGCCAGAAATGTCTATTCAATGGGAACAAACTTGCGCTCTGGTGAACCTGCGCATTGGCGTTCTGGGGGAGTCCCTGCGGCAGGCCCTGGCCGCACAACAACAGGTGTTACTGCCAACGCTGGCCAACACGACGCTGGTGGCAGGCCGCACGCGATGCGTTTGGGCGGGGCCGGACGACTGGTTTGTGCTCGATACCGCTTGTACAGCATTGAAAGCCCCCGATTTGATCGCCCGCCTTCAGCCCCTGCTGCAAGGCACCCACCATGCCATCACTGACGTGAGCAGTGGCTACCGGGTGCTGACGCTGCGCGGCCCGGCTGCGCGTGAGTTGCTGGCGCAGGGCTGCCCGCTCGACTTGCACCCGCGCAGCTTTCAAACCGGCATGAGCGCAGGCACACACTACTTCAAAGCCAGCGTGTGGCTATGGCAGATTGACGAAGTACCAATCCCGGCTACTTCGCCGACATTGCCAACCCCGCCCCACTCGCCTACCTTCCAGCTGATGGTACGCCGTAGTTTTGCGCCGTATGTCCATTTGATGCTCCAAAAAACCTCTCGGGAACACGGAAGCCTGCCCGACTACCGCAGCGACGACAGTTCTGGATAAACAACGCACTGAAACAGCGTTTTCATACGGGATCTGGTGCGCTAAATTAAGGCAGCCTGAATATGTATGCAACATATTCCCAGGTCTCACGCATTTCTCGCGTGCCTCTGAAATACTAGGGTAATTCCTAGTTTTTTTTATTTTTTGGCTCGCTATCATGCATACGTATGCGCAACTTTTCAAACCTTGTTTCTCATTAGCGCCGGTATGACCCGACTCACGCCATGAAAAACACGGTGACCTCGGTGGATGTGGCCCGGCTGGCGCAGGTATCTCAGTCTGCCGTCAGCCGCTGCTACACGTCAGGCGCCAGTGTTTCTGACGAAACCCGCGCCCGCGTTGTGAGCGCCGCCAAAAAGCTTGGCTACCGCCCAAACGCGATTGCCCGCAGCCTCATCACCAAGAAGAGCCGCATCATTGGCGTGGTGATGAGCCAGCTTGACAACCAGTTCTACCCGCTGGTGCTGGAAAAGCTCTCGCAGCGGCTGCGCAAGGACGGCTACCACGTGCTGCTGTTCATCAACGACCGCGACGAGTCCGACGGCGTGCTGGCCGAGATTCTGCAATACCAGGTGGACGGCATTGTGATGGCTTCCACGGTGCTCTCCTCGGCTCTGGCGCGCGACTGTGCCGACGCGGGCAGCCCGGTGGTGCTGTTCAACCGCATGTCGCGCCAGTCCGCCAACGAGCTGCACCCGGCCAGCGCTGTCACGTCTGACAACGAGGCCGGTGCCCGCATGGTGGCGCGCCACCTGGTGGCAGGCGGCCACCAGCGCATCGCCTACCTGGCGGGCCTGGAGGCGTCCAGCACCAACCTGGACCGCGAACGCGGCTTTCGGGAAGAGCTGGCTTTGCTCGGCACCCGCATCCACTCACGCGCCGTGGGCAACTACAGTTTTGAGGGTGCACAGCGCGCGGCCCGTGATCTGTTCGTAAAAAAGCAGGACCGTCCCGATGCCGTGTTTGTAGGCAGCGACCACATGGCCATTGCGGCGATGGACGTGCTGCGCACAGAGCTTGGCCTGAAAGTGCCCGAAGACGTGAGCGTGGTTGGTTTTGACAACGTGCCGCAGGCCGCCTGGGGCGCGTACCAGCTGACAACGGTAGAGCAGCCGGTTGACCTGATGATCGAAGCCACCGCCACCCTGCTGCGCGAGCAGATCGACCGGACCGCCACGCCCCACGCCATCACCGTGCCCTGCCGGTTGGTGGTGCGGGCATCCACACGCCCAGTCACCAGCCCGGCGAGGACTCCATGACATCCCTGTTTGAATCTTCCAAACCCGTGCCCGCCGTGGTCCAAGCCGCCGGCATGAAAGGCTTTGCGGCTGAGTTTCAGAACCTGGACCAGTACATCCGCGTCATCACCGAGCGCATCTGGGAAGGCCGGCGCATTGACGACATCCGCCTGTACTACAGCGACCCGTGTGTGGTGGAAACCGCGATGTCGGTCAGCACCTCGATTGAGGATGTCATCGCTGGCACGCGCGCCACGCTGGCCATGTTCCCCGACCGCCGGCTGCTGGCCGAAGACGTGATCCAGTCGGGTGATGAAGACGGCGGATTTCTAAGCTCGCACCGCATCATCTCAACCATGACGCATTTGGGCGATGGCAACTTTGGCCCCGCCACGGGGCGCAAAATCCACGCCCGCACCATTGCCGACTGCGTGTGCAAAAACAACCGCATCGTGCATGAATGGCTGGTGCGCGACCATGCCGCCATCGCCCTGCAGATTGGCACAACGCCAAAGGCGTTGGCGCAGCAGTGGCTTAACCAGCGTGGCGGCTGGACCAAGCCCGTGGCGGGACCCGCGCCCGCTGGTTATGTGTCGCACATCAGCACCGATGCGCTTGCCGTGCGTTATGCGCAGGCGATTGCTGATATGGCTCGCGGCGCAGGCAACGGCAGAGCAAACGTCGATGGACTGGCCGCGTCCCTCTACGACGAAGCAGCGCAGCAAATCGGCCCGGGCGAATCCACCTGCTACGGCCAGGCGGAGATCGCCGGTTTTTGGTACGGCCTGTTTGGCGCGCTGCAAGTCGAACAGTTCGAACTTGAGCACCTCGCCATCCAGCGCGACATGCCAAAAACCGGTCGAAATGACCGGATTGCCCTGCGTTTCAGGGCAAAAACAGTGCATAGCCCTCGTCCATATTGCATAGTTCGCTATGAACAAAGTAGCAAACGAACCGTGGAAGTCATGGGCATTGTGCACGCAGAATTCATTCACGGCCGGGTGGTACGCGAATGGGTGCTGATCGACGACGTGGCCATCTGGATGCAAATCCTCACGCCGCAAGCCTGATTTTCCAGATCACCCACCACTCAACCCAGGAAGACACACCATGGCCAAAATCCAGCTCAAGAACATTGTCAAATCCTGGGGAACGTCGGTCGGCGTCAAGCGCATGTCGCTCGACATTGCCGATGGCGAGTTTCTGGTGCTGCTTGGGCCGTCCGGCTGCGGCAAAACCACCACCATGCGCATGGTGGCGGGCCTGGAAGACCCGACCGAAGGTGAAATCTGGATTGGCGACACTTGCGTGAACGAGCTGGAACCCAAAGACCGCGACGTGGCCATGGTGTTCCAGAGCTACGGCTTGTACCCCAACATGACGGTGTACGAAAACATCAGCTTTCCGCTGCGCATTCGCGGAACGCCTACGGCCGAGATTCATCCGGCTGTGATGAAAGCCTCGGGCCAGGTCGAACTGGATGATTTTCTGCAGCGCAGGCCCAAGGAGCTCTCCGGCGGCCAACGCCAGCGCGTGGCGCTGGCACGCGCCATCGTGCGCCAGCCCAAGGTGTTTTTGATGGACGAACCCTTGAGCAACCTGGACGCCAAGCTGCGCGTAAGCATGCGCGCACACATCAAGCACCTGCACCACGATCTGGGCGTGACCACCATCTACGTCACCCATGACCAGATTGAAGCCATGACCTTGGCCGACCGCGTGGTGGTGATGAGCAAGGCCGAGATCCAGCAGATTGGCACGCCAGAGGATATCTACAACAACCCCAGCAACCTGTTTGTGGCCGGCTTCATTGGCGCACCTGCCATGAACCTCGTGAAAGGCAGCTTGAGCGGCGGTGTGTTTGAAGCCAAGGGCGACGGCTACCAGGTGCGGGTGGCCGGTTTTGGCAACCTGTCCCAGGACAACGTGGTGCTGGGCATGCGGGCCGAAGACATTGCTGTGGTTTCCCCTGACAACGCGCAGATCAGCGGCAACGTTTTCTCATTTGAGCTACTGGGTGACGCCACCACCGTCACCTTAAAGTTGGCAGATCAGTTCATCACGGCCAAAGCGGGCAAGGAATTCCGCGCGGCTATGGGACAGCGCGCCGGGTTTGCGGTTAAAACCCAGAAGTGTTACTTGTTTGACAGCCAGACGCAGAACCGGATGCGCCTTGGCCAATCGTGATCCCCCCGGACTTTTTCTATTGAAATCCTGTTGAAACCTTAACCTTTGGAGATCTGACATGACCGTGAAACTGAACCTTCCCCGCCGCAATCTCGTGGCTATGGCCACCGTTGCAGCCGTGGCGGCCCTTACAGCGTTTGTGCCCGGCATGGCCCAGGCCAAGTGCGGCGAAATCGCCGGCAAGGGCGACATCAACATCGTGGGCAGTTCCATGCCGTCGGTGCAGCACCTGGCCAAAGAGATGGAATCCTGCAACAAAGGCGGGGTCAGAGTCGCCATCAAGATCACCCCCGAGGCGCGCGTTGAAACCGAGCGCGCCTTCGGCTCAGAAGGCAAGTCGGCTTTTGATGCAGCTGTCATTTCTGGCGGCGTCTACTCCAACCTCGCCGCCAAGGGCCAGCTGCAGCCCATGACCGACCTGGTCGCCAAGTACAAGGCCAAGTACAAGATCGAAGACAACATGCTGGTCAAGTCCAATGGCGAAGTAATGGCCATTGCCTACCAGCAGAACGCGCAAAACCTGTACTACCGCAAAGACATCTTTGACAAGCTCGGCATCAAGGCCCCCACCACCTATGCCGAAATGCTGGCGGCGGCGGCGGTCATCAAGGCCAAAGAACCGAGCATCGACTTTCCGATTGCCCAGACCTTTGCCAAGGGGTTTGACATCTCCACCGAGTTTGTCAACATCTACGCCGGTTTTGGCGGCAAGCTGTTCAAGGCCGGCACAGCCCAGCCCGCATTCAATGAAGAAGCCGGCATCAAGACGATTGAGTTGATGAAGTCGATGTTGCCTTACATGACACCCAACGCGCTCGCCTCCAATTCCGACGATGTGATGAACCAGTTCCAGCAGGGCAAGGCCGCCATGGGCGTGCTGTGGGCCAGCCGTGCGGCGCGCATGGATGACCCGGCAGCGTCCAAGATCGTCGGCAAGATGGAATTTGCAGCCGCCCCGGCCGTCATGCCCGGCGGCAAGAGCGCCACCCACTTGTGGTGGGACGGCGTGGCCATGCCCAAGAACCTGTCCAATGACCGCGACGTCGTGTTCCAGGTGCTGATGGATGCGCTCGATGAAGAAACCACCAAGGCCGGCAACGACACCACCATCTGGATCCGCTCGGTCTACAAGCCAACGCGTTTTGGCACCGGTGTGATTCTGTCCATGAAAGCTGGCGCGCCCATCTGGCCGACTGAGCCCTACGTGGGCCTGGCCACGGGCGAGCTGGGCAAGATGATCCCCGAAGCGCTGGGCGGCACGATGACGCCCAAGCAGGCGCTGGATGCGGCAGCCGTGGCCTACACCAAAGCGGCCACTGAAAAAGGCTACATCAAGTAAGTCTTGACCCAGTCCATCTCGGTTCAGCTCCCACCATCGTCACCAAGGGTACGCTATGAAAACAAAGTCATTCCTGCAATTCGTCGGCCCGTCCGTTGTCATGATGATGCTGTTGCTGGCGGCGCCCCTGGTTATCACCTTCTACCTGTCGGTGCGAAACTGTGCGATGGAGATGGAGGTGGTGAAGGTGGAGGAGTCCACCCCGTTTGGCATCAAGGAAACCGTGACCCAGCGCGCCAAGATGGACGCCAACGGCAGGACGGTACAGACGTGCAGCTTTGTGGGCCTGGACTACTACCGCAAAGTGCTGGGCCTGGATGACGCCACGCCAATAGCCGACGAACCGCCGGCCGACAGCAAAGCGGCTGACGCAAAAGGCATTCCCGCCGCCAGCGAAAAAGCGAGCAACGAATTTCTGGGCGCATTGCGCTTTACGCTGATCTACACCTTCATCACACTGCCCTTTGTGCTGGTGATTGGTTTCCTGCTGGCGCTGGGTGTCAACAGCGCATCCCAAAAGCTCAAGGGCGCTTTCATCACGGCATCGCTGCTGCCGTTCATCATCACGCCGGTGGTGGCGGCGCTGTCCATCAAATGGCTGTTCCGTGACAACGGCCTGGTTCCCTACCTGCTGTCGCACTTCGGCATTCAGGTGTTCTGGATGGCGCAGGCCTGGTCGGCGCGGCTGCTGATCATCGTGTACGGCATCTGGCATGTGGTGCCATTTGCCTTCATCGTGCTGTATGCCGGTTTGCAAGGCGTACCGCAGGACGCGCTGGAGGCCGCCACCATTGACGGCGCCACCCGCTGGCAAAAAATGCGTTACGTGACCCTGCCGCACCTGGCACCCCTCATCGTATTCATCACGCTGATCCACATGATGGACGCCTACCGTGTGTTTGAGCCCGTGATCGTGCTCACCCAGGGGGCCTTCACCACCAGCGTGCAATACCTCACTTACCACATTTTGCTGCAGGAAAACAACCCATTCAAGGCCAGCGCAGCTGCCGTGTTGACACTGATCGGCATTGTGTTTTTGCTGATCCCGCTCCTGGTAAAAACCTGGCGCGAACAGAAACAGGGAGTCTGAGATGAACAAGAAAAGCGTCCCTCTTTCGGTGTTGATCTACGCAGGTCTGGCCTTCTGGCTCGTCATCGCATCGCTGCCCATCATCTGGACGGCCATTATCTCGTTCCGGCAATACATTGATGCGTTTTCATCGCCCATCAAATGGGTGGCTCCTTTCACCATGGAGAACTACTCGCGGCTATGGATTGACAAGGAGTTTTACCGCAACTTTCTCAACACCGCACTGGTGACGGTGTTCACCGTGACCATCTCGCTTACCGTGGGCTGCCTGGCGGGCTATGCGCTGTCGCGTTACAGAGGCTCGATGGGCTTCTGGCTGCTGATGATTGCGCTGATGTTCCGTGCCATTCCGCACTCCAGTTTGCTGCCTTCGTTCTTCACGATTTTTGACGCTTTAGGCATCCGTAATACCTACTTCACTTTGATCTTTGTGCTGGTCGCCATCAACCAGCCATTCACCATCTGGATGTTGCGATCTTTCTTTGTCAACATACCCAATGAGCTGGACGAGGCCGCGCTGGTCGATGGCTGCACGCGGTTTCAGGCGTTTCGGCGCGTCATCATCCCGGTCATGTGGCCGGGCGTAGTGACCACCGGCTTGTTCAGCTTTCTGCTCGCGTACAACGACTTTTTGCTCAGCTCGGCCCTGACTAATGCCGAGAAGATGACGATGCCTGCCGCCATTGCCAACTCCATCACGGCGGAGAGTGAAGCACTGCTGATGCAGGGCGTGGCCGGCGCCGTGAGCATCACCATCCCTCTCATCATTCTTGTCGTCATCTTCCAAAAGCAAATTGTGGGTGGGTTGACGCAGGGCGCTGTGAAAGGCTGAGTCCCGTGGCCGCAAAAATTGATTTGGGCACCTATGCCAGCGTGCCGGACTTTATCTACGGCATCACCCGTGAAATCTGGGAAGACCGAGGCATCGGCAGCAAGCTGGACCAATACTATGCGCCCGACATTTTGCTGCGCGCCGCCACCGGCTTCACGGGCAGCAACGCTGGAGTGGCCAGCCAAACCTTGCAGACCTTGTACCAGTTCCCGGATCGGCAACTGGTCGGCGAAGATGTGATCTGGACCGGGTTTGAGGACGGCACGTTTCTCTCGTCCCACCGCCTCACGTCGGTGATGACGCACACCGGCGACGGCATTTTGGGCCGCGCCACGGGCAAGCGCGTGCGCAGCCGCATCATTGCGGACTGCTGGGTGCGCAACCAGGTGGTGGTAGAGGAATGGCTGGTCCGCGACCAGGCGGCGTTTGCCAATTGCCTGGGGCTTGAGCCGCGCGTGCTCGCCCGTGAGATGGTGGACCGCGAAATTCGCAATGGCCAGCCCATCTCATATTTTGTGCCTGCGCACGACAGGCCCGGATGTTTTATGCCAACGGTTCAAGACGATGAGACTATCGACTACCTGGTCAAACGATTGACGCGCCTGTGGCACGCCAAAGAAACCGCAGCCATCCGCGACATTTATTTCCATGGCGCTGGGCTGCACGCGCCGGGCGGAGCCGTGCTGTATGGCCACCACGACATTGACACCTTTGCCATGGGCTATCTGGCGTCTCTCCCCGATGCCGCTTACAAAGTGGAGAGCGCCCTCATCAACCGCGACGCCGAGTTGCCGGTGCGCATCGCGCTGCGCTGGTCGCTCGCGGGCACGCATTCAGGCTTTGGCCACTTTGGCGAACCTACCGGCGCGCCGGTGTACGTGATGGGCATGAGCCATTTGAACCTGACGGCAGGGCGCATTACCGCCGAGTACATGGTGACGGACGAAGTGGCGATCTGGAAGCAGATTTACGCGCATACCGAGAGCCGTGCAGGCGCTTGAGCGCCACCATGTGTCTTCCATGGCCCTTCCCACGCTGGTGATGATTCCCGGAACCCTGTGCGACGCCCGGGTGTTCAAGCGCCAAAAGGAGGCCCTGCGTGGCGCTGCCAACGTCGTCATTGTTGACTACCAGGCCCTTCGGGATTTGGGGCAGTGGGCAACGCAGCTGTTACGCAAACTGCCGCCTCAGTTTTCGGTTGCAGGCTTTTCTCTGGGCGGGCTGTGGGCGCTTGAACTGCTGCGCCAGGCACCCGAGCGGGTGCAACGCATCGCCATGATTGCCAGCAACGCCCAGGCCGCCAGCCCGCGCGGGCAGCGCAAAAGCGCCTGGCTGTGGAAGATGTGGCGGGACCGCGGCCCCGGTGAGGTGGCCAAGCACGTGAAGCCCGCATACTTTCACCATGAGAGCCGCCGCGGCACCCATGCGGTTCTGGTGCATGACATGGCGTTGCGCACGCCGCGCAAGGCGGCTTTTGCCGAGTTTGCGTGGGCCGCTCAACGCCCTGCGGGATTCGCTGCGCTGGCGGCGTTTGAAGGCCCGTTATTAATTGTCAGCGGGGCCAAAGACCGCTTGTGTCCGCCCGCGATGCAACATGCCATGGTGACTGCACAGCCTCGGTCACAGTGGCTGGAGTTGCCCCGGGTTGGGCATTTTGTGCCGCTGGAAGCACCAGCCCGGCTTAACCAGGCCTTGCTGCGGTGGATGGCGCAATGATTTCCATCCGGCCAATGATAGATCAGTGTGCACGAGCAAGTAAATCAACTTCATTTTTTTAAGGAGCCAACATGAAACGTCGCAATATCCTTCAAGCCACTGCTGCAAGCGTGGGCGGTGCCGCGGTCCCGTGGGCCTTCGCGCAAAACATCGGATCCATCAAGCCCGGCAAGCCCTACGCGGGCACAGAAGTCAACCTGCTCACCGTCGTGGCACCGCAGTTCAAGGCGCATGAGGCCAAAATGGCCGAGTTTGAAGCGCTTACAGGCATCAAGGTCAAATACCAGTATGTGCCTTTTGCCAGCACGCGCGAGAAGCTCACCGCCGAGCTGGTGGGCGGCAGCGCGCAGTACGATGTGCTCAGCACCATGGACGTGTGGGGCCCGTCGCTTTACAACCTGTTTGAGCCCCTCAATAGCAGGCTGGCCGAGAAGAAAATTGACCTTGAATCGCGCTACCCGCTGGCCCACATGCGCGCCTCGCGCGATGGCAACGGCACTGGCAAAAACGTGCTCGGTTTCCCGATTCGCGGCCATGTTCAGCTAATGTTTTACCGCAAAGATGTGTTTGACAAGCTGGGCCTCAAAGCACCCGCCACGTGGGACGACATGGTTGAATCCGGCAAGATCATCTCCGCCAAGGCCGATATGGCCGGCGTGGCCATGTACTACGGCAAAACGGCTGGTCAGAATTTAATGATCTGGTTCAACTATTTATGGGGCGGCGGTGGCGATTTGTTGGACGCCAAGGGCCAGCCCGCGTTCAACAGCCCGGCGGGCGTTGCGGCGACGCAGGCTTACATGGACGTCATGCTCAAGCACAAGGCGGCTCCTGCTGCGTCGGCTTCATTTAACGAGGTCGACGCCGTAAATTCCGTCGCCCAGGGCAAAAGCGCGATGGTGCCCGTGTGGTGGTGGCGCTATGCCAGTTTGGTGGACCCGAAGACCTCCACCTTGAAGCCAGAGCAGATTGCCTTTGCGCCGCTGCCCAGCATGCCCGGTAAGGACAACACCACCTACACCAACACCTGGTTTTACGGAATCAACAAAAACTCCAAGAAAAAGGAGGCGGCAATGGAGTTTTTGACCTGGCTGTCCAACCCCGAAATCGAGCGCGGTGTGCTGCTGGACAAGAGCATGAATGAAGTGGTCGCCATGCAGACCAAAAACCTGCTGGATGCCGATGTGAACCTGCGCTACAAAGGCATGCATGTGTTTGCCGCGCAGGCGCTCAAGGGTGCCAAAGGCACACCGCTGTTTTCCCAGTGGCCGCAGGTCAGCGACATTCTTGAAGCCTCCATCAGTGAACTGGCCGGTGGCAAAACCCAGGTCAAGCCTGCCTTGGACGATGCGGCCGCGCGCGTGCGCAAGGCCATGCGGGCCTGACCCTGCCGGGGCATGAGACGCCTTCCAGTCCACTGGATTTTGCTGGGGCCTACCCTGTTGTTTGTGGCGGGAATGGCCCTGTTTCCGCTGGGCTATTCGCTAATCTTGAGCTTTCGCGAGTGGAAGCTGGCCAAAAGCAACACGGCGGGCGGCTTTGTAGGGGTGCAGAACTACGTGAACCTGCTTACCGATGACCCGGAGTTTTTTGACGCGATCCGGGTCACAGGCATTTTTATCACTGCGGATGTGCTGATCACGCTGGCTGTGGCGCTGGGTGCCGCGCTGCTGCTGCACCGCACCGGGCGCCTGAATTCGCTGGCGCGCACGCTGTTGATACTGCCGTTTGTCATGAGCCCGGCGCTCATCGGGATCTCGTTCAAATTTTTTCTGAATGCCGAGTACGGCGTACTGGCCCACGCCATTGGCGTAATTTTTCCGGCCATGAAAGACAGCGTGTGGCTCGCGGATCCCACTCTGTCGATGGTGGCCATAGTGACTTCTGACGTGTGGCATTGGGCCCCGTACATGACGCTGGTCATGCTGGGGGGTCTGGCCTCCATCCCCACCGAAACGCAAGAGGCGGCGCGCATTGATGGCGCATCCAGCTGGGCTGTTTTCCGCGACATCACCTGGCCCCAACTGCTGCCCGTGGTTAGCGTTGTGCTGGTGCTCAAAACGGTCTTTGCGCTCAAGGCATTCGACACTATTTACACCTTGACCACAGGAGGCCCGGGCAATGCCACCAAGACGCTGGCCTATTTTGTGTACGAGCAGGGTTTCAGCTACTACGACATGGGCTACGCAGCGGCAGCCGCATATCTGCTGACGGCGGTTTTGCTGGTGCTGGCGGGCTTCTACCTTCGGCTGGTGTTTGCCAAGACCCGATGACCGCCACGCATATTCCCGGCTACATTACGCCCGCCCACGAAGTTGCGGCTGCTTGGCTGCGGCAACTGCTGATCTTCATCGGCATTGCGGCCATCTTGCTGCCCATCAGCTGGATCGCCATCACCGCGTTGAAGCAGCCCCGAGACGTTTACGCACTGGGCTCGGCACTGGTTTTCAGCCCGACGCTGGAAAACCTGCAAACGGTGTTTCAGCACCCGTGGAATCTGGGTTCAAAAGTCATCAACAGCCTGTGCGTGGCGGGCGGCACGGTGCTGCTGGCCATCCCGATGGCGACCCTGGCAGCGTACGCGTTTTCGCGGTTTGAGTTTCGCTTCAAGAAAACCATCTTTCTGGTCGTGATTGCGTCGCAGTTCATCCCCGCTGCGGTGGTGGTGCTGCCGTACTTTTTAATGTTCAAAGAGGCTGGTATGCTGGACACCCGCACTGCGCTGATCCTGGTCAACATGTCCATCGTGCTGCCCTACGCGGTGTGGATGATGAAGGGCTTCATCGACGCCGTTCCCGTGGAGATTGAAGAGTCCGCCATGGTGGATGGCGCCCACCGCGCCCGCGTGATCTGGGAGATTGTGGTGCCCACTGCCCTGCCCGGCATCATTACCGCCGCCGTGTTCAGCTTCACGCTGACGTGGAACGAGTTTCTGTTCGCCCTCATCATCAGCAAGCAGGATGCGCTGACGCTGCCGATCGGGCTGATTGGCTTCAGAACCGAGCGCGGCGACCTGTGGGAGCTGATGGCAGCAGGCGGCATTTTGATCACCGCGCCGATGTTCATCATCTCGCTGCTGGTGCAAAAGCAATTCATCCAGAGCTTGACGGCGGGCTCCGTTCGTTGAACCCGGCCATTGACTTGATCGCTGACCTGCCATGACCCAAATTTCCCTGCGCGGCCTGCACAAAACCTTTGGCAGCACCCATGTCGTCAAAGACCTCAACCTGGACATTGCGGCCCAGGAGTTTCTGGTGCTGCTGGGGCCGTCAGGGTGCGGCAAGACCACCACCATGCGCATGGTGGCTGGGCTGGAGCATGCCACCCATGGCGAGATTTCATTCAACGGCCAGCGCATCAATGAAGTCCCCACGCAAATGCGCGACGTGGCCATGGTGTTCCAGAACTACGGCCTGTACCCGCACATGACGGTGGCCGAGAACATTGGCTACCCGCTCAAATTGCGCGGCATCCACGGTGCTGAGCGCGAATCCGCCGTCAACAAAGCCGCAGCGCGCGTGGAGCTGGGTGCCTACCTGGCGCGCCGCCCGCGTGAGCTCTCGGGTGGCCAGCGCCAACGCGTGGCCCTGGCGCGCAGCATTGTGCGAACGCCCAAGGTTTTTTTGATGGACGAGCCACTGAGCAACCTGGATGCCAAGCTGCGCGTGGCCATGCGCGCCGAAATAAAGCACCTGGCGCATGAGCTGGAAGTCACCACCATTTACGTCACGCACGACCAGGTGGAGGCCATGACGCTGGCCCACCGCGTGGCCATCATGAAAGACGGCGTGATTCTGCAACTCGCACCGCCCGAGGAAATCTACAACGACCCGGTGAATGCGTATGTCGCAGGGTTCATCGGCAGCCCCGCTATGAATTTAATACCTGTTCATGCAGACGGGACTAGGGCTACAGCCGAAAATGGCGTTCAAATCAGGGTGAACCCGCCGCGCCCCGGCAATTTGGTACTGGGCATCCGCGCGGAAGATATGCAACTCACCAGCGACGCAGACGCCAACTTCTCAGCCGAGCTGTTTGCCTTTGAGCTGCTGGGCGACGCCACCCTGGTCACCATCAAATTTGGCAGCACCCCCGTGGCCGTGAAAGGCGATAAAAACCTGCGCCTCAAGTTTGGCGACCGCGTTGGCGTGAAGCTGGACACCAGCCGGCTGTACTGGTTTGACAGCAGCACCGGCCTGCGCATTCGCGAGATATCTGCATAGACCCCGCAACTGACTTTTCAACCGATCCTTCAACCGCCCCTTTCAACCGCCCCTTCAACCGATATTTCCACAGACCTTTTTAAGGAGCCCCCCATGTTCACCGAACAGCAAATCAAAGAGCGATTCATCCCCTTCAGCAGCCTGCGCTACACCACCGATGCGTTCATTGACTACCGCATTCCCGGCTGCGGCCCCAAGAAAAACTATGCACTGATTGGCCCGGGCGTCTCGCAAAACCCGAACCAGCCAGTCAGCCTGCGCGAGAAGCATGGCTTTCAGGTGGGCGGTGTATCCATGCCCGCAGGCGTGACCAACCCGCCGCACATGCACTTTACGGCCGAAGTATTCATCTGCACCAAGGGCGCTTGGCAGTTCCACTGGGGCTTTAACCCCGAGCCATCTACCGCAGAATTTGGCGCGGGCGACGTCTGTTCGGTGCCCACCTGGATTTACCGGGGCTTCAAGAACATCGGCAACGACGAAGCCTTCATGTTCACAGGCCTGGGCCGCGATGACACCGGCGGTATTTTGTGGGGCCCCGCCACGCTTGAAGCCGCGCGCGCGCAAGGCGTGCACCTGACGGACGACTACCGCATCATCGACGAGCAACTGGGCCAGAAAATGACTGAGGCCGACAAGCGCCTGCAACCCATGACGCCTGCCGAGATTGCCGCGCTGCGCCAGTGGACACCCGCCGAGATGGCGCAGCGGATCGTGCGCTTTGCAGGCTTGCAATGGTCGTCCAACGCGCTGCTGGACTCGATCCTGCCCGGCTGCGGTGCGCAGATGGCCCCGGTGATTGGCCTGGGCATGACGCAGGAGCGCAACCATGCGGCACCCATCGCCAATTCCCACGGATTCTCGATTGAATGGCTCAAGCTGCCGGCGGGGGGCAGCGTGTCGCGCCATTCACTGGCAGAAAAGCAGGTGCTCACCGTGTACCAGGGCGCGGTGGAGATTGCTGTGGCATTGGACGCACAGGCTGCGCCCGGCCAGGCAACAGTCAGCCACATCGCCAAGGGAACGCCCGAGGGCTGGGACAGCTTTGCCATGCCGGCCGACTGCGTGCGCAGATACAAAAACAAGGGCGACACAGAAGCCGTGATGCTGCTGATGACGCCCGGCGATGGCCGCAAGACGATCCACTGGGCATCGGAGGTGGTGACGGCTGCGGGCCAGATGGACCGCGCGGTGGACGCCAATGGCTTTGTCGGCCTGAAGCGCTTTGTAGACCGCTCACAGCGCTGAAGTTGAGCCAAAAAGTAATACAGGAAACACACATGACCCACCGCATCTTGACCACCCACGTAGGCAGCCTGCCACGCCCCGAGCACGTCGTCACGCAACTGTTTGCGCAGGACAGTGGCCTGAACTATGACGAGGCCGTATTCGACACCACCATGGCCACAGAAGTGGCCAACGTCGTCGCCAAACAGGCCGCGTCACGTGTAGACGTGGTGAGCGACGGCGAGATGAGCAAAATCTCTTACGCCACCTACATCCGCCACCGCCTGACGGGCTTTGAGCTGGGCGAGATGCCGCGCGCCGTGCCGCTGGATCTGGATGACTTCCCCGAGTTCAAAGAGCGCTTGGCCAAACTGGGTGCCACACCCAAGTACCACCGCCCCATATGTACCGGCCCGATTGCCGTGAAAGACCTCAGCGGCCTTCACAAGGACATTGCCAACCTAAAAGCCGCAGTGACATCGGCTTCCACCAACGCAAACCCGCCTACCCGCGCCTTCATGAACAGCGCCTCCCCCGGCGTGATTGCCGTGTTCCAGCCCAACAAATACTACCCCAGCAACGAGCAGTATTTACAGGCACTGGCCGACGCCATGGCCACCGAATATGAAGCCATCGTGGCGGCAGGGCTGGACTTGCAGATTGACGCGCCCGACCTGGCCATGGGCCGCCACATCAAGTTTCGCGATGTGGACGACACCGAGTTTTTGCGCAACGCCAGTTTGCAGGTAGAGGCGCTCAACCACGCGCTGCGCAACGTGCCGGCTGAGCGCATCCGCATGCATGTGTGCTGGGGCAACTACGAGGGGCCACATCACCGCGACATTGGGCTGGAAAAGATTCTGGATGTGGTGCTTAAAGCCAAACCCTCCACCGTGCTGTTTGAAGGCGCCAACCCGCGCCATGCGCATGAGTGGGAGGTGTGGGCGGCAGCCGCCAAGGCTGGCAAGATTCCGGATGACAAAATCCTCGCGCCCGGCGTCTTGGACTCTGTCAACAACTTCATCGAACACCCGCGCCTGATTGCCCAGCGGCTGCTGACCTATGCCAACATTGTGGGCCGCGACCGCGTGATGGCCGCCACCGACTGCGGCTTTGGCACGTTTGCCGGGTTTGGCGCGATTCACCCGCCCATCGCATTCGCCAAACTGGCCAGCATGGCTGAAGGCACCGAGATGGCCAGCAAAGAGCTGTGGCCTTGACCCCCGACCCGTGACCAGCAATCCATAGCCATACCTGGAGATACACCCATGACCGACCCATTTTTCCCGCTCGACACCCGATTGCCCGCCATGCTCAAAAGCGGCAAACGATTGCGCGGCATCTTCAACGGCATTGCCTCCCCCGCCATTGTGGAGATGTGCGCCTACGCCGGGTTTGACTTCATGGTGATCGACAACGAGCACGGCAGCGCCAGCATTGAGACGACAGAGAACATGCTGCGCGCCGCCCGCGCCAGCAACCTGCCCACCCTGGTGCGGTGCCTGGAGCACGACATCGCCCGCACGTTGGACATTGGCGCGGGCGGCCTGCAGATTCCCATGGTCAGCACGGCGGCGCATGCAGCGGCGCTGGTGCAGCGTGTCAAATACCCGCTGGCCACCGGTGCCAAGGGTCTGAGCGGCCAGCGCGGCAGTGCCTTCTCATCCCGCGCAGCAGGCTACGGCGCGTTTGGCGGGCCCGCGCACTCCCAGCGCAGCAACGACGGCATTGCGCTGGTGGTGATGATCGAGACACCCGAAGGCGTGGCCAACGCAGAATCAATAGCAGCGGTGGAAGGCGTGGACGGCGTCTTCATCGGCCCCAATGACCTGGCGCACAGCATGGGCTGCGAGAACCGCTGGAACGAGCCCGCCGTGCAGGCGGCAATTGAGCGCACGCTAAAAGCCGTGGCCGCTGCTGGCAAATGCCCTGGCATCCTTGCCCTGAGCCCCGAGGATGAGGACAAATACGCCGCCTGGGGCGCGCGGTATTTTGCCAGCGTCAGCACCGGCATCATCACCCGTGCCCTGAAGGAGGCGGCGCAGGGTTCCAGGGACAAAATAGCCTACTAGCCCTTGTCCTATATTCATAGTTAGCTACATATTTAGCAGTAAATCAGCTAAAGCAATTTCCGGCGATGGCGTGTATATTGCAGGCCATGCCAGAAACTTCCAAAGCCTCCGCCACGCGCTTGCGCATGCAGTTCGCCATCCGATTGATCACGCCATTCGTCAACCGCTTGCCCATGCTGCTTGCCATTGCGGCGATTTCGCTGCTGCAAGCCTGCAGCGCCATCAAGCTGGCCTACAACAACGCCCCCGAGTTTGGCTACTGGTGGCTGGATGGCTATGTGGACTTCAACGAGAGCCAGACCCTGAAAGTGCGCGCAGAGCTGGCCCGCTTGCAGCAGTGGCACCGCGCCGACGAGCTGCCAAAAATCTCCGATCTGCTGCAAAAAGCGCAGCGACTGGCTGAGGCAGACCTTTCCCCTGCACCGGTGTGCGCCCTGTTTGCCGAGACCCGCACCCGCTTTGATGCCGCATCAACCCAGGCCGAGCCCGCCGCCGTGGCGCTTGCCATGAGCCTCACACCGGAGCAGATTGCCAACATTGACCGCAAGCTCACCAAAGTGCACGCCGAGTACCGCAGCGACTGGCTCAAGCTGACTGCGGCTGAGCGCTTTGACAAACGCTTCAAGTCCAACGTGGAGCGCAGCGAGCAGTTTTACGGCAAGCTCGAAGAGCGCCAGCGCACCGTGCTACGCGCCGGGTTGGAGGCCTCCAGCTTTGACGTACAGGCCAGCTACACCGAGCGCTTGCGCCGCCAGCAGGACTTCATGCAAACCCTGCGCCAAGTGGCGGTCAAGACCAACCAGGCCGAGGTGCTAGCTGCCCTGCGCGGCTACCTGGACCGTTCCATCAATTCGCCCAACCCCGCCTACCGCGCTTACAGCAACAAGCTCACCAACGAGAGCTGCGCCCTGTTCGCGCAGATCCACAACACCACCTCCCCCGAGCAGCGCACCCGCGCCGCGCGCCGCCTGGCCGACTATGCGCGTGATGCGATGGAGTTGAATGGGCAAAGGTGAATGATGCTGCGCCACGAGATTTACATAAGCTGCATATTGCGTAATACTATAGGTATACGCTAAGCTCACGGATTCAGGTCTTTAGGTAAAAAATATGCAAAACAACGCCTATCAACGCTTCGCCATTTCCATGCCAGCGGGCATGGCCACCCAGGTCGACGAAGCCTGTCGACTCGAGGGACGCAACCGCTCGGAATTTTTCCGCGAAGCGATACGACACTACATGACAGCCAAACTGGCCAACAAAGCGCCGCAGTTTGTGATGCCTGGCGCAGGCGAAGAACGCCGGGAAGACCCATTCAGGCTGTTTGCTGAATGGGATTCGGCGGCAGACGCCGCCTATGACGTTCTGCGGTAAGCACAGGTGGCAAGTTATCGAACCTGGGACATCGTGGTGGTTCCCTTTCCCTTCACGGATTCACCGAACGCGAAATCCAGCAAAGTGCGCCCTGCCGTGATCGTTTCAACAGATGTTTTAAGCAGGCGCAATGGCAAATATGTGCTGGCCATGGTCACCAGCGCTGCCAATGCGGCCCACTATGGCGACGTTGTCATCAAAGACCTGAAGGCCGCAGGCTTGCCAGAGCCGTCGGTTGTGCGCCCCAGCAAACTGGCAGTCGTTGAAGACGCAGATATTCACAAACGCGTGGGCACTGTGGCGCCTGCTGACCGCGTTCGAGTTGCGAAACAGCTGCGCGAGTATCTGGCGGTTGGCGAATGAATTGCTGAAACGCTTGGCAATTCTTCGCTCCGAATCGGGATAGGGGCCGATCATCGCAGATCGGGCCCCTCCCACACCACCCGGCATGCGGGTCCGCACCGGGCGGTTCGAGAAGTTGAGGTCATGAGAGCCGGGGCAGACCCAGACGATCAAAGAAATCGATGGTCAGGACGCTATTCAGGAGTTTGCCGCTATTGCGCCACCAGCGCGTGGAGTTTGCCGCCACGCGCCGGGCTACGCCCTGCGTCGCCCCCAGCGCTCGCAGCTCGCGGTACATGGTCGTACCCCGCTTGCATTGCTTGAGCTGCATGGCCCGCAATCGGTGACGTAACCATTCGTCAAGCTCGCGCCAGACGCCTGGTGTTTGCGCCAACCTAAAGTAGGCCTTCCAACCCATCATGTAGGGTCGCAGACGCTGCACCACATCGTGCAGACTCCGTCCGCCCGAGCGCCGACTCAGTTGCCTGATCCGTTGCCTGAACGTTGCCATCGGCTTGGCTGCCACTTTGCGTTTGACCTCGCCCTTTGGCCCTGCCCACAAGCTGTAGCCCAGGAACTTGCGACCAAACACACTGCCAACCGCACTCTTGGCCTCGTTGACCGTCAGATGCAATTTGGCGTACATACGCCGCAGCAAGTTCATCACCCGCTCACCCGCTTTTGGGCTGCCAACGTACACGTTGCAGTCGTCAGCGTAGCGCGCGAAACAATGTCCCCGCCGCTCCAACTCCTTGTCCACCTCGTCCAGCAACACGTTGGCCAGCAGCGGCGACAGTGGCCCGCCTTGCGGCGTGCCCTGATACCGCTGCTGCACCACACCATCACTCATGATGCCGCTGTTCAGATAGGCCCGGATCAGCCGGATAACTCCAGCGTCCCCGATGCGTTTGTGTAAGCGGTCGATGAGAATGTCGTGGTTGACCCGGTCAAAGAACTTCTCCAGATCAACGTCCACTACGACCCGCCGGCCAGACTGCACGTACGACTGCGCGGCCAGTACCGCGTCATGCGCACGCCGCCCCGGCCGAAAGCCGTAGCTGTGCTCGCTGAAGGTAGGGTCCAGAATTGGTTGCAATACCTGTAACAGCGCCTGCTGGATCAGGCGATCCGTCACCGTGGGGATGCCCAGCTCGCGCTGACCACCTTCGGGCTTGGGGATCATCACCCGGCGTACCACACTGGGGCGGTACGTCCCTGCCAACAATTGTTGGCGAATCACCGGCCACTGGGTTGCCAGATGGCGCGCCGTCTGGTCTATATCCAGTCCGTCAACACCGGCGGCTGCCTTGTTGGCCCGCACCCGCTTGAACGCTCGCCGCAGGTTCTCTCTTGTCAGCGCCGCTTGCAGCAGCACTGACCCCGTGTTCTCGGTTGCATGTCGCGGGCAGCCGGCTTCGTCGCTGGCAGCTTCGCACCCGGCTTCACCGTGCGCTTCCCCCGCCCGCCCCGATTTCTCGGGCATCTGACGCAATTCCTGCTGCATCGCCATGGCCTTGAACTCTCCTCCTCGTTCGGCCCTTCACCCTCGGTCTTCTCCCACAGGGGGCCTCGCCTCGGGCTACTACGACCTCTGCTGACTTCTCGCTCCAGTTTGACACCGTCGCCCTTTCAGGCACAAAGCGAGATCTCCCCAGGTAAGAACGCACTCCTTCATTGCACAACCGCCGGATTTACGCCACCTCGCCTTGATCACAAGGGCTTTGCAGTTTCATGCCCGCTCGCCCTGCTCGGCAGCGCCTTCTATCCGGTTCTTGTCCATCGGCTCACAATTTACGCTCCACGCTTCCTTCCCACACTCGGTCGCCCTCATGCAGTTGCGCTTCGCTTCGTTCGCTGTGATCAACTTACGGCGGGACTTGCACCCGCAGGAGTGCGCCCATGCTGGGCGCACAAGAAAAAGCCCAACTGAAAACAGTTGGGCTTTTGGGGTTTGGTGGTGCAGTCGCACCCCGGAACACAACTCACTCTACCTACTCCTGAGTATTGCTGCGGGTGTTTGTCCTCGAATTGCGTGATTTGTCCGTTTCGGATCGTGAAAACAACGCCCTCCTCCCAGTTCTAAAGACTTGCGGACGGCGGTTCAAATCCGCAAACTGCACACTTGAAGCGATCCGCTGCGACACACCCTTGACAGATTAGCACCGTCAAATACAATACATTCGTGCCGAACTAATTTGGTAACGCACCAAGGAAAACACCATGCAAGCTATCACGTCGCACTCAACCGTCAAAGTCATCGGTGCCAATGGACAAATTTCGCTCGGCAAACAGTTTGCGGGCCGCCAAGTCTTGGTTGAAGAACAAGAAACGGGTGTTTGGCTGATACGTACGGCAACTGTCATTCCTGATACCGAACGCTGGCTGCATGAAGCACAAGCGGCTTTAGACTTGGCACGGGCTACTGCCTGGTCAACACAAAATCCTGTCTCTGACTCGCAAACCGACACCCTTCTGGCTGTAGCGTCCCAGCGCGAGTAAAACGGATGAGATCCAACGACAACCCGATTCGCCTTGACTTGAATAACCCAGTTTTTCAGGAACACCTGCTCGGCCTGCAAAAGCCGGAACGTAACGCGGCCATTGATACCCTGCGAAAAATCCGGCAATTGAGTTGGGGACAGCTTTATCGTGACAATGGTTTGAAGTGGGAAAAAATTGTCAGCGTGAAGCCTCCGCAGGGCGTGGAAGCCATCTATTCATTGAGAATCTCCCAATCCCGTCGTTGCACCGCGTATCGCGACGGGGATTTCATGCGATTTTTGACCGTGGCACCTGACCACGACAGCACCTACGGTCGAAAATGAACTGTTGGAAATTCCAGATCGTTATTCCATTTTTCCTATTCCCAGCAGTTGACCCAGTACAAACGGGGGGTCAATGTTGGTGCCGACGACCTTTTGACCCAGGCTGCTGACTTTGACTGCCCTAGGAGTCTGGGCGGCAGAAAGATTTAGGCGAACGTTATGTTACTCATGGACAGTCCAACATGATCGGGCTGCTGATGAACATGCCCGTCACCACCAGCTGCTCTATCGAACTCATACCTGTTCAAGCATGTTCTAGATCGCCTCATTTGCGGTTTGGGTGCGCTTTCGCACTCACCCTGCCTGCATCGCCCCCATTCTGCGCAGATTGAGCGCCAGGCAGACGAGTTTGAACTCGGCCTTCACCTTTTTCAAGCCGCGCATACTGAACTGGCGAAACCCCAGAACGTTCTTGATCCACCCATTGGGTGGCTCACCAATCCACTTGCGTTTGCGGTAGTCAAGCTTGCCTTGTTCAGTCTCGAATTTGGCCGCCATTGCCACCGTGTGCGGGTAGCGCTTGGCATCCCGGGGCTTGACCAATACTTTGCCCTCGCGTCCCAGCGCGATCACCAATTCAGTATCCGGCTGAGTTCGTGCCAATTCGGCCATCACCGCTTCACTGCGGTAGCCCGCATCAGCCAATACTTGGCCTGCAGCCGAACCCGTGTAGGCCTTGACGGCTGCCAGCACCATGGACAACTGCCGCACATCGGAGCTGGTGTTGACGACCTCGGCGGCCACGATGATGTGTGCCTTCTCATCGACTGCGGTCTGCGCGTTGTAGGCATAGTCATAACCCCCACCGGCGCGCTTCATAATGCGTGACTCGGGGTCGGTAAAGCTGTCCTGGGCTTTGGTCGCGGGAACACCGAAGTCACGTTGATACGGTTTGCCGCCTTTGGGCTGGCCGTCCTTGTCTCTGGGCTTGCGTTCGTCGTCGGGGCTGCGCCCACGCTGGGTGTCGCTTTGACGCTGGCGCTCTTCAAGGCGGGCTTTGGCTGCGGCAATCGCGGCAAGCTGGACTTGTCTGCGTTCAAGCTCGGCGTGGATGTCCAGGTCGGGTTCGTTCTTTTCTGCTTCGTCGGTGTTGACCGCCTTTTGCACCAGCACGCTATTGATATTTCACTAATTCATGACAACCACTAAGGAAACGCAGATTTATTCACCGGATTTGCCAACCCGCACCGCCCCCGAAACGTTAAAGGCAGGTAGTCCACAAAGCCAGGTCAAGATGAACCCCACAACGCCAAGTCAAATCAGTTTCGCCTTAGCCGAATACGAGGGCAAGAAGAAGATAACGCGGCGGGAGATATTTCTTGGCAAGATGGAGCAAGTGGTTCCCTGGGGTCGATTGAAAGAAGTCATAGAGCCGCACTACCCCAAGAGCGGCAAACGGGGCCGACCGCCCATAGGATTGGAGCGCATGCTGCGCATGTACTTCGTGCAGCAATGGTAAGGTCTGGCCGACGAAGCCGACGAAGCCGTGGAAGACGCCGTGTACGACTCTCATGCACTGCGCAACTTCCTTGGCATAGACCTTGGGCGCACCGGCGTGCCCGATGCCACGACGCTGATGGGGTTTCGCCACCTGCTTGAAGCTCATGACTTGACCAAGGCGATGCTGGTTGAAATCAACGCCATGTTGATCGAGCGAGGCCTGTTGATGACGCAAGGCACACTGGTGGATGCCACCTTGATTGCGGCACCGAGTTCGACCAAGAACAAGGCGCGAGTCCGGGACCCGGACATGCACCAGACCAAGAAGGGCAACCAGTGGTATTTCGGCATGAAGGCGCACATTGGCGTGGACAAAGACTCAGGGCTGGTCCACACGGTGAAGACGACATCGGCCAATGTAAGAGACATCAGCCAGACAGCGGCGCTGCTGCACGGTCAGCAAAGCGATGTATGGGCGGACGCGGGTTACGTTGGCGTGGACAAGCCAGAAGACGTGCAAGAGGCGTTGGCCGCCAATGAGCAGACCGTGCAGTGGCACGTTGCCAAACGCCGCAAGAGCGTTGAAAAGCTGCAAGACGGATGGCAGAAGAGTTTGGCGCAAGCCTACGAGAAACTGAAGGCACAGGTCAGGGCCTACGTGGAGCACCCGTTTCACATCGTCAAGAACATCTTCAAACACAAGAAGACGCGCTACAAAGGCTTAGCCAAAAACGATGCGCAGCTCAATATGCTGTTTGCCTTGAGTAATTTATACATGGTCAGGGCAGAGCTACGCCCATAGGGGGTGACACGGCGCAAAAAGCGCCAACAGAAGCCTCCAAAGCGGCCAAGGAACTGGAAAAGAGCCCGCGATTGAGAAAAAGCCATCGCAAATTTCGGCGGGGCGCAAGTAAAAATACGCGCTACGTCATCAATCAAACAAAAGCTGATTTGATCCGCGCTTCCCTA